>JAFGNR010000136.1 GCA_016926915.1 Anaerolineae bacterium
CCCTACGAGGCAGATGGGGTGGTCATCAAGATCGACGACCTGGCAATCCAAGAAGCTTTGGGCACAGTTGGAGGGCGACCACGCGGCGCGGTGGCGTTCAAATTCCCGCCACAAGAGGCCTCGACCCGCCTGCTGGATGTTGAGTTCTCCGTAGGCCGTACCGGCGTTATTACGCCCACAGCCCTGCTGGAGCCGGTCCCAATCGCCGGGGTGACAGTAAGCCGGGCATCGCTGCACAACTTCGATTTCATAGAGGAACGCGACATCCGCGTTGGAGACCGTGTGATGGTTCGTCGCGCCGGCGACGTCATTCCCTACGTCACCGGTCCTTTCGCAGAAATAAGGACGGGCAGCGAGCGCCTCATCTCACCGCCAACGCACTGCCCTTCCTGCGGTGAACCTGTGGTCCACCCGGAAGGTGAGGTGGCCTACCTGTGTGTCAATACTGCCTGTCCCGCCCAGCGCGTCCAGCGGCTCATCTATTTTGCGCACATCATCGACATCGAGGGATTGGGGGAGAGTACGGCGCGACAATTGGTCGACCGGCAATTAGTCGCAGACCCGGCAGATCTCTTCACGTTGACCAAAGATGATTTTATAGCCCTGGAGGGATTCGCCGATAAGAAAGCCGAAAACTTGCTCACGGCGATTGCTGCGGCCAAAGACCGCCCGCTTGCACGTATCATCGCCGGTCTAGGTATCCGCAATGTGGGGACAGTCGTTGCAGAGGTACTGGCACGATTTTTCGGCTCGGTGGCTGCCCTGGCCGAGTCACAAGACGAGACCCTCGCTGGCATCGAAGGCATTGGCCCGATCATTGCCCGGAACATCACCTCGTGGTTCGAACAACCACGTAACCGGGAATTCATCGACAAGCTCTCCCAGGCCGGCGTGAAACTGACGGCAGTCCCCCAACCGGCCAGCGATGTGACGCACACGCCGCTCGAAGGATTGACGTTTGTCATTACCGGAACGCTCTCGCGCCCCAGAGATGAAATCAAGCAGTGGATCGAGACACACGGCGGCAAAGTCACCGGTTCTGTAAGTGCGAAAACCGACTATCTGGTTGTAGGCGAAAGCCCCGGAGGCGCCAAATTCCGCAAAGCACAGCAGTTACAGATCCCAATGTTGCAAGAAGACGACCTGTATGCATTGTCGTCGTAACCAGAACATAGCACATCAGGAGATACCATGAGTCTCACAGATATTCGGTCAGGAGAGGTTTCACCCATTCAGCATCACGAGGCGCTCATAGCAACGGATCTCATATGGGTTCAGGGACAAATAGAATCACTCGGAAACCCGTTTATGCATCTCGACAAAACCAACGTCGACTTCCTGAAGGTCGCCGAAGCACGCATCACGCCGTGGAGTTTCACCGGGCTACCGGCGAGCAAGGCGCCCGAGCTACTGTTGAACAAAGCAAACATCCAATGCGTGATCTTCACCAGCGAGGAAACAGTGTCGCAGCTACGCAAACCGCTCAGACAAGGACAAGTCATGCTCTACTTACCCCTCATGGTTATCCGCGGCATGGCGCCGTTGCACAGCGACGCCCAAGCCAGCAACTTCCTGGATTTCTGGAACGCACAGTTCGTACCCATTTTCGATGCCGGCATCCATTTTCTAGCCGAAGCGCCCGTCAGACTGCCGCAACATGTCCCCCAGCTCAATGTGCGGGCTAGCCTGATTCAGGCCTACATACCGGCCTGATTTCGGGAGCTCGAACCATGCGCACTCCTGATGGAAAAGCATGTCCTTATTACTACGTCGATGTGCAACGTTGGCGCACAGGGCCAGATGAATGCCGTCTGATCGAAGGCCAACCTGGGACCGAGAACTGGTCTTCGGAATTATGCCGGCAGTGCCCGGTTCCCGATATCCGGCGGGCCAATGCTTGCCCTAACCTGGTCCTCCACGCGCGCATCGGAAGGCGCCCCCTGAGATTCTGGGAAAAGCCACGGATGCAAATCCAGGCGACCTGTACCAAGAGCAAGGGGCCGGTGGCCGATCCTTACGTCGGGTGTGGTCTCTGTCACGAGCACCTCACGTTCCTCGTCGCCGACAACACTCACGAGCAGATTGAAGACCCAAACGCATAGGGCCGCCGCATCAAGCAGCAATTACCCGCCAGGAATAGCACAATAAGGAGCGCCATTTCCATGAACACGAGTAACATCCACATTGCCCTCATTGGAGGATCGGGCCTTTACCAGATGCCCGGCCTCACGCACATTGCAGAGTTGAAACCAGATACCCCTTTTGGCCCCCCCAGTGACACCCTTATCACCGGGGAGCTCAACGGGATTCCCGTCGTCTTCTTGTCACGCCACGGGCAGGGGCACATACTTGCCCCCAGTGAAGTTCCCTACCGCGCCAATATCTACGCGTTGAAATCGCTGGGCGTACGGCAGGTCATTGCCGTGAATGCCTGTGGTTCCCTGCGCGAGGAACTCAAACCAGGGCACGTAGTTGTTCCCGACCAACTTTTCGATTTCACCAAAGACCGGGCGCGCACGTTTTTGGGCGAAGGGGTGGTTGGACACATTTCTGTCGCGGATCCGTATTGCGCAACGCTTTCCCAGCATCTCGCCGATGCCACCGAACGTCAAGGCGGCGTTGTGCACCGTGGGGGAGCGTTCATCATTATCGAAGGTCCTCGGTTTAGCACCAAGGCCGAAAGCCGTGTCTTCCGCAGTTGGGGAATGGACATTGTCGGAATGACGGCGTGTCCGGAAGCATTTTTGGCGCGTGAGGCTGGTATGTGTTACGCGAGTATGGCGCACGTGACCGATTTCGACGTGTGGCACGAGAGTGAGGAAACGGT
The DNA here is from genome assembly GCA_016926915.1 of Anaerolineae bacterium. GTDB lineage: Bacteria > Chloroflexota > Anaerolineae > B4-G1 > SLSP01 > JAFGNR01. The sequence continues at coordinate 2,828 of JAFGNR010000136.1, forward strand.
CACGGTGGAAATGGTTATTGAGCGCCTCAACGCCAACGTCGCGCTGGCACAACGCGCCATTGCAGACCTCGTTCCCCGAATCACACAACACTCATCCTGTGCGTGCCACGAGGCCCTTGCCAATGCGCTGATCACGGCGCGTGACCGCATTCCGGATGAGACGCGCCGGAGATTACACGTCATCACGGCCCCCTATCTCTAACATGCACACGCAGCCCTTTCTCCGGCGAACGGCGAGACTTGCCGCCCCGAGCGTCACGTTGATGCTCTTGGGACTTGCGTGGATGTTTGTGACTGTGGGCAGTATAGCGCTGCACATCGCCGCACCGACCGAATCCCTGCGCGGAGGGCATCTACTGGCTCTGGCCGGTGGCTGGACCTTTAGTTGGGCAAGCACATATGCCATCTTGCGCAAAAAACGCCCGGAAGCCGACCTGATGTTGCTTCCCCCGGTTGCACTGTTGACAGGATGGGGCCTGCTGCTGTTGGCCCGGCTAGCGCCGGGGTTCCTGCCACGCCAGATTGTGTGGCTTTTCGTGGGGTGTGTGGCGCTTACCGGCGTCGCACTGCAAACGCCCCTGCTCCGTCTGTTGCAGCGCTACCGGTATACACTGCTTGCCGGTGGACTCCTGCTGCTGGCAGCAACCCTGGTCTTTGGCGTCAACCCATCAGGCTATGGAGCGCAGCTGTGGTTGGGCTTTGCAGGTCTCTACTTCCAGCCATCGGAGATTCTGAAATTACTCCTCGTTGTTTATCTGGCTTCCTACCTTGCTGCCAGGGGCGAGCTGTTGAACACACGACACGGCAAAGGAGCGTGGCCGGCCGTTTTCGGCCCAATGCTCCTAATGATCGGCCTGGCGCTCGTACTCCTGGCCTGGCAACAAGACCTCGGCGCCGCTTTGTTGTTCTATCTCACCGCACTCGCGATGTTGTATCTTGCCTGGGGCAAACTCAGCCACGTCATCATCGGCTTGTTGATGTTTGCACCGGTTGCTGTGGCAGGCGCCCTGATCTCCGATAGGGTAGCTCTACGCGTCAGCATCTGGCTGGATCCATGGGCGCCGGCACAGGCCGACCGTGCTTTCCAGATTCTGCAATCGTTGTTTGCCCTATCCGCCGGGGGTCTGTTCGGGGAAGGCCTCGGACAGGGCCGCCCGACTTTGATTCCGGCAGTACACACCGACTTCATCTATGCAGCGCTGGCGGACGAATTCGGCATCACCGGTGCAATTGCCTTGATTGGACTTATCAGCTACTTCGTATTCCACATCCTGCAGATGGCCCAAGAACGGCAGAACACGTTCGAGTCATTGCTCGCCGGGGGAATTGCCGCGCTGCTAGGTATCCAGGCCTGGGTCATTATCGCGGGTAACGCCAAATTGATTCCGATCACGGGCGTGACCCTACCCTTCCTCAGCTATGGAGGCTCTTCCCTGACCACGATGATGATTGCTACAGGGATCTTGCTGAACATGACGGCGCCTCATCCCCCGCCGCTCAGCTTGAGAATCAACGCTCCCCAGATGCCGGCCTTGAAAGGCCCTTCGTTCAGCCGGCTGGGAGCAAGTCTGTTCCTGCTGTTGGGCCTCACAGCCATAGGGACCGGTACCTGGAGCATTCTGCGCGCCGATGAAGTACGAGAGTATCCCACCAATCCCCATCGCATCCTGGACGAGCTACGCGTCCGGCGTGGGCGAATTCTGGACCGCCGGGGCGTCGTATTGGCAGACATCAGCATCGACGAAAACGGTTTCGTTGAACGCACTTATCCGGCGCCCGAAGCAGCCCCCGTCATCGGCTTTGCAACACTGGAATACGGCACAGAGGGCATGGAGGCCGCGTGCGACGCAACACTGCGAGGAGACACGGGCCAAACATCCTGGGAACATGCCGTCGCAACCTTGCTGCATCGCGACCCGCAGGGAAACAGCGTACAGTTGACCCTGGACGCGCGGCTTCAAATAGAAGCACAGAACAACCTGGCTGGCCATGCCGGCGCAGTCTTGTTGGCAGACACACATACGGGCGAAATCTTAGCTCTGGCTTCCGCGCCAACGTTCGATCCCGCGACCGTAGCAGCAGAATGGGATACCCTGCGAGATGCCCCACAGGCCCCCCTACTCAACCGCGCTACGCAGGCTTTGCTACAGCCCGGCGGCGCGCTGGAAACACTGATCGCAGATGCAGCCCTCACAGCCAGGATCACGACGCCTCCCACGCCATTGAACGCCGAAGTGACAATCAACGGCGCCGCGCTGAACTGCCGCACGCCGCCGGAGGATAGCTCATGGGCCTCCGCACTCGCTAACGCATGCCCGGCGCCGTTTGCCAGCGCCGGACAGCAACTAGGCCAGGCCGCATTGTACGAAACGTTCGAGACCTGGGGGCTAACAACGCCCCCGGAACTTGAGATTCCCACCACGGCCGCAGAATTCCCGGTGGGAACCACATCCGCCGAGCAGGAAGCGATTGGACAGGGACAACTCCTCGTCACACCACTCCACATGCTTCAGGTAGCGGTAACCTTGGGCAACGAGGGCGTGCTCCCTCCGCTGCACCTCCTGAACACTGCTCAGACCGGCTGCACGACGGCTCCGCTAACAGATAACCGGACAATCCTCGACCCCCAACGCAGCCGTGAGCTGCGGGCGCTGTGGTCTCCGTGGAGTGAGGCGATCGGGCATCTGGCCATCGCTCTCGCCGGGGAACAACGGGAGATCACGTGGTTCATGGGACTCAATGCCCGTGATATCCCGCGATATGCCGTTGTCGTAGTGTTGGAGAATGCCGGAGACCCGGAAAACGCCGCCGAGATCGGAGTTCAACTGCTACGTCACGCAACAAACCGGTAGCCGGCTCCAAACCAAGACTAACCGGGAATCGTAGGGGAATGATCTTTTGCAAACCAATCGATTTCTTACTCAAATTGGTTTCTAGGTTTGACAAAACGCGAATCTAACCTATCATATAGGTAAGAAAGGCGTGTTTCGTTTCAGGTGAGCGGAAAGAATTCCACGCGTTGAGAGTTTAGCGTTATATCTATGCGCCGCAAGTGAGCGTCGGGAAAATGAGGAGATAGGTATGAAGGAAACAATTCTACTGATTGAGGACGACGAAGCACTGGCCCAACTCGTGCAGCTTCTTCTCGAACGTGCTGGCTACACCGTAATCGCAGCAAACGACGGTGAGAGCGGCCTGCAAGCCGCGCGCCAAACACCACCCGATCTGATCTTGCTCGACATTCTCATGCCGGGCATGGACGGCTGGCATGTTCACGAAGCGTTACAGGGAATCACAGACGCGCCGGTACTTTTCCTGACGGCCTTGGGCGACGAACACAACGTCACCTACGGGCTGGGGCTGGGCGCTGATGACTATATCGTCAAGCCATTTGGCTACAAAGAACTGGTAACCCGGGTCAAAGCAGCGTTGGCGCGCGCCCGGCGCGCGCGTGGCGAGCAGAGCATTTTTCAAGCGGGAGCCCTCTGGGTCAATCAAGACACCCACGAGGTCAAGGTCAACAACCGGGTTGTAACCCTCACCCCCACGGAGTTTTCGCTGCTCTCGGCCTTGATCCAGGATCCAGGACGTACAGTCAGCCACGACACCCTGTTACGCCGTGTTTGGGGGCCGGAGTACGCCAACCGGCGCGACTACCTGAAGCTCTACATCTGGTATCTGCGCCAGAAGATCGAAGATGACCCGCGAAAGCCCGATTATATCGTCAGTGAACGTGGTCAAGGGTACCGGCTGGTCGTCGAGCATCTCGAAGCAGACGAGGCATAATGCTTGATGCAGGCTACGGCGCTGCTCCAAAACACCGGCTGGCACTTCGATCTCCAATCGGCCGTCATTGGCGCTGTGGTAGCCTGGGTTATTGCACTGGCCCTTTACCTCAACCGGGGCGCACTCAAACGGTTGGCGGAACGACTCTGGTCGCCGGTCACTAAATGGCAATCCAAAGCTCAGCGAAGTACCGGTGAGAAATATGTAAATGCCTTGCAGGAGGCTTTGCGCAGTCTCCTGCTTTTCGCCCCACAGCACCCTGACCAAGTATTCGTGCCGCCAGTTTTTTTCACAGCAGCGCCGCTACCGGCAAACGCGGCCATAGCCGGGGGGGACAGACAGCAACGCGTGGGGTTTTCCCAGCTTTCTGGAGGACACCCCCGGGTGCTGATTACCGGGAGCAGAGGCTCTGGACGCACAACCGCCCTCGTGATGAGCGTCTGGCACGCTGTCGAAACCGGCGAAAACGCACAGCAACCGTATACACGGCTGCCTGTATGGATCGATCTTTCCCATGTAGACAGCCTACCTTCTTCACGCACCCCACCCGATCAGTTCATCACAGGTCTCGCCGCAACCTTCTTGCCTGAAGTTCTGCCCAAGTGGCTAAAGAGCCAACTGAAAAATCAAACCTCATTAATCCTGGTCGACAATTGGGATGAAGTCCCTGTCGCCTTGCGCGCTGACCTTGCCGGTTGGATTGCCAGGGCAGCCGAGAGTTGGCCGGAAAGCCTGTGGATCATTGCCACAGGACCCGCGGGTTATGGCCCGCTGGTCGAGGCGGGATTCGTACCGGCAGAAATCGAACCCGACCTCAGCCAGAATGCTTTGCACAAACTCCACAACGGGTGGGCACGCGAGCTGAACCTGGAACCCCCAAAACTCCGGGGTGAAGCGCTTTACACGATGTTATGGGCCATTGAAGCTGGCGACACACTTCCAGAACTCGTGTTGAGGCTCCATTTGCACCTGGAGACAGAAGAGACCCCTTATCGACCCACGGACGTGCTGACAGCCCTTTTGCACCGCTATCTCCAACCCACCGATCTTGATGAGGAGCTGGCGCTACTGGCCACCCACGCGGTTGAAATCGCGATTACGCTGCTCAGCCAAATCGCACGTGCAACCCAACTCGAGAAACGTGCCGTCACCGGCGCGGACGTCAACACAATGCTCGCCGCGAACCTCCCTCCTGAAGAGACGCGCCCGCCAAAACTCGAAGGACTGGTGCGAAGAATCGTACAAACCACACCTTTGATCAAACGCGGCGGCAAGACAGTCCGTTTCAGCGCCGATATCTGGGAAGATTTCCTCACGGCGTGGGCTTTAGCCGCAGAGACACGCGCAGCCGGTCTCCAGCCCACCCTGCTTCTGGAACACCTTCATGATCCCGGGTGGCAATTCCTGTTGAACTGTTACGTGGGCCTGGGTGAAGCTGAAGACCTCGTCAAGGCGCGCCTCCGCGAAGGATTAGGGACAGAGCCAACACTGCCAAGCGATGGAATCAAGCCCTTACTGCAAGTAGCACTCTGGGCTATGAGAGCGCCTGAAGACGTTTCTTGGCGGCCGCACGTCATGAAAGCACTGGCACAAGCATTCGTCGCCCCTGAAATCGCGGAAGTTGAGCGCCTCACCCTGGGACGCGCCCTATCTCTGGTAGCAGGTGAGAATGCCCACCCGTTCTATCTCAAGATGTTACGCCACCCATCACATTCGGTACGCGCCACAGCGTTGCGCGGTCTGGGGTGGACCGGCACGGCAAGAGACATGAATATTCTGGCTGCCGCGCTCAAAGACAAGAACCCCGAAATCGTGAAAAACGCCCTGCGTGCACTCGGAGACCTCCGTACACCGGGCGCAATTCGTTTCCTGTCAGAAATCTTGCCCCGAGTCGACCAGGAAACCATGCTCGTGATTTGTGAGGTGCTGGCGGCCAATCCGGAAAGCTGGGATACGTTGAAAGCTGCTCAGCACGCCGATGATCTACTAGTTCGCCGGGCTGTAGCCCACGGGCTGGCAGGACTACACCAACCTTGGGCGCGAGAAATCCTGGAACAGATGGCATTTGATGACCCGCAATGGTTGGTGAGATCTGCGGCTGAGGCTGCACTGGCGACCCAAGAAACGGAAACCGGCGTCATCCCGTCGCCGCCCCAGCTCGACAGCCTGGAGTGGCTGATGGAATGGGCAGCACAACAAGGGTTAGGTTTGGGGTTAGGCGAAGCCGCGCTCCAGATGCTCCTCCATGCCGTCGAAGCCGGGGAGACAAGTATCCGCATCTGGGGAGCAAACACCTTGAAACGCATCGGGAAGCCGGAACATCTGGATGTGCTCCGTCCCCTTCTCAACGACAGTACGCCTGAGACCAGACACGCCGCCCGGGAGGCTATACGTCACATTGAGCGGCGTTACCTGGGGGCGACCTAAACGCCGTCAGTCTTCAGCCGTCGCCGGAGGGCGCCAATCGACCTCGTGACCGTCTTCTCGCAGCAGCTCCCACGTCAGAATACGGTAGGCCAATGAACCCTTTGACCTCGGCGCATAGAAAACCCCTGGCTCCCCATAGCTAGGCGCCTCGCTAAGACGCACACTGCGCGGTACCAGGATATCGAACACCCGGTTTGGGAAAAACTTCCGTACCTCGGCAACGACCTCATTGGAGAGCGTGGTGCGTCCGTCAAACATTGTTAGCGCCAGCCCCCGTAGTTCGAGATTAGGATTCAATCCGCGCTGCACCAGGCCAATCGTGTGCATCAGCTGAGAAAGGCCTTCCAACGCCAGATACTCACATTGTACAGGAACAATCACGCCTTGGGCTGCACAAAGCCCGTTCACCGTCAAGATGCCCAAACTGGGGGGGGAATCGATGAGGACATAATCGTAGCCCGCCACGGCCGCCGCCAGTGATTCCCGCAACCGCAGCGCGCGGGTAACAGGATCAGGCAAGGCATTCAGTTCGACAGTGACGCCGGCCAGCGATGGTGCGCTGGGTAAAAGATCAAGACCACGCCACGCGGTCAGGTGGATAACCTCAGTCAGTGAAGCAGTCCCCAGCAACACATCGTAAGTCGACGTCATCAACCCACGCGCATTAACCCCCAAACTGGTCGTCGCGTTGCTCTGCGGGTCCACGTCCACTACCAATACGCGAAATCCCCAATCGGCCATACATGCGGCGAGGTTCACAACCGTCGTAGTCTTGCCAACGCCGCCTTTTTGATTCGCAAAGGTGTATACACGTGTCATGATGCCGCTCCCCCATTACCGGGCAACGCTGAGCCCTCTCAAACACACATCCCCCAGCCACATTGCCGTACTTCCCGAGAACCGGGCAACCCCTGAAGGCCGGAGCGGGTCACCGAATGTGATGCAACGCAAGCTGCCAGATGGGCGGCAAGACGTGGATCGTATCCATCGACCACCGCAGCGAAGAAAACCGCAGCAAATACGTCGCCGGCCCCCGTTGGATCGACTTCGGGAACTTGCAAGGCAGGGAAAACGTAGGGTTGTCCTTTTACGAACAAGACGCCGCCGTTGTAGCCATCCGTGAGGACCAACAAGGGTACCTTTTGCGCCCAGTGAACCGCCAGCTCACGCTCCCCATGCAGGTCTTAGATACTGAGAACAACCGCCGATGCCAGGGGCAACAGCCGTTCAGCCTCTAGCCAAGGTTTAGCTGCGACCGGCTTGCCAACTGCAACCGAGCGCATCCAACCTTGAGGCGTCAATCCCACAAACGACCGGCCGTGGAAAAATGCTACCAGCTCGGGATCACACTCATCACAAACCGGCCCGATATGAACGAGCGATACATGCTGCCAGGATCGCGGCACGTGCGGCGGTCCGATTTCACACGCGCGCGCATGTAGAATCTGTTCACGCCCCGCCCTGCCATAGCGATTCTCAAAGGTTGTGGTATGCGCTGCCGGAATACAGACGCTGCCGGCAACGCCGGTGAGTTCACCAAGATCGAGATCCGCACTCGCACTGGTGAGAACACCAACCCGCCGGCCCAGCACGGCAGAAACCGTCGCTGCATAGCTAGCAGTCCCCCCCAGAACCTGGCCTCTGCCATCCGAGACCAGGTCGCGGGTTACATGTCCGATGATCAGAGAATCGATGTCCGGGAAGATCTCAGTCGTCAACTCGCATCACGGACGGGCACAATTGTGACCGCGCGTCTACTTCCAGAGCCCGAGCTCTCAGTGCGCACCCGTTTGTCGTTTCGCAGCGTAATGTGGACGACTCGCCGGTCACTCGCAGGCATAGGACGTAACTGTACGGGACGCCCGGACTCTGCAGCCTTGTTCGCCATTTTGCGCGCCAGCTTCTGTAGACTACGTTGCCTGCGACCGCGATAGCCATCGGCATCAATGATGAGGTCGAATTCGCCATCGACTTGCCGCCGCACCACAGTTCGGAACAAATACTGGACAGACTCTAAAGTCTGAGCACGAGGACCAACAAGAGAATCGGAATCCTTCCCCCGCAGCGAAACCCATAACGCCGGACGATCCTTATCACGCCAGCTCAATTCGCGATCCAGATCAAGCCCGGCAAAGAAATGATCTGCCACCTCACCGACAACACGTTCTACCGCATCGCGGTCCAAATCAGAGCTGACAGTCGCTTGTCGCTGGGGTTTTGTGACGGTCGCAACCGGCGGTGTGTCGGGCATCTCGACCGGAACAGACGAAACAGCGCGGCGCGGCGCGCGCTCAGACGTGGTTCTTGGAGTCACGACCGGAACCTCAGGCTGGAGGTCAGCCGGCGGCTCCGGCGGCTCCGCCGGCTCCGGCGCTGCGAGTTGCGGCGCCGCGACTTCGGCGCGTGGTTCAGGTGTTGTGACAGGAGCAACAGGCTCCGGAACCGGTTGGAACAAACGCTGTTTTGCGCGCACGCGCGCCTCGCGTGCGCCGATTCCCAGAAACCCTTTACTCCCTTCGTCCAAAATCTCTAGAATGGCCTCTTCACGTGTGATACCCAGGCGTGTGATGGCCAGAATGATTGCCTCTTCGACAGTAGGTGCCGATATTTCCACCCACTCTTCGGACTCCATGTTTCCTCCTCATCCAATCCAGGGAGACCAGAAACAAAACGTCGCAACTGCGGCCTCGAAGTTAAAAACGTGCGTCAGGACTTAGGCTTCCCCTTTGCCGCATTAGCCCTGGTGGCCGGCTTTTCATCGCTGTTGGCAGCAGGCGCGCCCGCATAATGCTGGCGAAAAAGATAGTATTGCAGAATGCCAATCAGGTTCGAGATAACGAAATAGACGGACAATCCTGCCGCATACTGCATCGAGAAAAATCCCATGATCAGCGGCATCGTAATCTGCATCGACTGCGTCATTTGTTGCGCCTGCGGGTCGGCGCTGGCACTCGTCGCGGGAGTGAGCAACTTCTGTTGGAACCAGCTCGTCGCAACGACCAGAATAGGCATAATGAACAAAGGATCGCGCAACGCCAGATCCATCCACAGGAACTTACTCTGAAGCGGTGCAAGGGTGCTGAGACCTGGAATCCAGCGATAGATGTGGGAAGCCAAATCGAGTAATTGCAGCGGCGTCGATGCCAAAGCGCGGATAATGGCCCCATAGAGCGCAAACATCAGCGGTAGTTGGATCAACAACGGAAGACAGCCTCCCAACGGGCTGATCCCGGCCTCTTGATAGAGCTTCAGCTGCTCCTGCCCCAGCCGGTCGCGGTCGTTCTTGTATTTCTCCTGCAATGCCTGGATCTTGGGCTGAAGTTCCTGCTGCTTGCGCGCCGTTTTCTGTTGATTGAGCGTAAGCGGCGTGATTGCCAGGCGGACCAACAAAGTCAAAACGGCGACCGCAATCATAGTCTGATTCCCCAGCACCTGATAGAGGAACAAGAGCAAATTCGTAAGCGGGTCAACAATGAGTAAATCCCACACGTTGCATCTCCCTTTTCAAATCAGCGGGGCACGAATGCCCACGCAGCAGTAACATAGTGCGCCTATTCCGCTTCCTCGGAGGGATAACTCCACACCAACTTGCCATACTCGAGATCGTATGCCTGCACTCGATCCTGAGTGAGAATGGGCATAGCGAATAACCGTTCACCGTCGCTGGACAGGTCTCCAGGCAGATTACCCGGATTCTGTGGAGTTTCTCGAGGAATTGTGTCCCCAGTATCGGTATTCAGAGAGTACACCATGCCGGTGTCATGCCCTGGCAAAAACAACGTTTCGCCATCCGGAGAAAGCACGCCGGCGCCCCTGAAAACATCCTCAAGAGTTTGCTCCCAGATCAGGGCGTGCGTCTCCACGTGGATCGCATAAACGTGCCCGCTCACATCAGCAAAATAGACCCTGCCACTTTCAGCATCGACGACAGGAGTAGACCAAAACCAGTCCACACCTTGTTCAAATGTCCACAACAAATCTCCGGTCGTGGGATCGACCTGGTAAATGCGATCCCCGAAATCCCCAAACCACAACGAATTACCGGCGACGACCGGCGACGAAGCCAGAGCCCCCACGGCATCAAACGACCAACGCAGGGAGCCATCGTCTAAGCTCAGGGCGTAAAGCGTACGATCGAGTGAAGCAACGTAAACCATATCCTCAATCACCAACGGTTTGGCCCAAACACGTTCTTGTGTCTGGAATGACCAGGCCAGTTTACCGGTTGCCAGCTCCAGCGCATAAACGACTCCGTCGCCATTCCCCACAATAAAACGATCCCCGGCAACGGCGCCGCTGCCCACGTACTGACCTTTGGCGCCCTCACGATCGCCAGAGAGTCCCAGAGCCCGCAGGATCGGTCCCAACACAGGGATCTCGTTTTGCTCGTTTGCAGGATAGATCCAGGCAACGCCGGGCACAACACCGGGGGTCGTTCCCAGTTGGAGGGCATACACTTTCTGCCCTTTGAGACTTGTCACCACCAACAAATTACGCTCAGGGTCAAGAACTGGAGTTGCGTAGAAACCTGTGGCGGCTGCATTAGGTGTTTCACCCGGATACCACTCCCAAAGAAGGCCGCCGCTTTCCGATACAAAGGCTTGCACACGGTCCACGTTGGCGACATAGAGTGTGCCCTCAACAACCAGACTGCCGGGCCAACTCTCGTGGCGCACACCGCCGCCGGCACAACCTGACAGCGACGCTACCAGAAGAATGAAAAGAACAACCGAAACATGTACCTTCCAACGACGAAACATACACCCTCCATTGTCAGGGAACCGGATCATAGCCTCCGGGGTTGAAAGGATGACATCGGGCAATGCGTTTGAGTGACAGCCAACCGCCCTTGATCATACCGTATCTGGAGATAGCTTCATAGCTGTATTGCGAGCACGTCGGCGTGAAACGACAGCTCGGTGGGAGATGCGGCGAAATTAAACGCCGGTAGAAACTAATCAGCGCCAAAGCTAACTTGCGCATGGAGTTCGATCCGCTTCACACCACAAGCCTGCGCGCTGCAAAACCACCCTTACCGCTGAGGTAACCTGTGGCTCTCGCACCGTGATTATCCTATGACGCGCCACCAGTATCAAATCCCAACCGGGGTCGATATGGGGATAAAGCAAACGCGCTGCCTCTCGCAACAATCGCCGGGCACGATTTCGAGTCACTGCATTCCCGATTTTCTTGCTGGCCACAATGCCAACTCGCGAGTAGGTACGCCCATTGGGCGCACTCCACAAGACTAAGATCGAGTGCGCCCAGGAACGCCCCTGATTCCAGACCAGACGGAAATCCTGAGGGCTGCGCAACCGCATTCCTTTACGCCAACGCAGCTTCTGCGGGACTTCCTCACATACTTCGGCATGGGAAAGCGTGGTCGACGATGAAATATCGCCATCCAGCAATTGCTCAAGACTGGCGTCGCGGTCGATTGGCGCTTTCCTTCCAGTTGATCTTCTTCGCACCGCCGAGGCTGACCGGAATCAAGCGGTGGCGCCCCTTGAGACGTCGGCGCTTGAGTACATCACGCCCTGTACGCGTGGACATTCGGGCACGGAAGCCATGGGTACGCATTCGTCGGCGCTTCTTTGGTTGATAAGTGCGCTTCGGCATGAACCTCTCCTTAATACGCCCGCTGCAGGACCTTTCCCAGCAGGGGTGTTGATTACATTCAATCTTGTCACACAGAAAACCGCGCGGTCACCCGCAGCGGTTTTGCCCTTGCCAGAGCGAAGACATTATACCTTAAGCGACAGGTAAGTCAATCGCCGCTTCAGGCAGCGGAGCGTTTCAAGTTGGGGCGAGTTTGTCCCGCCAGGCAGATAAGAAAGGTTCAGGTTCCTCGCGCCCCTTGTCGCAGGTCATCACTCATGGTACACTTAGCCAGGTAGGAAGTGCATGACAACAGACAAACAGACCGGTATGGTCATCAAATCACAAAGCGGATTCTATACGATTCTGTGCGACGATGATACACAAATCACAGCGCGCATTCGCGGTCGCCTGAAAAAGGAGCGAAAAGACGCTACCATCGTTGCCGTGGGGGATCAAGTCCGGTGGCAGACGCTTCCCGAAGGAGGTAAGGTCATAGAGGAGATATTTGAACGTGACCGGGCCTTGGCGCGTCTGAAGCCGCTCTCCTCAGGTCGTGGTACACGGCGCTGGGATCGCAAAGGCTATTTGCGTGAAAGAGAACAGGTGATCATCGCCAATCCTGATCAAGTTGTTTTCGTCATTGCATGCGCACAGCCGGAACCAAGACTTAGAATGCTTGATCGTTTGCTGGTAGGCGCCGAACGCCAACACATTCCTCCATTGATCTGTGCAAACAAGGTGGATTTGGTGGATGCTGAGGAAGCCAGAAAACTGTTTCGCAGCTATATGCACATCGGCTACGATGTCATCTATACGAGCGCCCGCACCGGCGAGGGGGTGCAGGCGTTACATGCAAGATTGGCGGGGCAAATTTCGGCGCTGATCGGCCCCTCAGGCGTAGGAAAGACCAGCCTACTTAACGCCATTCAACCGGAGCTGGGAAAACGCGTCAAAGAGGTAAGTCTGGCTACAGGCAAAGGGAAACACACGACGACTGTAGCAGAATTGGTGCCGCTGGAAGTAGGGGGATGGGTAGCCGACACGCCGGGGATCCGGGCGCTTGCGTTGTTCGATCTGGACCCCGAAGAAATCGATGCCTACTTCCCGGATATTGCACCCTACGTGCCGAAATGCACCTTCTCGGATTGTAGTCACCGCGTCGAACCGGGTTGCGCTGTGCGCGCGGCGCTGCAAGCAGGCGAAATCGACGAGCATCGCTATGAGAGTTTCGTGCGTTTACATCAGGAACACCAAAAACTTGCCGATATGTACTGGTGGGGAATTGACGAACAATCCATGCCCTGAGCGTGGAGCGACCCCACACAACCCATACACAAATTCAGGAGGCAATCAATGAGCAGCAAGAAGCAAAGATGGCTCATATTCGTCGTACTCTCTCTCACCCTAATGACGGTTACCCCCGTAGCGGCCGGTCCCGGCGCGCAGCAGGCCCAGCTCCCACCCCCGCCAGAATGGCCGATCATCGGGCCTATTCTGCGCTGGCTGGGAATCGGAGAGGATGCGCCGGCGGAACCGCTCCCAACGCCCGACCCCGAAATGCCCAGTTTGGTCGTGGAAAGCCTGGAGGCGGCCGAGGCCTATTGGGCAGAAGTTGCGCCGGGCGAAAGCGTCCAGTTCATCGTCAGTGAAACAACTGCGAACCAGATCATTGACGAGTACACAGCGTCGTTCGAAGGTGTTAGAAGTGCGGACGTCCAGTTCGACCGGGGGACCGTCACCGGATCGGCAGAACTTGATCGTGAGATTTTCGCCGATTACGACGTTCAGCTGCCGTTCTTCATCCAGGGGGCCACCCTGAACGGAGCCGTGACCGTGAGGGTCGGCGCAGCAGGATGCCGGCCGGTCATCACTGTGGAGAAGGTGCGCGTTGGCAAGTTGGGAATCCCCGTGAAAGGAATTGGACAGGAGATGATCGACGAAACCATTCGTGAGGAATGGCCGCCAGAAGCTTGCATCGAGGATGTATACATCACGCCCGAACAGCTCGTGGTAGTCGCTTCACGACGCTAACCTGACAGTGTGGAAAACACGCGGCGATCCACGACCGTGCAGTGAACAACGAGGTAGTATATGACCCTCCAGGCAATCCTGTTCGATCTCGACGGCACACTTCTGGACTACGATCTCCGTAACGACTTGCTGCCTCCGTACCTGGAAGCGCTCGCGAAGTGGATGGCTCCTTACGTCGCTCCGCGAGCGCTGCTGGCAGCCATCGAGCGAGCCTCGGAGGCCATTGCAGAGAGTGATGGCGCACGGACCAACGAAGCAGTTTTCGCCGAGCATTTCTACAACAGCGTAGAGGTATCACGGGCCCGACTAGAACCACACTTCCTGGCTTTTTATCGCCAAGAATTCCCACACCTGCAGCAGCACACGCGATCGAAACCGGAAGCGCGCGAGGTGGTCCTGACCGCCCTCAAACTAGGGTTTGACGTGGTCATCGCCACCAACCCATATTTTCCGGAGACAGCGACGCGCGAACGATTGCGCTGGGCCGGCGTCGCGGATCTACAGTTCCGAAAAATCACCACATACGAGAATAGTCACGCAGTCAAACCCCACCTGCGGTATTATGAGGAGATCCTCGCGGAGCTCGCGTGTGCGCCGGAGAAAGCATTGATGGTAGGCGATGAATCGATGGACATGGTAGCCGGATGCCTGGGGTGTCCCACCTTCCTTGTGCCCGGTCCGGCGACCGATCGGGAGGCTATCGCACCACGGCCTACGTATGAGGGCGACCTTCACGATCTGCGGCGCCTCCTCCCCACCCTGAGAAAACCGGAGTCGCATGCCCAAGCGGCACAATCTTGAGGAGAAGAGCCCATGATTTCCACACCACGGGTCTACTTGAAACCGGGACGAGATGCACCAGTTCAGCGGCGCCATCCCTGGGTATTCTCCGGCGGCATCGGACGCATCACAGGCGATCCCGAAGCGGGCGACCTGGTAGCCATCCATAGCGCCGACGGCAAATTCCTGGCATGGGGACACTATAGTCCTGCATCTCAGATCAGAGTACGACTGTTTTCGTGGGTCGCAGAGGCCGATCCGAATTCCGATGCTTTCTGGGGCAACCGGCTGAAACGCGCGCTGGCGGGCCGCGCCGCGCTCCTTGCTTCACCGGACACCACAGCATGCCGTCTGATACATGCCGAGTCCGATGGCGTGCCGGGCTTGATTGTTGACCGGTATAACGAAGTCCTGGTCCTACAATGTCTCACTGCGGGCGCCGAGGTACGCAAGCAGCAATTCGCGACGCTGCTGGGGGAGCTGTGTACCGGCCGGCCGTGGGAGATTCCGGTAAAGTCAATTTTCGAACGCAGCGAAGCAGACGTGCGAGACAAAGAAGGGCTAGCCCCACGAATCGGGCGAATACAAGGCGGTGAACCGCCGGAATACGTCGACATCGTGGAGAATGGTCTACATTTCTACGTAGATGTC
>JAFGNR010000137.1 GCA_016926915.1 Anaerolineae bacterium
CCACGACCAGGGAACGGGCGTTTACGATCGAGGCATTACAGGCATTGGGCACGCGTGATACCGTGTACACCAACAAAGACGGCGAAGCGGCAACGTATACGGGCGTGTCCATCGCCGCATTACTGGACGAAGTAGGCGTGACGGAAACGGCAGCTATCCTCCTGTTCGTCGCCAGTGACGGCTACCAGGCCCAGGTCCCACTACAGGATGTGCAAGCGTGCGCAGATTGCATCATCGGATTTCAACCGCAGGGCGGCTTCCGGGCCGTGCTGCCGGAGTTCCCGGGAAACGTTCAGGTACGCGATCTGGTAACGATCCAGGTGCTAGGGGCAGCAGAGACGATGCCCCAGGCGCCGGAGACCTCTGAGGAAGCAATTCCCAATGACGGCCCGGTGACGATAACGGACGGCGCCGGGCGCACGGTAACGCTTGAGCGCTTGCCCCGCCGGATTGTCGTGGTGGGGCGCGCGCCCTACATCGGCCTACATCTGCTCTATATGTTCCCGGAAGGCCGGACGCGGCTGATCGGCGCAGAAAGCAGAAGCGCGACGCCAAGTGACTTTCTGCCGTACGTTGAGCCGGACTTCCTGGATAGAATTGCGATCATGGCCGCCAATCCTAACCCGGAGCAGATTACCGCGCTGGAACCCGACTTGGTGCTGATGAAAAGCGTGGTCATGGAACAGATGGGGGAAGCGTTGGCGCAGGTGGGTATTCCTGTGGTCTATCTGGGCCTGGAGACGCCGGAACAGTTCTTCCTGGATGTGACCAATTTGGGTCTGTTGCTGGGCAATACCTCCCGGGCCGAGGAAATCCTCGCATTTTACCAGACGCGCCTGGAACGTATCGCGACGAGGATCGCGGACGTTTCCGAGGAGGAGCGACCTCGCGTGCTGTTGTTGGAATACTCCGACCGGGGCGGGGAAGTGGCAGTGCAAGTCCCGGCGATGGCCTGGATGCAGACGATTCAAGCGCAGACGGCAGGCGGCAACCCGGTGTGGGGCAGCGAAGCCCAGATTACCGACGGTTGGACGGTGGTGAATTTCGAGCAGATTGCAGCCTGGGATCCAGATAAGATCTTCGTCGTGGTGTGGTACCAACTCGATCCACAACAGGTCATCGCTGGTCTCAAAGCGGACACCCAGTGGAGTAAGCTGATGGCAGTACGGAACGGGGAGCTCTATGCATTCCCCGCCGACATCTTTGGTTGGGATACGCCCGAATCGCGGTGGATCCTGGGCATGACCTGGCTGGCCTCGCGGCTGTATCCGGAACGGTTCGCCGATGTGGATCTTCAAGCAGAGATTTACGATTTCTTCGCCGTGCTCTACGGTATGGATCGCAGCGCCGTGAATGCCGCCATCATGCCCAGGGTGATGCTGGATGTCCGCTGAGGCACAGGCCGCGGCCGCCCGCGCCGCAGCATTCCGCCGGCGACTTTGGGGACTGGCCATCGCGCTGTTGTTGAGCGCGGCGCTCTCCCTGCTCGTTGGGCGGTATCCCGGCCCCTACTTTACCTCGCTGGCGACGCTACGCGAGAACGAATTGGCGCGCTCCGTAGTGGCAAATCTGCGTCTGCCGCGTATCCTGGCAGCCGTGTCCCTGGGCGCAACCCTGGCAGCAGCCGGCGCCACCTTCCAACTCATCTTCCGCAACCCGCTGGTAGATGCAGGCTTCCTCGGCGTCTCGCAGGGCGCAGCCTTTGGCGCCTCTCTGGCCATCGTCTTCCTGGGAGGATCGGCCGCCGTGGTGCAGGGAAGCGCAGCCCTGTTTGCCTTTCTAGGGCTGGCCGCCAGCTACCTGATGGCCCGGCGCCTGCGGCTGGGGGATTGGGTTCTGCGGTTGGTGATGGCCGGGATCGGCGTCTCGGCCTTCTATGCCGCCGGTACCGGCGTCATCAAATACCTGGCCGATCCCCTCAAGCAACTACCCGACATCACATTCTGGCTGCTGGGAGGTCTGTGGGCCATCACCTGGGAGGACATCGCGCACATCCTGCCCGTGGTTGCGCCCGCGTTGGTCATCATCTATCTGATGCGCTGGCGGCTCAACCTGCTCTCATTACGCGACACGACGGCTTTCGCGCTGGGCGCCCTGCCGGGACGCGAGCGGATGGTCATGCTCGTGGCCGCCGTGGCGGCCACGGCGGCCGTCGTCTCCAAAGCCGGTCAGATTGGATGGGTCGGTCTCATCGTGCCACACATCGCCCGGCGCTTGCTCGGCGCTGACGCCCAGTCTGCGGTGCCCGGCGGCATGCTCGTCGGCGGCATCTTCGTACTCCTCTGCGACGATCTCGCCCGCACGGTGCTTTCGGGTGAAATCCCGCTGGGAATTCTGACCTCGCTCATCGGCGCGGTTATCTTCTTCAGTCTATTGTTGCGGGATAGCCCCCTGACGCGCAGTGAACTGGAGAGACGCCGATGAACGCAGCAGTTTCCCTGACAGCATTGACCTTTCGTTACACGCCAGAGGCCCCCGACGTCGTAAAAGACGTCAGCCTTGAGGCGCCTGCCGGCGCCATCACCGCGATCCTGGGACCCAACGGTTCCGGCAAGACTACCCTGCTGCACCTGATCCTGGGTCTGCTAACCCCACAGAGCGGGCATATCTTGCTGGAAGGAAAACCACACACAGCTTACGTCCATCGCGACCTGAGCCGCGTACTGGGGCTGGTGCCGCAAGAAGAACCCCCTGCCTTCAATTTGAACGTGTTGGAGACGGTGCTGCTAGGGCGCGCGCCCTACCTACGCCTGCTCCAACGTCCCAGCGACCGGGATTATGCCCTGGCATTTCGCGCGCTGGAAATGGTGGGCATGGCAGCCCTGTGGGCGCGCCCGGCGCCCGCCTTGAGCGGCGGTGAACGACAACTGGTTATTCTGGCCCGTGCATTGGCGCAGGAACCGGCCCTTCTGTTATTGGATGAACCGACCTCGCACCTGGATGTGAGTAATGCCCGGCGCATCCTGGCCATCATGCGTGAGCTACGCGCCCAAGGACAGACCGTAGTTTTCACGACCCATGACCCCAACGCAGCAGCAACGACGGCCGATCAAGTTGTGCTCATGCGTCAGGGACAGGTTCTGCATGCCGGCGCAGTCACGGACACGCTGAGCGCCGCGCATCTCTCTGCAACCTATGAGGTCCCAATCGATGTGGTCCACGACCGCCAGGCGCGTCCGCTGGTGGTGGTCTATTGATCACAATGCGCCACCTGTAACCCACAACCCGTAACTTGCAACTCCCTGGAGGCATAATGATGGAATCTATAACCAATTGGTTGTCTTTATGGCGTGATCTGGTCATTGCCTATGCGCGCGGGCGCCAGGCTGAGGACACCGGGCAAACCGATGTGTGGCTCACCAAGGCACATGCGTATCATGAAGCGGTCCTGCAGCGTTGGGCCAAACCTGATTCCAGCCGTGATTTCATTGCTGCCGATCTGGCAGTGCATCCCGGCGACACGGCGCTGGACATCGGCGCCGGTACCGGCGCCTGGACTGTCTTCCTGGCACAGCGCGCGCGACAGGTAACCGCTCTTGATCCCTCGCCCGCCATGCTGGCCGTGCTGCAAGAAAACGTCGCCGCCGCGGGGCTAGACAACGTTGCAGTCATCCAGGGCGGCTGGCCTGAGATCGCCGTCCAACCTCACGACGTCGTGCTTTGTTCGCACGCCCTGTACGGCGTACCGGACTTCGCAGCCTTCGTGCACAAGATGGAACAAGTTGCCCGCCGGCGTTGTTACCTGTTGCTCCGTATCCCTATGCCGGATAGCATAATGGCTGAAGCCGCGCGACACGTCTGGGGACATCCCTATGACAGTCCCAATTTCCAGGTGGCCTATAATGCCCTGATGCAGCTGGGAATCTTCACCAACGTCTTGTTGGAGGATACCGGCCTGTGGGAGCCATGGACAAACGCCAGTCTCGATGAAGCGTTAGTCAATGTCAAACGTCGTTTGGGTCTGGTGGAAGACACAACACACGACGCCTTCCTGAGCGATTTACTTGCCCGGCGCCTCAGCAAACGCGATGGGCAGTTCGTCTGGCCCCGGGGTACACGTTCGGCCCTGGTTTACTGGAATAGGGAAGCATCGCAGAGTGAGTAATCTTACTTTCTCAGAAGCCGCGCGCCTATTCGAGCAATGGGGATTCCACCTGGAACCCGGCCCCCGCCAGGGGGAAATTACGCTGATTCTGGAAACGCCAGAGTCCTGCACCTACGCCGTATATCCAACAGCGTTGTTACCGGAAATGGCCTCCATCGCCCTGGAAGTACGTTGGCGCAATGGGAGCGTCGTACAGCAGACGCCCCACCCTTTGTCCCTCCCTTGCTGCTAACACACCGGAAAACGCGAACTTCAGCCCACGTGATCGGGATGCCATCTCCCGAAATGCGGACCGAAGTTCGCGTTACGGTTGCCCATCTGAGCTTTCCACCAAAGAAATCCGGCGTCTTACCGGGTCGAAACCCAGACGGCTTTTACCTCGGTGAAAGCGTCGATGGCATAGGCGCTGTTATCCCGTCCATAGCCGCTCTGTTTGAAACCGCCAAACGGTACGTTGGCATTAAACAAATTGTACGTGTTGACCCAGACGACGCCGGCCTTGAGAGCTGCCGCCATGCGGTGCGTGCAGGCCACGTCGCGCGTCCAGACGCCGGCAGCCAGACCATACACGCTGTCGTTGGCGCGAGCGATCACCTCCGCCTCGGTATCGAAGGTGAATATGGGCAAGACCGGGCCGAAAATCTCCTCGCGCGCGATGCGCGCCCCATCGTTCACGCCGGTGAACAGGGTAGGGGGGAGATAATAGCCGCCCTGGGGCAGGTCGGGGCGCTGCAGACGCTCACCGCCGCAGAGCAGCGTCGCCCCCTCGGCGATGCCGGTCTCGATATACGTCATGATGGTCTCGAACTGTCTCCGGTCGATGATGGGGCCAAGTTCGGTCTCCAGGTCCATCGCGTGCCCAACCCGAGCCTGCGCCGCCAGAGCCAGCAAACCCGTTACCACTTGATCATAAACAGGACGCTGGACGTAGAGGCGTGAGCCGGCAACGCAGCTCTGTCCGGAATTGCCGAAAGCTGCCGTAAAGGCGCCGGGAATGGCTGCACCCAGGTCTGCGTCGGCAAAAATGATGTTGGGAGCCTTGCTGCCCAGTTCCAGCGCCAGCCGTTTGATATTCACCGTGGAGTTGCGAATCACGCTCTGCCCCACCTCGGTGGAACCGGTAATAGCAATCTTGTCGACGCCGGGGTGGGCGGAAAGCGCTTCCCCGATCACGGCCCCAGAACCCGCCAACACATTGAACACACCCGGCGGGAAACCGGCTTCCAATGCCAGCTCGCCCAGGCGCAGGGCCGCCAAAGAGGCAAGTTTGGCCGGTTTGAGGATCACAGCATTGCCGCAAGCCAATGCCGGCCCGACCTTCTGCATGGCGTGGATCAGCGGATAGTTCCAGGGGATGATGATGCCGACCACACCTACAGGCTCCCGGCGTGTGTAGACGAAGTGGTCAGGTATGGAGACAGAATGGGTCTCACCGGCGATTTTGCTGGGCCAGCCGGCGAAATGATAGAGCTCATCCGCAGCGACGAAGGCATCGATGGACTGCGTGTGCGAGAGCGGCTTCCCATTGTCCAATGTTTCCAGCTGGGCCAGCTCCCCGGCATGCGCTTCGATGAGGTCCCCATAGCGGCGCAATATGCGCTCACGCTGGGGAGGATCCAGGTCGGCCCAACCGCCATGCAAGGCAGCGCGCGCGGCAGCCACACTGCGCTCCACATCCTCCGGTCCGGCAGCATAGACTTCTGTCAATGGCTCGCCATCCGAAGGATTGTAGGCGGTAAAAGTCTTCCCGGAAAGCGAGGGCGCCTGGTCGCCCTCGATGATCAACGGCCTGGGTGAGGCGCGCAAAAACTGCGCGACATCTGCATGTTGTGCTTCGAGCATACGTTCTCCTATCCGAATTTGATTCCCTGCGCCAGGGGGAGCTCGCGACTCCAGTTGAGTGTGTTCGTCTGACGGCGCATGTAGGCTTTCCAGGCATCCGATCCCGACTCGCGCCCCCCGCCGGTCTCTTTTTCGCCGCCAAACGCGCCGCCGATCTCCGCACCACTGGTACCGATATTGACGTTGGCGATCCCACAATCGGAACCGGAAGCAGACAGGAATTGCTCCGCCTCCAGCAAATTCGTAGTGAAAATCGCGCTAGAAAGCCCCTGGAGGACGCCGTTGTGAATGGCAATCGCTTCGTCCAGCGTCTCATACGCCATCACGTACAGAATCGGCGCAAAGGTCTCTTCCTGCACGATGGCAGTCTGTTGGGGCATCCGCACAATAGCCGGTTCCACGAAGCAGCGGCCTCTTTCCAGCAAGCGCCCACCGCCGAAAACCACCTCGCCGCCTTGCGTCCGTGCGGCATCCAGGGCGGCCAACATCTCCTCGACCGCCGATTCTTCCACCAGCGGACCCATCAGGGTCTCCGGCAACATCGGATCACCAATGCGCACTTGCCGGTATGCCGCAATGAGCCGTTCGACCAGGTGATCCACGATCTGACGATGCGCAATGATGCGCCGGGTCGAAGTGCAGCGCTGGCCGGCCGTCCCCACAGCTCCGAATAGAATGGCCGGGACAGCCAAATCCAGGTCGGCGTTCTCGGTGACAATAATGGCATTATTGCCGCCAAGTTCCAAAATCGAACGTCCTAACCGGCGCGCGATGGTCTCGCTCACGTGTCGACCCATAGCTACCGAACCGGTAAAACTAACCAGAGGGATGCGCTGATCAGTGATCATACGTTCGCCCACGGTGCGACCGCTGCCGATGACCAGATTGAACACGCCGGCAGCGCCGTAATCGGCGGCGACCTGATTGGCGACGTGTTGCACGGCAATCGCCGTCAACGGCGCGGAGGAAGAAGGCTTCCACACCACCGGATCGCCGGCAACAACGGCGATGGCGGTATTCCACGCCCACACGGCAACCGGGAAGTTGAAGGAGGTGATCACTCCCACCACCCCCAGAGGATGCCACTGTTCGTACATGCGGTGCGCCGGACGCTCGGAGTGCATCGTCAAGCCATAGAGCTGGCGGGAAAGTCCCATGGCAAAGTCACAGATGTCGATCATCTCCTGGACTTCGCCGATCCCCTCGACGCGGATTTTACCCATTTCCAGGGTCACCAGCTCGCCCAGCGGCTCCTGTACTTCGCGCAGCGCGTTCCCCAAATCCCGGATCAACAACCCGCGTTTGGGCGCCGGGAGGGTGCGCCAGGTCTCGAATGTTTTCTGCGCGCGCTCCACCACCTGGTCATAGAGCGTGTCCGTGGCCTGGGTGATCTCAGCGATAGGTTCGCCCGTTGCCGGATTGTAAGAGACCAACACCTTCCCGGCGGGGTCGGTGAGCCATTCCCCCGCGCCGGTGCACGCACCGGCATTTACAGCATCGATATGCAGTTTTTCCAGCAAGTTCTTCATGATTCTCCTTCATCGCGTATACTGAACGGTGGAATGCACGTCCACGTCTCACAATAGGACGCTTCCAAGTCTACCCAAGTGTGTCCCACCGGATTCCTACTTCTTTGAAACACTTCCAATTCAAGCAGCAGGTCTGTTGAGGACCATGAGCTTGAGCTCAGTCATCTCCTCGATAGCGTATTTCGGCCCTTCACGGCCCACGCCGGACCCCTTGACGCCGCCATAAGGCATTTGGTCGACGCGGAAAGTAGAAGCGTCGTTGATCTGCACCCCGCCCACCTCGAGATGCTCATAGGCGTACATGATGCGGTCGATATCCTGAGTAAAGACGCCGGCTTGCAGGCCGTAATCGGTGGCGTTTGCCAGCGCCACGGCTTCCTCGAACGTATCATAGGGCGTCACGGTGATGACCGGTGCGAAGATCTCTTCGCGGCTTATCTTCATTTCTGGGCGGACATGGGTCACAATGGTCGGCCAGCACAGCGCGCCCTCACACGTGCCACCCAACACGATCTGCGCACCGTCTGCCACGGCCTCTTCCAACCATGCCATCGCCCGCTGCGCGGCAGCGACGTTGATCATCGGGCCCACCTTCGTCTCCGGATCGCGCGGGTCGCCAACTTTGATACGACGCACGTGCGTGATCAGCTGCGCCAATACCGTCTCGTAGATTACACGGTGTACCAGCACGCGCTGCACGGAGATACAGTTCTGCCCGGCATTAGTGAAGCCGCCCACCACAATACGGCGCACGGCATACGCAACGTCGCCATCGGCGTGGATGATAACGGCAGCATTGCCGCCCAACTCCAACCCCACACGCTTGCGCCCGGCTACTTGCTTGAGATACCAGCCCACCTCGGTGCTGCCGGTAAAGGTCAGATACTTGATGCGCGGATCGCGAGCCAGCCGTTCGGCCAGTGCATCCTCTGGAACTAGCACGCTGAGGGCTTCGGGCGGATACCCCGCTTCCAGCAACATGTCACCCAGTAACAAGCTGGAAAGGGGCGTGGCAGGAGCCGGCTTTAGGATAAAGGCATTGCCTGCCGCCACTGCCGGCGCCAGTTTGTGGCACGCCAGGTTGAGCGGATAATTGAACGGCGTGATACCCAACACGACCCCCAGGGGGAAACGTCGAGCCAGGGCAAGCCGCCCCTCACCAGCCGGCGTCCAATCCATCGGTACCAGCTCGCCGTCGATGCGCAGCGCTTCCTCGGCTGCTATGCGCACCGTCTCTTGCGCTCGGGCCAGCTCCCCCTCGGCGACGTTGCGCGTCTTGCCGCCCTCAAGAATCAACGCCTCGACGAGCGCTTCGGCGCGCCGGGCCATCTGCGCCTGAAACCGGTGCAGAATCTCGGCGCGTGCGTAGGCCGGTAATACACGGGTCGCGGCAAAACCACGTTCCGCTGCCGCTATGGCGGCTTCAATATGGGCTTCGCCTGCCCGGTAGACCTGCGCGATCACTTCGCCGGTATAGGGAAAGACAACATCCAACGTTGTATCACTGGCGCACCACGCGCCTCCGACCAAGAACTTCTTGGGTTCCACGATATGCTCCTACGAGAATGATGAATAGTGAATGGCGAATGGCTATTGCGTCCGGAAATACGTTTACAGAAGACGCGCCTATGCCAGGGCGTCACCCAACCGTGCGATGAGCCAGTGTGCAATGAGTTCACTGCAAGTGCCCAAAGGCCATGCTTCGCAGGGCTCTGACTCCGGAAGGATAAAGAGTCGCACCATTTCGACGCAGCCGCGCACCGGAGTGC
>JAFGNR010000138.1 GCA_016926915.1 Anaerolineae bacterium
GATGAGATTCGCGCATTCTTGCATCATCTTGCGACGCACGAAGGCCGTATCGTCGTGAATGACCTCGACGCGGCCCGGTGGCTGGGCAGACGCTTCATCGCCATAGATGATGCCATCTGGTGCTCCGTGCAAGAAGTGGGCTGGTATGCGGCCATGGCACAGGCGCTGAAAGCCGCCTTCGATGCCGGTGTACTATCAAAAGAGGATTTGTGGGGCGCCGACCGCCCCCTCATGACGCGCCTCCGCGCCTCGAAGACTGCCGAGGTGCAGCACTGGCTGGCCCTGCTGCGGCTTGACGTAGATTTCGCGCGGGTAGAAGCCGGGGGCGATTTGGAAGCTTTGCCCAAGGTCCGCGCCGTGGATCCACCCGTATTGCTGAACGGGCATCTGGCGACACTTGCGAACCTGGATCCGGAATTTCGGGAATACCGGGAGACCTACATTGCGAATAAACAGGGCCACTGGCAGCTGCAACCACGCCCAATGCACTCACCCCCGGCTTCACAACACATTTCATGAAACCAGCCCCACATTTGTAAGCGTGGGGCTGGACATGCCTATGAAGTGTGTTGGGTGTTGGGTACACTCCGGTCTGTACTACCCCACACTGTCTTTAGACTGCTACCGGTTCGGGAGATTTGGCCTTTTCGTTGGCAATGCGGCAAATGTCGTCGCCGCTGATGACCTCTTCGAGATAGAGCACCCGCGCAACTTCGTGCAGAGCGTCGAGATTCCCGGTCAGCAACTTGACAGCTTGCGCCTCTGCTTCCTCGACGATGCGCCGCATCTCCTCGTTGATCCGCTCGGCGGTCTCCGGACTGATGTCGGAACGCACCTGGGAAACCGCGCCCAGATACCCCATGCCGGCATCGGTCACGTAACGCACCGGGCCTAACGCGTCAGTCATACCAAATTCGGTCACCATGCGCCGGGCGATGTCGCTGGCGCGTTCCAGATCATTGGAAGCGCCTGTGGACCGGTCGCCAAACACCACCCATTCCGCAGCGCGGCCGCCCAACATCACAGCGAGTCGCTGCTCCAACTCGGCCTTACTGAGCAAGTAAGTATCCTCTTCCGGCATTTGCAGCGTGTATCCCAGCGCGCCCTTGGCCGTGGGAATAATGCTGACCTTGTGCACCGGATCGGTGCCCGGAAGCAGTTGCGCGACCAGAGCATGGCCCCCTTCGTGATAGGCGACACGTTTCTTCACCTCGGGTTTCAGCGTCATCTTGCGCTGTAGGCCCGCCACCACCCGTTCGATCGCCAAATCGAAATCATCCATCGTCACCTTCAGATGATCGTGACGCACTGCTAGCAAAGCCGCTTCGTTGACGATATTGGCCAGGTCCGCACCGGAGAAACCGGCTGTGATCTGCGCCAGCCGGTCCAGAGCAACGTCATCGGCCAGCGGCGTCTCCTGGGAATGAATTGCGAGAATCTGGCGGCGGCCCTTTTCCGTGGGCAGCGTGACCTGAATTTGCCGGTCGAAACGTCCCGGACGGAGCAATGCTTTGTCGAGCACCTCAGGCCGGTTCGTCGCCGCCATGATGACCACGCCCTTATTTGCCTCGAAGCCATCCATCTCCGAGAGAAGTTGGTTGAGGGTCTGTTCGCGCTCGTCATTAGTCGCGATAGCGCCGACGGTTGCCCGCGATTGCCCGATGGCGTCGACCTCGTCGATAAAGACAATCACCGGCGCCCGTTTCTTGGCTTGCTCGAAAAGATCACGCACGCGCGCCGCCCCCACGCCCACAAACATCTCTACGAAATCGGAGCCACTGATCGAGAAAAACGGCACGCCCGCTTCACCCGCCGTGGCCCTGGCCAACAACGTCTTGCCGGTGCCCGGAGGCCCGACCAGGAGCACACCCTTGGGCAGCTTCGCGCCCAGCCGCGAAAAGCGCTGCGGATCCTTCAAGAACTCGATAATCTCCTTGAGTTCCACCTCGACCTCGTCCAATCCGCCCACATCCTTGAACTTCACGCCCGTCATCTCACCGGTGATTTCCCGCGCGTTGCTCTTGCCGATGGACATCACCCCGGCTCCACCCCCCGCCTGCATCATCCGGCGAAACAGGAAGAAATAGAGTAGCGCAAAGGGAAGCAAAGGAAGCAACCAGGAAAGCAGCGTCTCGAAGAAGCTTTGTTCCAGGGCCTCACCCGAAAAGATCACCCCGGCATCCGCCAGCCGCTGCACCAGATCGGGGTCTTCGACCGGCACCGTGTTATAGGTGCTGGGCAACCGCTCTTCCTCGTCTTCCTGCTTGAGCGTGTAGAGGATGCGAGCATCGGTCAGGGAGACCTCGTCAATCTTGCCCGTTTCCAAATCCTCCAGAAACCGGCTGTAAGGCACTTCGGTCTGACGTACCACAAAAGGCTGAATGAAGAGGGCTTGAATTGCCCACACAATCAGCAGCGCAATCAGGAAATACCCCAGTGAAAATCCAACCCGCCTTTGTTGTCTTTTATCCATGCCACACCTCATCACCAGGGTGCGTTTCTGATCAACCAGGACGCCCGTCCCATGAACACACCCCCAATTATAAACAAAGCAGCCGTCCAATGCCCGAAGCGCAACCGGAGATGGACAGCTGCGACAGCTTCGTATTACTTCATCTTCTTAAACTATGCCATATCAGTATTAGTATCGCATTAGAGCCGCCGTATTCTCAAACAAACACCACGGCAGATTGCCCCGTGGTGTTCATCTGCAAAAAGAGAGCACACTCGCGATCAGTCAGCAGACTCCTCGCGATCATCGGTTGTTTTCATGATCTCACGCAGAAGCATGGTTGCAAAAGCCCCCTTGGGTGCAAAGAAGGAGAGCACCAACGCATCTCCGTCGCTGTGCCACCGGAGATCCTCAGGCCGATAGCGGATCGGGCGCCGTGTGCCCTTCAACTTCGCGGCACGGAATTCATCCACGGCAATCCCGGCGCGGGCCAATATCTCCGCCTCGAGCGCGGCAGCATCGGCTTGCGCGGGCATCATTTTGTACCCGTAAATCGGCCCGGCGGCGCTAATCTCCCATTGCGCAGCCCGGCGCGCCTCGATGGCTACGTTCTCAACCGTGAACATACCGCCGGTATCTTGCTTCTTCGCAATATCGCCAGGCAAGACGCCATCGAGTAGCCCGCGTTCGATGCGCGCCGCCAGGTAGCGGTTGAACAAGGCCGACTGCAGCGCGCTCAGATAAAACCGGTGTTCGCGAAACGGTAGGGAACCGATGCCACGCTCACGCAAAGCGGGACGATCCTTCCTCAATAAAAGCAACCCCACTTCGTGATTCAGCCCATCATTGCCAAAGCGCTGCACACCATAGCCGTTGGGCGTCCCGCGTTCTACCAGGGTCTCGAGAATCGGCTTAACCCGCGCGGCCGCTTCAGGGTGCACCGCGCGAATCCGGATGGTGAAACGGTTACCCTGGAGATGGCCCACACGGAGCTTGTTGGTGTGCTGTTTGGCCCAGAGCACGCGCGCGTTAGGCAGTTCCAACGCCAACAGTTGCTCCGGCGGCGCGAACTGGACCGATAGCACCTGGCGCGCCACCGCCCGGGCATCCTTCAGGCCCGCTGCAGAAACAGCATCGCGTTCCACGCCCAGCGCCTTCGCCACAGCCCGCATCAGGACTGGCGTCGAAATATCGCGCTTTTCGACGGCAAAAAAGGTGTGTTCGCCTTCACCACAAGGTTCGTAGAGGGGAACCTCTTCGACCTGAAAATCTTCACATGTAACGCGCAACCGCCCTCCGGCGCCCGGCATCTCCGGGGTAAGATAGGGCAGCTGCCAGCTCAGCGTATCCGAATCCATCCATTACTCCGATAACAAATACGCCGCCAGCAATTTCGCGGTGGCCTCGAGCGATTCGGTGTGCGTGCGTTCGTACGAATGAGAAGCATCTACCCCCGGGCCAATCAAGGCCACCTTGAAATCGGCGCCAGCCCGCCATGCGGCCTCGCCATCCGAGCCGTAATAAGGATAGATATCGGTCGCGTATGGAATATTGTGCTTCTGTGCCAGGGATTCGAGGCCGCGACGCAACGCCAGATGATAGGGACCGCCAGAGTCCTTGGCGCAGATGCCCACACTGAACTCGTCCGAGTTCTGGGGGCCGCCGGCTGCCGCCATATCGACGGCTACCAACTCTTCGATATCAGCAGAGAAACCCGCCGATGCGCCATGCCCAACTTCTTCATAACCTGAGATCAGCACTTCAAGCCGGTAACGCGGCGCCAGACCTGCCCGGTGCAGGGCCAGACATGCCCCATAGATCGCTGCAACGCCCGCCTTGTCGTCGAGATGCCGAGAGCGGATAAAACCCTCGTTGACCTCCACGCGTGGATCAAGGTAAACGAAATCGCCGATGTCGATCCCCAACTCGCGGGTCTCGTCCTCGCTGGAGGTACAGGCGTCCAGGCGTACTTCGTAGTTCTCCTCCGTGCGGTCCAACTTTCGAGCTTCACCACCATAGATATGAACAGAAGCCTTGATAGGCAAAATTGTACCCCGGTACGCCCGTCCATCTCCGGTCGCGACCGTGCATCCTTCCGTCTCGACAGCATGCCAATCGTATCCCCCCAGGGATGTCAACATCAAACGCCCATCACTCTTGATCATACGCACCATCGCGCCCAGCGTATCGGTATGCGCCGTCAATGCCCGGGGGCGCGCCGCGTCTCCCGGCCAGGTGATCAACACCCCACCCTTACGCAGGCGGGTTACCATGATCGGGAACTCGCGGAAAGCATCGATCACGTAAGACATGGCGGCTTCCGTATCGCCCGTAGGACTGGCGATCTTCAGCAGCCCGACCAGGAATTGCACCATCTCAGGGACGGGAATCGTAGGAATTGTCATGGATACACCTCTCGTTCCTCAACCAGGATGCATACGAGTATAAATACTCCGACGCAAAAGGCAAGGGAAAGTTCAAACACACGCCAATGGAAGACCATACAGCCCCCGAAACGGAGCGACCGCCGGGGGCTGGGGGCATGCAAGAGGGAATACACTACTTGTCGTCGTCCTCATCCTTGACAAAGGTATTGAGAATGACGGACACGATGCTGACAATCAAGGCGCCCAGGAAGGCCGGCCAGAAACCCGTAACATAGAACCCTACATCAAAGAGACTGTTCGCCAATGCTGCAGCTAACCAAAGCGTAAACCCATTGATGACCAGGGTGAACACCCCAAGGGTAAGAATGATAAATGGACAGGTCAACAGTTTGAGGACAGGACGGACAATAGCATTGACCAGCCCTAACACTGCCGCCATCACGGCGTAGATACCCCAAGCATTCTGCTCTACAGTGATACCCGGCACTAGCCAAACCGCTACGAAGAGCGAAAACGCACTAATCGCCCAACGGATCAAGAGCTTCACGCGACACCTCCCTTCTTTCATCACGATATTGCACATGCAACCTTACTATACTACGCAGCGGGAGGCTGAAAAGTCGCAGACATTTGCTGCGATACAGAACCACTTGCGTCCCTGCGTAAATGGTCTATCATAACGCTCGACAATGCGGATTTCGAGGTGTGTTTGGGATGGACATCCTGTCTCGATAACCGATAGGCGCCAGGAACAGCAATGTATCCATACCATATCTTGATCATAAGCACGGACTCACAAGTCACGGCGGCCCTACAATCTCTCATTCCAACCGAATATACGGTGGACGTGTTGGAGATTTTCCAGCCTGAGGCGCTGAATTTCGCCGCACCCGAAAACCCCGGTCTGGTCATCCTCGATACCCAAATGCGCTGCAAGCTTTCCTTGAGGCAATGCCTGGATGCCCTTACCGACATTCCGGTAGTTCTGGTTCACCCAAACCTCAGAGACGTAGCGCCCCTCAATGCCTTGATCCCCCACCTACACGTCTTGGGCATCCTGACTGCCCCGCTCTATTCCCAGGCTAACCAGGATGCGCTCCATGCAATTCTGGAGACGGCGCCCAAGCATGTCAAAGCCTATGCGCTGAATCGCAACCTGACCCAGCTGAACGAGCGCTTGAACCAGCGGCTTCAAGAGCTCAACGTCATCTACACGGTAGGAAAGTTCGTAGCCGCCTCGCTGGACACAAGCGAGACTCTGGCGCGCATCTTGACCGTAGCACTGAATCTGACACAAGCTGAGGAAGGATTCATTCTCGTACATGAAAATGACAGATTATTCCTGCGGGCGTCCAAGAACGTCCAGGAGCACCTCGTCCAGAGATTGAACATCGAGGCCAATGACGCGGTAGCCTGGCGCGTGATCAACTCGGGTCGCCCCGTAATGCTAAAACGCGATACCACGATTGCCACCGGATATCTCGTCAAGGCCCTGCTCTATATCCCGTTGCAAGCTGCCGGGCGTGGCAGTATCGGGGTTCTAGCCGTAGTGAACCGGTATCGCGACGATCCTTTCACGGAAAGCCAATTGTTCACACTCTCTTCCATGGCCGACTACGCAGCTATCGCCCTGGAGAATTCCAGGCTGTTCAAGACGATGGAGACCGAACAAACGCGCATGCGGACCATCCTCGAACAAGCAACGGAGGCCATCCTGGTAACCGATTCGGGGAACCGCCTGCTCTTGTGGAGCGAGACGGCGGCCGCAATCTTCAAGATTCCACCAGGTGCTGCCGGGAAGCCTCTCGATCAGTGTATCAACCATCCTCAGCTGGTAAATCTGTTCGAAGAAGCCGGCGAAGCTGGCGCGAGCACGCACGCGGAAATCGACTTGGAAAACGGTCATACCTTCAATGCCCAGCTCACCGCTATCGAAAATCTCGGTCGCGTCGTGGTGATGCAGGATATCACCCATCTCAAGGAACTGGACCGGCTCAAGAGCGAGTTTGTATCGACAGTATCCCATGATCTCCGTACCCCACTCACAACGATCCAGGGCTACATCGCGCTCCTGGAACGTGTGGGGCCACTCGCCGAAGTCCAACGCAACTTCATCGGGAAAGCCATGCGCAGTCTGTCGCATATCACCGATCTGATCTCGGATTTGCTCGACATTGGACGTATCGAAGCCGGATATGACCTGGATATGTCTCCCCTACAACTCAAGTACCTGATCCGCGAGGTTATCCAGGCCCAATCCATCGAGGTGCAGAACGCCGGATTGACATTCCAGGTGGACTGTTGCGATGCCCCCCTGTGGATCAACGGCAATGCCCGGCGGTTGCGCCAGGTACTCGAGAATCTCATCAGCAACGCGATCAAATACAACATACCCGGCGGTTGGATACACTTTGGCGCCAGCCAGGATAATGGACACGTCATCATCTACGTGAGCGACGGTGGAATTGGTATTCCACTGGAGGAGCAACCCCGTATCTTCGAACGCTTCTACCGGGTCTACACTCCAGAGACCGAACACGTCTACGGAACCGGACTGGGTTTGGCCATCGTGAAATCGGTGATCGAGAAGCACAAGGGGAGAATCTGGGTCGAAAGCACGCCAGGAGAAGGCAGCACCTTTTCCTTCATCCTTCCGGCAATCCCGGATCCCAGCACCGAAGACCCTACTCCAGCAGTTACCGGGGCGTAAGCGGTCGAACCGCAGCCAGCGAAACCTTTGCAGTCTAGTTGAACGCTCCGGCGCCTGCGCGGAGCGTTCTTTGATACCCCGGCGGTCGCCGTTCTAATCATGGTATAATGTCGCAGCAGGTTTGCCGGCAGCGATGCGCACAGAAGCCTGAAATGCAGCCGGTACAGAAGAGAAAAGGGGAAGTATGTCAAAACCATACGTGGCAATTGTCGGGCGTCCCAACGTGGGGAAGTCCACGCTGTTCAACCGCCTGGTAGGAGAACGGCGGGCGGTCGTCAGTGACATTCCCGGGACTACCCGCGACCGGATCATCGCAGAAACGGAATGGAACGACCGGTACTTCATGGTAGTTGACACAGGCGGCATCGAAATCCTACCGGAGAACGTAGAACGCGGCCTGCGACCCGGCCCGGAAACCCCGTTACTGGAGGACTCGGTCCCCTTCATCCCCCTGATCCGGGCTCAGGCAGAGCAAGCCATCCAGGAAGCCGATGTGATTCTGTTCATCACCGATGCTGCAACCGGCCTGACCGGTGCAGACCACGAGGTGGCCGAACTACTACGGCGCAGTGAGAAACCGGTACTCCTGGTTGCCAACAAAGCCGACAACGAGCGTCGCGAGATGGAAGCCCTGGAGTTTTACGAGCTTGGCTTGGGAGAGATTTACCCTATCTCCGCAATTCACGGGATTGGGGTAGCCGACCTCCTCGACATCGTGGTTGAAATGCTTCCGGAGGTTGAAGAAGTCCCTGAAGACGATGACCGCATCTACATTGCAATTCTGGGGCGACCCAATGTGGGAAAATCGTCCCTGTTGAACCGTTTGCTAGGGCAGGAGCGGGCTATTGTCAGTCCCGTGGCAGGGACAACACGGGACGCCGTAGATACGGAACTCGTATGGGAAGATCAGAAGATCGTCTTGATCGATACCGCTGGCATTCGTCGCCGGGGCAAGATCGATCCTGGCGTGGAGAAATATAGTGTCTTACGAGCGCTCAAAGCCACCGAACGCGCCGATGTAGCGCTCTTGGTCATCGATGCTATCGAGGGCATCACTGCGCAGGACACCCACATCGCCGGTATCATTGCGGAACAAGGTGTCAGTGTCGTCGTTCTGGTCAATAAGTGGGATGCCGTCACCGCCGATGTGAAACGCGACGCCCTGACCCTTGAAGCCGGCATTCGGGAAGATTTGAAATTCATGCCTTTCATTCCCGTGCTTTTCATCTCAGCGCTCACCGGGCAGCGTGTCCACCGTGTCATTCCCACCGCCCTGGACGTTGCGGAAGCGCGCTACCACCGGATTCAAACGGGACCGCTAAACGACTGCGTGCGCCAGGCTTTCGCCGAACACGCACCGCCGAGCAAACAGGGCCGCAAGCTGAAACTCTATTACGTAACCCAGGCTGGCGTCGCGCCGCCAACCTTTGTGTTCTTCGTCAACGATCCGGAATTGGTGCATTTCTCTTACAAACGTTATCTGGAGAATCGGATCCGTGAGGTATTTGCCTTTCCTGGGACGCCCATTCGCGTGATCTTCCGGGGACACGAGCGCGATCGAGCAGAAAGGCGCAAGCGAGGGAAGGCGCATCGTCGCTAACGCCTAACGCTTGAAACCATTCTCAGATGTGGTAGGATAAAGACACAGAAGATCCACAAGCGAGGAAGAAATCTGAACGTGAACGAACTTACCTTGAAGACCTGGCGAGGGCCAGGGCGTTCCACCTGGGTAGCCTTAGGTTATCTTGTAGGCATCACGATGGGTGAGCTGGCTACGACCTACATCGAGCCACGAGTTGGCATGATCGTCCACTGCATGGTGTTGCTCAGCCTGTATTTCACGTCGTTTAACGGCGCCGATGAAAACGAGCGAGCATTCCTGGTCAGCATGGCCTTCGCCCCCCTTATCCGTATCCTGAGCCTGGCCCTTCCGCTCATGGAGTTTCCAACCCTGTACTGGTACTTGATCACCAGCATTCCGTTGTTCCTGGGCCTGGTCATTGCAGGAAACACGCTTGAGATATCGTGGGCAAACCTGGGGATGAATCTACGGCGACTTCCCCTACAGATCTTGATCGGGTTGAGCGGGTTGGTTTTCGGTACGTTAGAGTATGTGATCTTGCGTCCGAAACCATTAGCGCCGGCCCTCGAATGGCGCTACATTCTATGGCCGGCTTTCGTACTGCTTGTCTGCACCGGCCTGTTGGAAGAGATGATCTTTCGCGGGCTCATGCAGTATACGGCAGAACATGGATTAGGACGCTGGACCAATCTGTACGTATCACTGATCTTCGCCGTCTTGCATATCGGTTACCAGTCAGTCGTCGACGTTATCTTCGTTCTGGTCGTGGGATTCTTCTTCGGATGGATTGTCGAGCGCACCCATTCACTCATTGGGGTTACCCTGGCCCATGGCGCCACCAACATCCTACTGTTTCTGGTGATGCCATTCGTTATCGGTCCCCCCGCTCCCCCCGTCGACCAGATCGTACTCACACAATCACCGTCCACTGCGATTGAAATTCAACCACTAGCAGTCACGCCAACTGCCACAACCCTGGAACTGGCCGCCGTTCCCACTACAACGCCGGCGCCGACACCCACACCCTCTCCTACGTCAACGCCTGCACCTACGTCAACACCCACCCCTACGCGCACGTCCACCCCCACGGCTACGGCGCCGGTTGTACAGTTCACCACCATTGCGGAAATCTTGAATGTACGCGCCGGCCCAGGTACCACTTATGACATAGTGGGCGTTCTCTACGACACCCAGGAAGTCAACTTGATAGGTCGCGCGGGAGATGCTGCCTGGGTCCAAATCTGCTGCATCGCCGGAGAACCGGGCTGGGTCGCGCAAGAGTTCGGCGAGATCACAGGCGAGTGGGAACGCTTGCCTATTACCTTCCCCTAACAGGTGTCAGAGGGTTTCTGGAAGAGGTAACAGCTCGAACTTCCGGAGCATGTATCGAGCCACAGGCCCGTATCCAGGAAGCAGTTCGAGCTCTGGCGTCAGAGAATGAAGCAGCGTGAAAACGCTGCACCGGATCATGGGTTTCACCGGAATCAATTTCGACCAACAGAAAAGGCCGCGTTCCATAAGGAACACGGCCTCCCAAAACCAGAAACGAGAACAGACCTAGTGTATTACTTCCAGAACCTTCACCACGACGATCACGGCGAAACACAAAAGCAACGGCAACACCGCAATATTCATGGCCCGGCTAAGAGATTTGAGAGCCGGATTGTCGCTATGCCCCACGATTTCTTTGGGGATCAGCACACCCAACAATGTCAACATGGCCAATAAACTCAAACCGGCAGCCAAGGCGACCGTCGCAGTTGTAACGGTTGTTACCGTAGTAGTCGTAACTGTAGAGATCATGTCTGTCCCCCTTCTTTATTACCATTCGATCTAAAGCAAAATGAACAGAATTACTATAACACAAACCACTGACCTTGTCAAGCACGTTGCTAAACTCGCGACCCGATATGAGCTCATTCTCATGATCCCGGTGACGGTGTTGCTGTTGTTCCCAAACCGGTGGGCTGTACTTGCTTTTGCGCCGGTGCCGCTCATCTGGATATCACGCTGGATCGCACAAGGCCGTCCCAGTGTGGGAACGAATCTCGATGTGCCCTTGACCCTGATCTTCCTCACAACGTGCATGGGGTTCGTGATCTCGCCCGAGCGAACCCTGAGCGTTACCATGTTCTGGCACATCATTCTGGGCATCTCGCTCTACTATTCGCTCGTGAACACCCTTGACACCCCAGAACGGTGTCTTCTCGCAGGTCGGATTCTGGTCCTGGGAGCAAGCGCCGTCGCACTACTCACCCTGTTCGGCACAGACTGGGAAAAAGTGCGGTTTCTTGATCTGGAGATCTACAGGCGGCTCCCCAACCTCGTGCGTAATCCCACCTGGGGAGGGTTGATGGCCACACGTGGCGAAGCCTTCAATCCCAGACCCATCGCCATGGGATTAGCCATGCTGCTGCCTGTCCCCATGGCGCACGCGCTCCTGTTACCCTGGGGACGAGAAAAAGCCGTCTCGCTTGGCGTTACTCTGGTTGTGGGAGGCATCCTCCTCCTGACTCAGGCAATACAAGCCTTGTTGGGGTTAGGTCTCGCAACCCTACTCCTGGCAACGTGGCGCAGGCGCCGGGCCTGGCTGGCGGCGGCCGGCATCGCGGCCGTAGCTCTGGCCGCCATCCTCAGCTACGGACCTGAACGTATTGCAATGATCCTGCTATCCCCGGACAATCCCCTGGGAATTGCAGTTGTCCTGCGCCTTGACATGTGGAGCCGGGCGGCAGCAATCATCAAGGAGATGCCCTTTACCGGCGCGGGCCTGGATACCTTCTCACTGATCCAACCACGATTCTTCCCCGGCGTGCTTTTAGGGACAGAGCCCCACGCCCACAATCTGTTCTTACAAGTAGCTCTCGACCTGGGGATACCGGGGCTGGTCGCGACCCTATGGCTGTGGATCGAATTAGGGCGTCTCACGGTGCTAACCCTCCGGCGTTGTCACACAACCGCCTTGCAGACATTGCTTGTGGGATGCGCGACGGGAACTGTGGCCTACTTGGGCGCCGGTCTCATCGATTCGCCCTGGTCTACAAAGTCGGGGATGGCGGTCTGGGTCTTGATGGGCATCGTTGCAGCCGTCGCCAGACATCATGAGACACCTCGCAGCCGCGAAACCCATCACTGGCAGCGCGTAGCAGGCAGTGCATACCTGGGAATTGTGCTCCTGGCATTCTGGTTGTTGCCCGGTCTGGCAGCCCGCAATCTCGGAACACTGCTGGCCCACCAACAATTAGTTGCCATCGATCAAGGCAAGAGCTGGACGCAAGAAAGCCTGATAAAAGCTATCGAACCTTTGGAACGAGCCATCAAAGAAGGGGGGGACAATGGGCAAACCTACCGGACTCTCGGGCAGCTCTACGCCTGGCTTTCGGAACCTGAAGCTGCCCTCCAGGCCCTCTACGCCAGCGTAGAAATCGACGGCGCAAACCCCCTGGCGCGATTCGCACCCTGGGAATATTGGCGAGACAGGATTCAGAGGAACGCATCCCAGGACTGGTGGCAGCAATATCTTCGAATTGCCTCGTTTTGGCAGGCACGTTACCCGGAACGGGCAGAACTTCACACCGTGACGGCCATTATCTGGGAGCGCCATTTGGCGAACGTGGAACAAGCGCGTCTAATCTTACAATC
>JAFGNR010000440.1 GCA_016926915.1 Anaerolineae bacterium
AGCGCATGACGAGGGAAGAGGTAGAGCATTTCCGAACCATCGTTGGCCCAGATGAGAATTTGGTGTTCGTTGTTGGCCGTCATGCCAAACGCGAGATTGCGCTCCATCTCCTTGACGTTCACGTCGACGCCGATCTCTTTCCACTGCTGCTTGATCATCTCAGCGACTTGGGTATAGGGAATGAACTGACCGCCTGCGGTGATCATTTCAATGACCAAGCGCTCCCCGTTGTCGGTGCGGAGACGGAAGCCTTCGCCATCCTTCTCGGTCAGCCCCAATCCGTCGAGGAGTTCGTTCGCTTGTGCGACATCCAACTCGCACCACTTTTTGTTCCATTCAGGGCCGGGGCTGTAGATCGTGTCAGGCGATGGCGCGGTTGAGCCGGATGTAGCAACGCCAAGCCAGAGCGCCTCGTTAAGCTGATCGCGGTCGATGCCCAGCGAGAGTGCGTGGCGGAAATCCTTGTTCTTGAGCCATTTGGCTATTTCGGCATCACCTTCGTACGCGTTGCCGATGTGCAGCGTTGCGTCCGAGCCGTTGAACGCTGGATCGAGGTGCACGGTATAGTTGCCTTTTTCTGCATTTTCCAGGAAAACGGGCAGTTTGGCAAGTCCCATGTGGCGCTCCTGGAGGTCATACTCGCCAGCAATCGCGCGCAGGTTGGCCACCTCGGTGTTCTCCGCCAGCGTCATTACGATCTCGTCGATATACGGCAGTTGGTTCCCCTCGGTGTCTACGACCCAGAAGTACGGATTGCGTTCCATGGACCAGGTGGGGGTGTTGATTGGCGAAACGGTTCTCCAGGGCGTCATCACCGGCACTTCGGGGTTGTGTGCCCAACTGTACTTGTTCTTGAGCAAGGACACCCAGTTATCAAAGCCCAAATCCTTTGCCATGGCGTTGACCTCATCCTCAGACGAGTACTTGGGCAGGAACTGCTTGAGGTAATGCGCCGGGCAATACCCACCGCCAAAGTTCTGGAATGCGCCGCGCGTCGCAAAGCCAGCGCCGATGCCGGTGCTACCAGCCAGTTGATAGACAAAGTAAGAGTACGGCTCTGGGAACTCGAATGCGACGGTAAAGTCATCGATCTTTTTCATCACGCCTGGTTTGCCGTTGATCTGCATCTCGGCAAATGGCGTGGGCACGATTTCCGGGTTCGAATAGATATCCTCGAACCAGAACAAAAAGTCGTCCGCGGTGAGCGGCGTGCCATCAGACCACCTGGCGCCTTTACGCAGGAAAATCGTGATCGTCTTGCCGTCGTCGCTCACAGACCAGTCTTTAGCCAGCGAGGGCACGACTGTGTTGCCGGTGTAGTCAAAGTGCAAGATTTTGTCCTGCGAGTTGATGCGGTTGCCGTTCTCGTGGTCCGCCGGGCCGGTGAACGCACGCCGCCACGTGCCGCCGTACTGGCCAATTTCATGTAGCGGCTTGATGACCATCAGGTCTTCGGGGTCGGGCAGGCGCTCTTCAATCGGTGGCAGCTCGCCGGCAGCAACCTTATCGGCCAACGAGGGCGCTTCGCCAAACGAGGTCGGGTACTTGCTGACGTCAAAGACGATCTCTGGACCCTCCAATTTGCCTATCAGTTCCGAACCAATCTTGGAGCCTTCATCACCGGCTTCAGTCGGGGCAACAGTGGGCTCTCCAGGCTTGGCTGTGGGCGGAACAGATGTCGGAGCCTTAGTGGATTCAGGGACAACCTCTTTGGGACAGCAACTCGTCAGGGCTACTCCGGCGGCGCCCATCGCTGCCAGCTGAATAAATTCACGTCTGGTTATTTTTTTGTGTTCTGACATCGGTATCCTCCTAATTACAAGCTAAAAACCATTTCAGGCTGAAGGGCTAAAGTGTCAACCTATTTGCAAATCATGCTCTCCTATCTACCTCCCTTTCTCCCCCTATATCGTCGCGACGAGGGCGTCATCCGGGGCAAAGACACCTCACACTTCGTCGGAATGCAACCGTTGAATTCTGACTCTTGCCTAGGCGCTGTCCAATATTTGGACAGTATGTCCAAATATACTACACTCTCACAATCTGTCAAGTCGGGCGGTCGCGTTATCGAAGGACGAAAAAGCGCGGGTCTCTATGTCATAAGGCGTAACTACTCAGGCTATTCGCCCGAGCAGTATCCCTCCCTTTTCACATGCGAAAGGCAACTACTCAGCCCCGCTTCGCAGTTGCCTTCGAGTAGTTACCGAAATTCAGAGAAAAATTCGGCGGGCAAAGGAAACATGAAAGCTAATCTCAAATTGCCCCGCAAGCCTTCAACGGTGGAGGTGCAGATTTTGGATGATGATGCCTTCACGTCCTCCACGTCCTCGCCGTGCGTCGTTTGCGAGCAGCCATACTTCTACTGCTCACCATATTTCTGGCACGAAAACGAGCGCATATACGAGCAGGATTTTCACATCGAGGACAGAACTCTATCCGATGCCACGTTGGAACAACTGAGCAAGCCCGATTCCCGTATCGTTCATATCCGTTTTCCACCAGCACGGGAAGAATCCGAAATCGCCTTTCCGTGGGCCGACGATCTCGCGGAAGGCCGCATCTCTGAATTCGCGATTGCCGTCGGATGCAATCTTCCAACCAAGAGGTTTCTTGGCAACATAGCAAAACCGCTTCATGTCGATTTTCGCGTGCAGAATTTCGTGTCACCAGAGATCTCGGCGACCATAGAGACTATCAAGAACGGTCAAACGACCACAGACGGCCTGTCGTCACTTTCTATGCAAGGGGCATTGATATGCGATGGATTCGCCTCTGCAGACTATGGCGATGACACAGAAGTGAGGATTACCTTTACGTGCACAGATCGATTCGGCCTGGCTCTGGAGAAACAGATTTCGCTACACGGAAGGTCTATACTCGAATTCGCCCAATCTTGCCCAGGCAGGGTCAATCTCTCTGACATCGATCCGCTCATTACAGTCGACCAGCTTCTACCGCGTATTCCCGGCATGGACATCGCGAAATTGGAAGCGGCCGGGCACCGGTTAGTGGAAATGG
Source organism: Anaerolineae bacterium (assembly GCA_016926915.1). GTDB lineage: Bacteria > Chloroflexota > Anaerolineae > B4-G1 > SLSP01 > JAFGNR01. Next base: position 3,019 of record JAFGNR010000440.1, read on the forward strand.
GGCTACTAGATCTCAAGGCTAAACTTGAGGCGCCGGACGATCTTCGTCCAGACCTGCAACCCGCCGTAACTGATCCTGCCACGTTGTTGAAGGCGATCCGTTCAGATCGGATACTCGAAACGGCAATCGACAAAACGTTTGATGAAGTGTGGGGCAACCGCGATATGTGGCTAGAGTGCTTCAAGCACCGCTCAGGGGGTGCTGAGCCTGGAATATCGAGGCAGGGTTACTTTATGTCGCTTGACTAAACCGATACGGTGGCGGCTTTGAGGGAACGCGAAGCAGAAATCCAGCGGGAGGCCGACGCCGCGATAATAGGCCCACTTGCGGGAAAAGCACTCGAAATTCTGCGCAGAGATCCTGCTATCAAGCGTGCCCTCGATCGCCTGTAGAATGACCGAGTTGGCTGTAATAGTTACACAGGATCATCTATATGCAAGCGACAGATTTCAACCCCGTATATCTATCCAAAACCAAACGGCCTAGCGGTTCGTCCTTCGCAATCCTGCTGACGCCCGCCATCACGATATCCAATCCCTCATCCGTGAGGCGACGCTGTAGCGCCACGGCCAAGGAATCTTCAGCATAGTCAAACAGGTATCCGGCAGCAATGCCCCAGCTCAACGCCTCCGGGGATACCCCCGCTTTTTCCGCCAGTCGCGCAGCGCCCACGAGGCGCTCCTTCGGGCTGAGTTTGCGCAGCGGATCGCGCCCCAGCCGGATGAGGGTGTCCGGCAGGGCGCGATTGGCAAGGCGCGGCAGCAGCAGCGTGATGTGTTCGTCCAATTCCGCTTCAGGAATACCGTGCGCGTTGTGAAGCCCTGCTTTTGCTTCTGCAAAGGCGCGCTCGACTACGGAATGAATATCCGCATCCTCCAACGCCTCGTACGTGAATGTGTGTCCACGCAAGTAACCCAAATAGCCCATGATGGCGTGCCCGCAGTTGTGCAAGTACAGCTTGCGGTCGATGTAGGCTTTGAAATTGTCCACGGGCTTCAAACCCACGATGTGGGGGAGCTGGCCGACAAAACGGGGGCGATTGGCCGGGAGTTCTTTGTATCCATCTGCAATGATGAGGCTGCAATCGTGCGCCCGCAGCATGTCCACTGTGGGACGCGGGATGGTGCGCCCAACGACGACGTCCACAAAGCCGCTGTGCGATTCGAAGTACGCCCGGTGCACGGTGGGGATATGGACCGCGACCATACCCCGGAACGTCGCTGAAGCATCTTGCATATTCTCGCAGATCATCACGTTGAGCGGGGCCGCGACGGCGCGTTCGGCCCGCCGCACGATGCCGGCGGCAATCAGCGGCGCGATATCCGGCAGGGAGCGCGTGCCCACAGACGTGGTGACGAGCGAGGCCGACAGGATGGCCCGGACCACGTCGTCTGGCTCCTTGAAGGAGTGCAGCGTCTTCTCCACGGGGATTGTTAGCTCTTCGCGCC
>JAFGNR010000139.1 GCA_016926915.1 Anaerolineae bacterium
AGCGCCCATACGTTCCCAAAGGCCCCAGATCCTCCCACGCAGGATCAAAGAATGACTTCACCATAAGTCCTTCCTCGATAATCCCGTAGGCGAGGCCCAGTATCCAGACGGTAGGCCAGCCCTTTTACCATTCGTTTCATCATCTTTCTCCCCTCTTTCAGCCTCGAACGAAGTGCAGGTCATCGAGCCAAGGCGTTGGCCCATGCTCTATTGTCACTTACACTTGAAGGGGGGAGAAGTTGCGCGCAAGCCAGAGAACAGTGGAAGACGCGGAAAACGCCGCAGCGCTTTCCGCGTTTCAGTTCACCGGCGGCAAGCCAGTCTTGTTATGCCGTCACCTCATCCTGCCTGGAATGCCGGCAATAGGTTCCCGGCCCAGGTGCGAATCGCAGGCCAATCGCGAAAATCGCCTTCCGGTGTGCCGATGACTTTGATGACCATCCGTTCCAAGAAGGAGAGTTTAGCATAGTCCATGACTCCGGCGAAAAGGCCCACGTGGTCTGCAGGGATCATCTGGAGCACCGGATCCATGTACTCTAGCACCTTTTGCCGGTTGGCCTCGGTATCGATCTCCAGCGTCATGCAGACGGTGAAGAGGGCGACCGGCATGGTGCGTAACGCGGTCTGGTGTGTCTCCACAAACCTGATAGCCTCGCCCAGCCATTGCCCGGTGCGGATGGCGCTGCCGACCACTACGGCGTCATAAGTGTTGACATCCGTGACGTCGGTTGCCAGGCGCAAGTCAACATCCAAGCCGCCCGCGCAAAGCACATCCTGAATAGCCTCGGCGACCTCGCCGGTGGCGCCGGCTTTGCTGGCATAGGCAACCAATGCCTTCCGCTGCCCGCCTCCGCCAGTGCAGGCGCCCTCAGCAAACGTAAGCGCTGGCTTGCGCGTTGCCACAAAGCCTAGCCCGGCGCAACTCAGAGCGGCGCCCCCAACTGCGAATCCTGCCGTTTTCAAAAATTGTCTGCGATCCATACTACTCCTCTTTCTCTGTCGCTACAACGATGTTCTATTACTAAACAGCGTTCACAGCGACGCAAAAAAACATTCCTTACTCTGCTGTGAAACTAGCTACGAAGGCTTTCAACGCCCGCCGGCATAACGCGTCGAACTGCGGCGGCGCATTCTGAAGAATCGAAAGACGCAGCATGGCGATTCCGTGTAGGGTGAACCAGAAGTGGAAAGCCAGCGTCTCTGCTGTATACCCTTTGGGAACCACCAAGGCGCCCCTTGCGATCCCCTGGTGCAACAGGGCGGCGACTCCACCGAATCCCGATTCCTCTGTGACATCCGATAGGTCCTCCGGTCCCGTAAGCGTCGTGTTGAACATGAGACCATAGATCTCAGGATAACGCTGTGCAAAGTCCAGATAGGCCAGGGCAATGGCGTAGAGCCGCTCTGGAAGTGGAACCGATACGTCAATTTGTCCTCGGATGAATGCTTCTAGCATGGAGAACCCCCGCTCGCGGATTGCCAACAGGATCGCTTCCTTGCTGTCGAAGTAGGTGTACAGCGCCGCCGGGCTGTAATCCACGCTGTCAGCCAGTGCGCGCATGGAGAGACCCTCGATTCCCTGCGTTACGAGCAGCTCCCGCGCGGCATCGATGATCAGCTCTTGGGTACGGGCATAGCGCCGTTCACTAGGTGATTCTTGACTCATCCATAGCCTCTCTTGAACATTGTTCATTTATTATACATCGTTTGTGTTTGCCGTCAAGCTGTTGGTTTTTTTCGAAAAGCGCTTGACGTCTTGGATATTCATGGTAGTATATACAATATAGAATATTATAGGAGGAACAATGTCTGTTCGTTTGGTGATCTTGGGCCTGCTTCGGGAGCGCCCCTTGCATGGATATGAGCTCAAGCAGATTATCGAGGAGCACATGGGCGACTGGACCGCCATTGCCTTCGGCTCAATTTACTACGCACTGGACAAGCTCGCAGAGGAAGGGTGTGTGGAAAGAATTGCGACCGAACAAGAAGGCCACCGTCCTTCCCGCCACATCTACCAGATCACGGAACGCGGGGAAGAGGAGTTCCTGCACTTGCTGCGGGAGCTATGGCGAACGCCGGAGCGCCAATATTACGATTTCGATGTCGCGCTGTTCTTTATCACCGCTTTGCCGCACGAGGAAGTGCTCGCTACCCTGCGTGGGCGCGTCGCCGGGCTGGAAGCAGCGCTCGCGCACCTCGAAGCGCATCAGAATGAACAGACCGAAGCGCCGGAGGTGCCCCCCATCGCTCATGCGATTTTCAATCACTCACGGGTGCATCTTCGAGCCGAACTGATGTGGACGCAGGACTTGCTACACCATGTAGCAGAGGGGCGCTATCCATAAGCGTATCCACAAGTCCGGATGCCGGTGTTTTTTTGTGTTTTTATACAAGTTTGTATATTTTATCTAAAATAAGGAGTGCAGCTATGCCGCAATTGGCGAAAGGTGGAAAGTGGGTCTTTGGTTGGGTTGTGGTGGGGGAAGCGGGTGAAATTCCCATTCCGCCGGCCGCGTGGGCGGAGTATGGGTTCCAGGTGGACGACATTGCCATCTTCATCCGGGGGAGTGAACATTCCGGTGGCTTCAGCATCAGCACGCCAGCATTGTGGCCCCCACACTTTTCCGCGTGGGAGGGGAACCCTCGCGTGTTGGGCGTCGGGGTCCTGAATGCGGTGCACCGGGCCGTCGCCCCGCTGGACATCGACTTGAAACCGGGGACTCGTCTGCTGGTCGTGCGGGGAAGCGGGTTGGCGTTGGGATTCACGGCGCAGGGCCGGATTTACGCCCTGGCGGACACACACCCGGAACTCGAGCGGTTTGTAGCGTGACGCAGCGTCATAGCAAATCTGCTGGCTTAAAAACTTATCAAGGGAGGAGAACCTGATGGGAGACAGAATCGTTGACATTTCGGTAACCCGGACATACCCGAACCGGCGTCGTATGGCGCTAACCCTGATTCTGGTCTGGCTGGCCTGGTTCGCGGCAAATCTGGCGTCAAATGGCTTGTTCTATATCGCGGCGCGCACCGCGCCGGGGCTGCGGTTGCCGGGCGAGATCGTATACTTCGCCGGCGTATCCATCACGGGCATCTTCATCCCTTATCACCTGTGCCGCGCGTGGGGGTTGGATATTTCGCTATTTCCTGAAAAACGCCCCGCCGGGTTCTGGGTGGGGTCGGTGGTCTTTCTGATTCTCGCGGTTCCCCTGGGGATCGCAGCGATGTCGGACCAGGGCATGACGCTGGCGGACGTGGCTGCGCAACCGCTGGCATGGATTCTGGCGCCCATTCCGGTTTTCATCCCCACGATGATCGCCTATACCCTGCTGTGGTATGGTCTGATGCTGCGCGGTTGGGAACGCGTTTTGGGCGGTTCGAAGTGGGCCACCGCAGGGGCGATTCTCTTGGGGGCGCTGATGTACGGGTTCTACCACCTGGCCAGCGTCGATGAACTCACCAGCCTGGCCGCGATGGCCGACGAAATCTTCATCACTACACTGATCGGCATCGGCTTTGGCGCCTACGTGGTGCTATCGCGCAGCCTGCTGGTGGCTTTCTTGGTCAATTGGGTGCTCAATTGGTTTGTGTTCACGCCCGTTGAGACGTTCCATCCGCCGCTTTGGCAATGGCCGCTTGGCCTGTGCGTGCTGATAGGAATCGGGTTACTCTATCGTTATGGCTGGTTGGCGCCGTCGCGGGCCGGTCAGCGCCTACATGCGCGGTAGGAGGCAGCAATGGTACAACGACACGTTTACGGGGTAGGGCACGTAGCCCTACAGCTTTCGAATTTGGAGGACGGATTGGCCTTTTTCCGCGATTGGTTGGGCTTCAAGGTCAAGTTTGAGGCTGCTTTCGAAAATCACCGGCTGGTGATGCTGAGAGCAGGCAAGATCGAGCTGGAGATGTGGGAAGCGGAAGGAGAGCTCCCCCACGGCGACGCAGGCTTTGGCGTCCATCACCTGGCCATTGCGGTCAAGGATCTGGATATTGTGATGGCGGAGGTCAAAGCACGCGCTATCCCGATCATCGCCGATGTTTACGAACCGACGCGGGGCATTCGCGAGGCTATCGTTCGCGGACCCGACGGCCTCCGCGTGCAATTCGTCGAAGAGAATGTACCGCTGTTGATCTGGCGGGCGATGACCGGAGATTTTGTAAAAGCAGATTGAGGGGGAACGCATGGAACAATTGGTGATGGGGATCGTGACGTTGGGGATTGTGCTAATCATCAGGCGGAAAGAGGCCCTTGTGGTACGTTGGTCGCCGGAGCGTGGCACATGGATCGCGATAGGAACGGGACTGCTGGCGTGGGCGTTGAGCGCGACATTGCTGTTCTTTGCGCGCGACGCGGTCGCCGCGCGGCTCATCCACTATGGATTGATCTACATCGTCTGCGGCGTCGCGATCCCCTGGGGGTATACCCTACGGGTCGAGGGAGCGAGCGTGCGTGAACTGGGAATCCGGCGAGCGCGCTGGAAAGCGAGTTTAATTGCCGGGGCGGTGTTGGCGGCCCTCATGAGCCTCCTCATCGTCTTCGAGGCCGATCTGCGCGCCATCGACTGGACGCAGTTCACCCGGGCGTTGGTGGTCTTGAATGGCGCAGGCGGGCTCTTTGAGTTGTTTCTCTACTATGGATTTATTCACCTGCGCCTGGAGAAAGCCTTCGGCGTCATTCCGGCAATTGTGCTCACTGCACTACTGTACGTGACGTGGCACACAGGGACGCAACTGCCTCTGGAACCGGACGTGCCTCTGGCGGTAATCAAGCTCTTCGGCGTCGGCCTGATGTACCAGGCTGTTTTCAGCGCCACACGCAACTTGCTCATCATCTGGCCCCTGTTCCACGCTGTCGGCGTCATGATTGACTTCACCGTCAACCTGGATGGCCTCGCGGTCACCAGCGCAAGCTTCCCCTGGGCCGTGGCTTCGCTGGCGTTGATGGCCAT
>JAFGNR010000441.1 GCA_016926915.1 Anaerolineae bacterium
ACACGCTTCACCGGCCACATGCTGATGGAGATGGCGCGCATGAGCATCGAGGACGGGATGGTGATGCAGCTTCACGTCGGCTCGTTCCGCAACCACAACCGCGCCATCTTCGACCGCTTCGGCCTGGACAAAGGCTGCGACATCCCGGTCGCCTCGGAGTTCACGCACAACCTGCGCCCGCTGCTGGCGAAATACGGCAACGACGCACGGCTCACACTCATCCTCTTCACCCTCGACGAGGACACCTATTCCCGCGAGCTGGCGACGCTGGCCGGGCACTATCCCGCGCTCAAACTGGGGCCGCCGTGGTGGTTCCACGACAGCCTCGCCGGGATGCGCCGCTACTTCGACCGGATTACGGAGACCGCCGGCCTGTACAACACCACCGGCTTCAACGACGACACGCGCGCCTTCCCCTCTATTCCCGCCCGGCACGATGTCTGGCGGCGCGCCAGCGCCAACTGGGTCGCCGGCCTCGTCGTCCGTCACGTCGTCGATATGGATGACGCGCGCGAAATGATCCTGGATTTGGCGTACCGGCTCGCGAAGCGGGCGTACAAATTGTAGACAGTAGACGGTAGATAGGGGGGGAGAAACCCCGTCTACCGCCGCGCGAATCTTTGCGCTCTGTCTACCGTTTACTTAGCAAAAACCAGAGAACAGACAGCAGACCGTAACAGGAGAAAACAACCCCGTCTACCGTCTACCCATAAAACAAGGAGCTTGGCATGGACAAAACCTACTTAAACGATCTATTTGGACTCGAAGGCAAGGCCGCCGTCGTAACGGGCGGCGGGGGAGTGTTGTGCGGGGCGATGAGTCTGGCGTTGGGGCGCGTTGGCGTCAAAGTGGCCGTGCTCGATCTGTTCGTCGAGTCGGCACAGCGCGTGGTCGATCAAATTGTCGCCGAGGGCGGCGAGGCGATTGCCGTGCAGTGCAATGTGCTGGACAAGGCCAGCATCGAAGCGGCGGCGCAGGCCGTGCTGGCGGCATATCATGGCGTCGACATCCTGATCAACGGCGCGGGAGGCAACAAGCCGCAGGCCAGCACCAGCGCGACGACCTCTTTCTTCGATCTGCCCGCCGACGCAGTGCAATGGGTGTTCAACCTCAACTTCATCGGCTCGCTGCTGCCCAGCCAGGTGTTCGGCAAGCTGATGGCGGAGCAGAAGCACGGCGCGATCCTCAACATCTCGTCGATGAACGCCTTCCGCCCGCTCACCCGCATCCCCGCCTACTCCGGGGCCAAGGCCGCGATCAGCAACTTCACCCAGTGGCTGGCGGTGCATATGAACCAGGAGTACTCGCCGGACATCCGCGTGAACGCCCTCGCGCCGGGCTTTTTCCTCACCGAGCAGAACCGCTTTCTGCTCACCGAGGAAGGAACGGGCAATCTGACCAAGCGCGGCCAGCTCATCATCGACCACACGCCCATGGGTCGCTTTGGCGTGCCGGAGGATCTGGTCAGCACGATGCTGTGGCTGCTCTCCGACGGAGCCAGCTTTGTGACGGGCGTCGTTGTCCCGGTGGATGGCGGATTTAGCGCGTTTAGCGGGGTGTGAAAGGGACGAAAGCGGGGAAAATACTTGGATTTCCCAAGATCGCCAAGCTGATGTTGGGCATGGGCGGTGTGCTGTTGTTGGGGCTACTGGCGCTTATTGTGGTTTTGGCGCTTTGAGCCACTTACGCCCGGCATCGCTGATGGCCCACACGCCGCGCGGCGTGTCGTCGCGGATCAGACCTTCTTCACGCAGGGTGTTGCGCGCCCATTGCGCGGTATTGCGCCAGCGAATGGTTTTGCCGTCGGCGAAGGTGTCTAGGTCGTAAGCATTGAGTTGATCGGCCATGAGCGCCTGTACGCGTTCCAGGACGGCGTCGAGGCCGGCTTCGCCGCCGAGGTCGACAAGGGCGCGCAGGATGGGGATGTGGTAGGCGCTCTGCGGGGTTTTGAGACCGTTGCGCAAACGCGGCGTTTTTTCGTCGGGCGCGACCAGGATGGCGAAGCGTTTGGCCCAGGCGTTCAGATCTTCAAGCAGATCATTGAGGGCTTCGGCCTGTGTGCTGTCTTCCTGAAGGTCTTCCAGGCGGACCTGGATGTGAGTGCGCAACACCGCAAGCGCTTGACCGCATGTAAAGAGTTCGAGTTGCATTTTATACTCCTTACCTCCGTGCGAAAATCTCAGGTGATAGGCCACTCCGGTATGGCCGCGTCGGTGCCGGTAATCAGAGACCAAACGTCTTTATAGTTGGTAGATCCCCTTCGATTCCTATCCATTGACGAATCCACCAGCGACAAATCCTGTTATGATTCCTATAATAAATCCAATGCTGACTCCCAAGGCAATTGTTGGCTTCATTCCAAACACTCTGACGATTAATTCTCCAATTCTTGGGGCCAACATAAAACCAAATGAGATACCAAATCCCAGGGCAATTGCAGAGCCGCAAATCATTCCGAACCAATCTCGACCGACTATTCGCATCCCAATGTAATTTGCGATCAATAACCCAGTTCCAAGACCACCAATTGCCCCGACAAAAGTTGTTGTAATTCATTTCCCGTCTGCTATGCCCTCAAGGCAGTTTTGTTGCACATCTGTATTATAGGGGGAAAGGGAGAAGGCGGCAAGCTGGCATTGACTTTCACCCTCAATCCCATATAATGACCGCATCACTTATTCAGATTCAGGACTTACGCAAGTTACTAATCTTACCGCTGAGAACGCAGAGAGCGCAGAGAATGAATAATTTCTCAGCGTCCTCAGCGACCTCGGCGGTGAAAAATGGACGGTCTGCGGAAATCCTGAGATTATCCGACTTCAGAACGGCGGGACGAGAAACTATGCGCATTCTAATCACCGGAGCCACCGGATTCGTCGGCAGCCATGTGCGGCGGTATTTCCTCACGCACACCGACTGGGCCATCACCGGCACCAGCTATCCCGATACGCCGCCGCCCCCCGACGATCCCCAACGCGAGGCGCTGCACTACCTGGACCTGCGCGATGCCGAGGCGACCCGCGCACTGCTCGCCCAGTCGCCGCCGGATTACGTCATCCACCTGGCGGCGCAATCGCACGTCCCCACGTCCTACCAGGACCCGTGGGGTACGTTGGAGAACAACATCCGCGGGCAGCTCACCCTGCTGGAGGGCTTCAAAGCGCTCGACCTCGCGCCGCGCACGCTCGTGATCGGCTCCGGCGAAGAGTACGGGCGGGCCAGCGCCGCTGAACTCCCACTAACCGAAAATCATCCCCTGCGCCCGGAAAATCCCTACAGTGTCAGCAAGGTGGCGCAGGATGTGATGGGCTACCAGTACTTCATCAGTTTTGGACTGCCCGTCATCCGCATCCGGCCCTTCAACCATGTGGGACCGGGGCAGTCGGCGCGCTTCGTGCTGCCGGCCTTCGCCAGCCAGGTCGCCGGGATCGAGGCGGGCAAGCAAGAGCCGGTGATGCGCGTGGGCAACCTCACGCCCGCCCGCGACTTCACCGATGTGCGCGATGTTGTGCGCGCCTATCACCTCGCGCTGCTGCACGGGCAACCGGGGGAGGTCTACAACATCGCTGCTGGGACGCCGCGCACGATCCAATCCCTCGTCGATCAATTGATCGCCCTGGCCACCGTCCCCATCCGCGTGGAGATCGACCCGGAGCGTTACCGCCCCGCCGAC
>JAFGNR010000140.1 GCA_016926915.1 Anaerolineae bacterium
AATGAGAAGACTCTGGGGCAGACCCAATCTGGCAGATTGCCATTCCTGACGTAAAATGCAGGTATGAACGGAATTCCCAACGCCAGTGTGTTTACCCTGGAGAATGATCGCGCGGTTCCCCATCTTCTCGCGCGGCTGGAGGCCATCGGGCAATCCCTGGCAGCGACCGGCAAGGCCGTGGCGCTGCTGAGCTTTGGATCGGTGGGACCGGAGCGCGAGAGAGTGGACCGGTATTCCGATCTGGACTTCTTCGTGATCGTCGAACGCGGTCACAAGCAGGCATTCATCGCGGACCTGGGATGGATGGAGGCGGTAAGTCCGGTTGTCTACGCTTTCAGGAACACGGGCGATGGATGTAAACTGCTGTTTGAGGACGGAGTCTTCTGTGAGTTTGCGGTCTTTGACGTGGATGAATTGGCAACCGCGGTTTACCCGGAGCCGGAAATCGTCTGGCGTGACGCCGGTTTCAATCCGGGCAGCTTGCGCCCACAGCCGCCGGCGTCCCCTGTCCGTACCGTCGAGTGGCTGGTCGGTGAAGCGTTGACCAATCTCTTTGTGGGGTTGGGACGTTATCACCGGGGCGAGCGGCTTTCTGCGGCGCGATTCATCCAGGGACACGCGGTCGATCGCATCCTGGAGTTGGCGCCGTTCATCGAGCCGGAACAACCGGCGCGCCGGGATGTCTTTGTTGCCGAGCGGCGTTTCGAACAGCGTTTTCCAGGGATCGCAGCCCAACTGCCGGCCTTTGTGCTGGGCTATGAGGGCAGTGTGGCGTCCGCGCGGGCCATTCTGGCCTTTCTCGACATGCATTTTGACGTGAACCCAGCCATGAGGGCCGCCATCGAAGCGTTGCTTGCCGAAGACTGATGGCAGATGGTTTATCGCATTCGATCATTTCAGACGTACTCAAAAAAGGAGGCGCGATGTCTTCACCCAAAGTTGACTACAGTCTTATCAAAGCAGATGCCTGGGAGGCGTTTGGCGATCTGGTCACCGATCAACGCCAGGGCGTGCCGCGCCCCCCATTGCAGGCGCCGCATCCGGAAGCTGCGCCTTTGATTGATCTCATTCCACCGGAGGACTTCGAGCTGGGCGACGTCCCACTGCGTCCCCTTATCGAACAACGCCGCAGCCGGCGCAAGTACACGGATGAGGCAGTGACTTTGCAGGAGCTCTCCTTTCTCTTGTGGGCTGCACAAGGCCTGCGCAACGTGTTTCGGGAGGGGTTGGCCTCGTTTCGTATGGCGCCTTCGGCGGGGGCGCGTCATCCTCTGGAAATCTATCTGGTGATCAACCGTGTAGAGGGCATCGAACCGGGCCTCTATCGCTACCTGGCGCTGGAGCACCGGCTTTGCTGGCTGCGCACAGACCCTGACCTGGCGGAAAAGGCGGCTGAAGCATGCGCCGATCAGATCTTCGTTGCGCACAGCGCCGTGACCTTTGTCTTCGTAGCTGTCCCTTACCGTACTGAGTGGCGCTATAGCATTGCCACTCCCAAACTGGTAGCGCTCGATGCAGGACACGCGTGCCAGAACCTCTATCTGGCGTCAGAATCCATCGGCGCGGGAACCTGCGCCATTGCCGCCTACAACCAGACGAAAATGGATGCCTTGCTGGGGGTGGATGGTGAGGAGCAATTTGCCATCTACGTCGCCTCGGTGGGAAAAGTCGCGACGCGTGAGTAGGAGATGCGCCGGCGCCGGGATGTAGCCCGGTTGGACTGTGAAAACCAGCGAGGCTGAACACAGATAGGCACAGATTCTGATTCTCCGATCCGTGCCTATTTTGTTGTGCCGTCAGATCGCCAGTACCTTCTCGACAAACTCCACGAATGCTCTGGCGGGTCGGGAAAGCTTTTTATCTTTCATCCAGGCTAGCACCACGTGGCTTTCGATGACCTCTTCCAGCGGCAGCGCTACCACATTGGCGTGTTGGTGATAGGCGTAGACCTTTTCCATCATCAATGCAATACCTACCTGAGAGGCGACCAACCCCAGGATACTTTCTACCCGCAGGCTGGCATAGAAAATGCGCGGCATGAAACCCGCGCGACGACAGGCTTCCACTGCTATCTCGTGAACCACAGTGCCTTTGTCGAACATGATGAAGTTTTCGTCAGCGAGTTCGGCAAGAGATAGGACCGGGCGTTTCACTAATCGATGGTGGGGTGAAAGGACAACCAGCAACTTGTCTGGGGCGACGTCAAGACACGTGTATTGGGTTCTGTCCAGGTAGTTGTCACGGAGAAAAGCAAGGTCGAACTGGTGTGTGTGCAGAGCGGGCAAAATCGCCGCAGCCTCGCGTTCTTCCAATGTGAATTGGATCGTGGGGAAGGTGCGCCTGAATCGGGCCAGGTACGAAGGGATGCCATATTGCGCAATGACCGGAATAGCGACGATGGCTAGTGCTGGGGTAATTTTGTATTGGGTCATCTCGGAAAGCATGGCCTGATAGGTTTGCATGAGACCCCGCGCGTGAATCAGGAAAGCCTCCCCGGCCGGAGTTAGGGCGATTTTGCGTTTACTGCGGTCAAAAAGGGAGCAATCGAGTTCTTGCTCTAGCGCGATGATGCGCTTGGATAGGGACGACTGCGAGATGAATAGTTCATCGGCGGCGTTCGTGAAGTTCCCCATCTTTGTCACCATCAAGAAGTATTCCACTTGCTTGAGTTCCATGCTGTACCTCGATCCATTCCGGAATGGAATAGAGTATAGCATGCAATGAATTGCTTACGACCGATCGGGTGATTATACTGTTGTCGTAGTTATGTATACGCTTTCAATTCAAGGAGTGGAATGAATGAAAAGAATGCTCGCCCTCATCGTATTGGATGCGCTCTTGCTTTCAATGGTTGCCTGCTCATCTAGCAATGACACTGCGTCTGTCGTAGAAGAGGTTTCAACTGTGGAAGCCCCGCCTACAGTTGAGATGTCAGCTGAAGACTCGCCGCTCATGAGCGGCGGTCCAAGGAACGGCGGTGGGCTGGGACCCGGCGCAGTCGATACGTCCGGCATCGAAACCCAGTTCACGGAAATCCCCTATGGAACTGTGTCAAGCAACCAGACCCTGAATATCTACCTTCCCAACGCAGGAGTAGGTCCATTTCCTGTAATTGTAGCCATTCACGGCGGCGGCTTTATGATGGGAAGCGCCACCGGCGGCGATGTTGCAGCCATGTTGGAAGGCGTCAACTATGGGTATGCGGTCGTCAGCATCAATTACAGGCTTTCCGGTGAAGCCGCGTTTCCGGCAGCGGTGAGCGACTGTAAAGCGGCCATTCGGTTCATCAAGGCCAATGCGGAAGCCTATAACCTGGATGCGGACCGAATAGCAGTGTGGGGGGATAGCGCCGGCGGGAATTTGGCGGCAATGGTGGGGACAACCAGCAACGTCAATAGCTTGAATGACGACAATCTGGAAAACCTGCAATATTCTTCCGCTGTGCAGGCCGTTGTGGATTGGTTTGGTCCCCTTGACTTCCTGGCCATGGATGCGCAATTTGAGGCTTCAGGCATTACACCCGCAATGGGCGCAACCAGCAGCGCGATGTCCCTTGAGAGCCAATATATCGGGCAATTGATCACAGAGGATCCCGAGTTGACACAGCAAGCAAATCCTCGAATGTACATCGAGACCATGACGGAAACGACGACTCCCAACTTCCTCATCGAACACGGTACCGCTGACGCGAATGTGCCCGTTCAGCAGTCGATCGATTTTGCGACTGCGCTGGAATCGTCGATCAGCGCGGATAAGGTTACCCTGGTGCTGTTGGAAGGAGCCAGGCATGGGACATCGGAGTTTACAGCGCAAGAGAATCTGGACAGAGTGTTCGCTTTTCTGGATGGGATTCTGAAGTAGGGTTCGCCTTCTACAAAGGGGACAGAGAGAGGCTGCCAGGCCTCTCTCTGTCTATATGCTCCCGGGCGTGAGCCGAACCGCTCATCGTTGCCTGCATCCCTGTCGGGCGCGCCGCGCTTCATCTCGATTCATTCTGTTCTGGAATAGATCAAGGCGTACTTTGAATTGCTTCCAGGTAGCCAAAAAGCTATACTGTTAATGATGGAGGCGCTAGCCCGGTGATTCCCAAGGTGAAGATGGTGAACGCCCTTTCACAGTATCCAATTCAGACCTATTGCGAAGGAGAAACGTCATGAAGAAGTATGTGCTGCTGTCCCTGGTGATCCTGGTAGCCTTGCTGTCGGCTTGTTCATCGGCAGCGACGACCCCTGCCCCTGCCGAGAAGGAAATCATTGCTGTAGCTCTGCCTTCCCTGGATAACCCGCTGATGTTGGGGTTCCAGGATGCGTTCAAGAACACTTTTGGCGATCGATATGATGTTCAGGTTGCCAGCGCCGATGGCAATGCGGTCACACAGGCCACGCAAGTGGAAAACTTCACTGCGATGAAAGTGAAATTCATGTTCATCATGGCTGTCGAACCCACCAGTCTGGCGCCCAAACTGGTAGCAGCCCGTGATGCCGGCGTGACCGTCTTGTTTGCTGGCGGCGATCCGGGTGATGAAAACGCCTATGACTCGGTAATGAAAATGGACCAGTTCCTATCGGGTGAATATGCGGCTTTGATGGCGAAGCAATGGGTGGATGCCACGTATCCGGATGCTGCCCCTGGTTCGATCGAGACGGTAGTGTTTGAATCCACGCTCAACGAGGAAGCAGTGGCGCGTTCCGCCGGGCTAAAGATGATCGCCGAGCCTTTTCTGAAAGATGCTACCGGGGCTTACATCGATGCTGCTGGCGCTGCGATTTCGGACGCCGGCGGGAATTACCTCTCGGGGAAGTCTGAAGCAGACCGTGTCGCCAATCCAACGTATGCACCGGCGGTGAAGATCGTTCAGGTAGAGCAGGCCGAGATGTTCCAGGCCGGTCAGAACACAATGCAGAACATTTTGACCACCAACCCCAATGTAAAACTCGTCATTGCCTATGCCGGGGACGGCGCCATGGGGGCCTCGAAGGCGATGGTGGATGAATATGCCAAGGGAGAGGGCCTCAGCGTTATCGATGATTTGAGCAAGGTCGCGATTTTCGGGGTGGGGATGATCGGGGGCGAAGGTCCGGCGATTCTGGATTCCACCACGGACAAAGGGGTCTTCCGGGGCACCGTGCGCTTCGGCGGCGACCTGGTTGGTCGAACGATGGAGTATGCCGGGAAAATGCTGGGTGGAGAAGGAGCTCCCAAGATCATTTGGGATGTACTTGACCTGGTGTCGGCTGCTGATGGACAATTGCTGGCGACGCCTGCTGAGAGCAGCGGCGTGATCGTCGTACCGAC
>JAFGNR010000141.1 GCA_016926915.1 Anaerolineae bacterium
ACGGTCGCGGCGATGGCGCCGGGAATGCCCTGGAGCTGGTATCCCACAAAGGTCGAGGTGGTGAGCACTGGCCCCGGAGTGAATTGTCCGGCGGCGATGGCGTCCAACAGCTGCGGTTGGGTCAGCCAGCCAAGCCGGTGCACCAGTTCGTCTTCCAGATAGGCGACGAGGACGTATCCGCTGCCGAAGAGGACGGCGCCGATCTTCAGGAAGCTCAGGAAAATACCCGGCAGGGTGATGGGCGGCGTGCTCGCGGCGAGGTGTGCCAGCGGCGGAAGCCCTGCCAATCCCAGGGGCACCAGGGCGCCTAGCCGTTTCTCCGTCTGGGCGCGCTGGATGTTGAGCCAGAACATGCCGGCGATGCCGCCAGCCAGAATCGCGATGATCTCGCTGGTTCCTAGCAGCGCCGCCGCTACTACCCCGGCGCCGATCACGCCTAATTCCCAGCGCTTGAGCGCCTTCTTGCCGAGCCGGAAGACGGCGTTGAGGATGATGGCCAAGACCGCCGGGCGAATCCCTGTGAGGAAGGGTTCGACTGCGGGTAGGGCGCCGAACTGCGCATAGGCCCAGGCCACCACCAGCGTCAGCAGCGCCGCCGGTAGAATAAAGCTGGTTCCGGAAGCAATCAGGCCCGGAATGCCGGCATAATGGTACCCGCAGTGAATGGCCATCTCCGTTGAGTTAGGACCGGGGATGAGGTTGGTGGCGCCCACCAGGTCGAGGAAGTGCTCACGGGTCATCCATTGTCGTTTGGCGACGACTTCATCCTCCATCATGGCGATATGCGCCGCCGGACCGCCGAAGGCGGTGACGCCGAGCCGCGCAAAGAGGAGCACGATCTCCTTGAGGCGCTGCCCGAGGCTTTTCTGTGAATCTTTGCCGGTGTTCTCCATGTTCTATCTCCTTTGTGGGTCTTTTCCTTATCTGTGTCGCGGTTTCCCGCCGCGCCTCATTGTAGCATGACCTGCCTCAGAAAACAGGAAAGCCCCGGGCCCAGGGCTTTATCATTCTCTGGCTCACCGTCATTCCACCAGACGCCAGCGAACGCACAGCTGATACGACTTCAGGATATTGACAGGTGCGGCGCAGAGAATAGCGCGAGAAGCTGCTTACACAGAGATGCCCAGAGCCGGCCCGGAGATACACAGAGGGATAAACTCTGTGTTCATCCGTGTCTAGTTGAGGTGGATGGGGATGTCTATGATGGCGCGCTGGTATCCCATGTACCGCCGCCGGTAAAGAAGCGCCGATCTGATCAATCCCGCCGTGTGGTTGTGGAGTAGGTTCTGCCACCATTTCCCCGGTACGAATTCCGCCAGGATTACGGCGGCTAACTGCCCGTCGTTGCGTTCGGCGTCGATTTCATCCAGGAATTCCAGCAGGGGGCGCAGGATGGTACGATAAGGGGAGGGTCTCACCACCAGGGGGATGCCGGGCCACTGTTCTTCCCATTGTTTGCGGAGTGGGGCGCCTGTGCCCGGCTCGATTTCGATATACAAGGCGGTCACGTCGTGGGTAATGGCTTGTGCAAAGGACAACGCTCCGCCGGTCGCTCTGTTGATGCCGGAGATTGGGATGACGATGCGAGGCCGGGCCGTGGGTATCGGTCCCGGCGTGGCGGGCTCGCTGGATAGCGCTTCCGAGAGCTGCCGGTAGTATTTGTGGATCTCTCCGAACAGCAACACAAGCAGCGGGATCAGAATGATAGTAATCCAGGCGCCTTCTACGAATTTGCTGACGCCGACGATCAGCACCGTGACGCCGGTCGCGAGCGCGCCCAGACCGTTGAGGATGGCTTTCAGACCCCAACCGCGCCCTCTCTCGCGCAGCCAGTGCACAACCATCCCGCTTTGCGAGAGGGTGAAGGCCAGGAAGACGCCCACTGCAAACAGCGGCACCAGGGCATGTGTGTCGCCGCCAAAGAGGATAATCAGGACCGCCGTCGCGATGGCCAGCGCACCGATGCCATTGGCGTAGACGAGACGGTCGCCGAGGGCCATCAGTTGTCGGGGTAGGTATCCTTCATGTGCCAGAATCTGGGCCAAACGCGGAAAGCCGGCGAAACTGGTGTTCGCAGCCACTGCCAGAATCAACATGGTGGCAACCTGGATGACGCCGTAGAGCAGGCCGCGTCCCAGCAGCCGGTGCGCCAGTGCGGAGAGAATGGTCTCATCGGGGCCTGCGACCACGGCGAAAGACTGCGTCAGCCACACACTTCCCACGAACAGCACCGCCATTAACACCGCCATGGCAAGCAGGGTCTTCCCCGCATTTTTCGATTCCGGCGATTTGAAAGCCGGCACCCCGTTGCTGATGGCCTCGATCCCGGTCAACGCCGTGCATCCGGAGGCGAACGCGCGCAGGACGATCGCCAGGGTCAGCGGTTGGGCCGCCGGCAGGACCGCCGGAACTGCTATGGCATCCGTGGGGACAGGCCCTGTGACCAGCAGCTTGATTCCTCCGTAGAGGAGCATCGAGAGATACGTCCCCAGGAACAGGTAAACGGGAATGGACATCAAAGCGCCGGTCTCGCGTTGCCCCCGCAGGTTGGCCAGGGTGATAAGAACCAGGAAGGCCAGCGCGACCGGAATCCGGTAAGGCCACAACACGGGGAACGCCGAAGCAATGGCCTCCACCGACGCGGTCAGGCTGACCGCCGCGGTGAGGAGGTAGCCGATCATCAAGGCGGCAGCGGCCGTCAGACCTGGGATCCGTCCCAGATTGCGCCGCGCCACAACGTAGGAGCCGCCGCCGGAGGGATACGCGTGGATGGTCTGGTAATAAGAAAGCGCTACGACGACCAGCAGGGTAGTGATGGCGATGCCGATGGGCTTCGTCAGCGCCAGGCCCGCGCTGCCGGCGACCACCAATCCTAGAAAGATTTCCTGGTTAGCGTAGGCGATGGAGGAGAGCGCGTCCGGCGAGAAGGCTGCCAGGGCGTGCAGTTTGTTGAGTTTGGCCTCTCCCAGTTCCTGGGTCGGTAAGGGAGAGCCGATCAGAAAGGTTTTCAGACGCGTCAACATCTTCGACTCCTTGTCTGGCTTCAAGGGTGTGCTGAGTCCGTTCCCGGTGGTGAAGGCGAGACCGGATTTCGCGCATCCGGGTAGTTCGCAACTGCCTGGATAGCCTCGATTGTAACACGCTTTCAGAAATGCAAAACCGGCGCTCCCTGACAGAGCGCCGGTTCGTCGCGTCTCTACTTAGGCCAACATCTGCTCGACCAGACCGGCGACGGCAGCCAGCGCGTTATCCAACTGCGAGGCATCACGCCCGCCCGCCTGGGCCATATCGGGGCGCCCGCCCCCGCCGCCGCCCACGATCTGGGCGACTTGCTTGACCAGCTTTCCGGCGTGAAGGCCGCGTTGGGTCATGGCCTTGGTGGTGGCGGCAATCAGCAATGGCTTTGCATCGATCACGGCGCCTAACACGATCACGCCGCCCTGCATTTTGTCGCGGAACCAGTCGGCCATTTCGCGCAGGGTATCGGCGTCGGGCGCCTCGACTCTCGCGGCGAGCACGGGTACCCCTGCAACCTCCACCACGTCATTCAACAGGCCCTCGAAGCTATCGCGGGCCAGCTTGCGATTGAGCGCCTCAATCTCTTTGTGGGCAGCCTTGAGCTCGGTCTGAAGCCGGGCGACGCGCTGCGGCACCTCGTCAGGAATGACGCCTAGCAGCGCTGCCGCCTCTTCCTGGCGGTCGCGAAGCGCCTGCATCGCATTCAGCGCGCCGCGACCGGTCACCGCCTCGATGCGCCGGACCCCCGCGCCAATGCCGCCTTCGGATACGATGGCGAATGGGCCGATGTCGCCGGTGCGGTGAACGTGCGTGCCGCCGCACAATTCCTGGCTGAAGGGGGCGTCGCGATCGCCGACCCGCAACACCCGCACCACGTCCCCATATTTCTCGCCGAAGAGAGCGATTACGCCCTGATTCAGGGCATCGCGGTAGGCCTCCTGGCGCGGTTGGACCTCGTAGTTGGCCAGTACCGCCTCCGTGACGATGCGCTCGATGGCGGCGCGTTCCTCGCGCTTTAGGGGATGCTCATAGGTGTAGTCAAATCGCAGCCGGTCCGGAGCCACCAGCGAACCGGCTTGGGCTACGTGACTGCCCAGGGTTTCGCGTAGCGCGCGGTGCAGGAGGTGGGTCGCGGTATGGTTGCGCATGATATCCCACCGGCGCGCCGCGTCGACTTGGGCCCGGACGGTATCGCCGACGGTGGGGCGCCCTTTGACGGCGCGCCCGGTATGGACGATCAGCCCCTCGATAGGGCGTTTCATGCCGGAGACCTCGACTTCCCAATCCGGCCCCACGATGCGCCCGGTGTCGCTGACTTGCCCGCCGGATTCGACGTAGAAGTTGGCGGCGTCCAACACGAGTTCTACGTCTGTTCCCTCGACTGCTTTATCCATGACTGCGTCGCAGGCGATCAGACCCACGACCTGCGCCTGGATGTCCAGGGCGCCGTAAGGATCATAGCCAAGCGGTTCGGGATGCAATGATTCCACGGCAGCGTTCAGCTCGAGGTAGAGGTGCGCCCGGTCGTCGTCCTCCAATTTGAAATCGCCCGCAGCGCGTCCCCGCGCCCGCTGTGCTTCCCGGGCTGCGTGGTAGCCGTCCTCATCGACCGTGAACCCATGTTCCTCTGCGATGTCGGTGGTGACTTTGAATGGCAGCCCGAGTGTGTCGTGCAGGAAGAAGGCATCGGCGCCGGGGATTTCTGTCTTGCCCCCGGCTTTGAGGTCTTCCATGATCTCGTCGAGACGGGCCAGCCCCAGATCGAGTGTGCGCAAGAAGCGCTCCTCCTCGCTGCGCAGGGTAGCCTTGATGAACTCGGCGCGTTGGGGCAATTCGGGGAACTGGCGCCCCACGAGGGTGATCACGACGCCGGCCAGCTCGAACATAAATGGGTCGGTGAAGCCCAGTTTGCGGCCAAAGCGGACCGCGCGGCGCAATACCATGCGCAAGACGTAGCCGCGCCCCTCATTGGCGGGCAACACGCCGTCGCCCACGAGGAAGGTGCAGGCGCGCACGTGGTCGGCGATAACGCGATAGGCCGTCATATTCGCCTCGCGTTCGGCATCTGTCTGCCCTGCCAGGGCTTGCGTCTTCTCGATAATGGGCCAGAAGAGATCGGTGCGGTAGTTGGAGGGGACGCCCTGTAGGATGGCGACCAAGCGCTCGAAGCCCATGCCGGTATCGACGTGCCGGGCGGGCAAAAGCTCCAGGTCGCCGGCGCCCTTGTTATTGTACTGGATGAACACCAGGTTCCAGATTTCGGTGAAGCGCGCGCAATCGCCATTCACGCGGCAAACGTGCCCCGGTACGTGTTGCCTGTCGCAGGCCGCCGGCCCGCGATCGTAGTGAATCTCCGAGCAGGGGCCGCAGGGACCGGTGTCGCCCATCTCCCAGAAGTTGTCCTTGCGCCCGAAGGGCAGAACGTGTTCGGGGAGAATGTCGGTTTCCGTGCGCCAGTATCCGGCGGCCTCGTCGTCCCGGCCCAGGTCGCCTTTGTCATCCTGGAAGATCGTCGCCCACAACCGCGCTTTTTCCAGCCCCAAGACCCGCGTCAGCAGGTCCCACGCCCAGCCAATGGCTTCCTTCTTGTAATAATCGCCGAAGGACCAGTTGCCCAACATTTCGAAGAGCGTGTGGTGGGTGCCGTCGCGACCCACGTCGTCCAGGTCGTTGTGTTTTCCGGCAACGCGCATGCATTTCTGCGTGTCGGCGGCGCGGGTGTAGGGCCGGGTCCCCTGGCCCAGGAACACATCTTTGAACTGGTTCATACCGGCGTTGGTGAACAACAGGGTGGGGTCGTCCTGCGGTACCAGACTTGCGCTGGGCACCACAGTGTGTCCTCGCGCGGCAAAATAATCCAGGAACGCCTGGCGAATCTCGGCGCTCGTCAATTGCTTGGTCATGCATCTCCTCCGAAAACCATCGAATCGTCCTCCCCGCCATTCTTCATGCATCACTTTTGTTGGGGATCTTGACTAGGCGCATTGTAACGGAAAGGATGGGAGTGTCAATCTCTGGTTCATTGTCATGCCATACGCTGCGGCAGGCTCATGGATGATAGGATCTCAGGATGTT
Source organism: Anaerolineae bacterium (assembly GCA_016926915.1). Classification (GTDB taxonomy): domain Bacteria; phylum Chloroflexota; class Anaerolineae; order B4-G1; family SLSP01; genus JAFGNR01. Next base: position 6,094 of record JAFGNR010000141.1, read on the forward strand.
GAGAGGTACGGCACGAGAACAGCTCAAGAAGATGCTTACACAGAGATACCCAGAGCAGGATCAGAGATGCACGGAGGCATCCGTGAGCCTCTTCGCGGCAGACTGGAGAATGACATGACCCTGATTTGACCTGTTGGCGAGTTGGCAGGCCACGCACCCTGAGTACAATAGGGTTCGTTGGCAATCGCCATGTCACGTGACCATTCGCTGATTCGCCATTTCAAGGAGTTTGACAATGAATCCAATTCAAGCCTGGGGTCTCGATGTCATCATGGCCGTGCAACACTGGCGCGGTCCGGCGCTGGATTTCTTCTTCAAGGGGATCACCCAGCTGGGCAACGAGGATTTCATGCTCTTGCTGCTGCCGTTGATCCTCTGGTGTTTCGATTTCGTGCAAGGCGCCCGGATGGGGGTCTTCCTGGTGCTCTCCGGGTATCTGAACTTCCTGCTCAAGGAATGGATTGCGGCGCCACGCCCGTTCCAGTTGGAACCCGGCGTGAAGGTGATTGAGGCTTCGGGCTACGGTATGCCCAGCGGACACGCGCAGCTGGCCGTGGTAATCTGGGGATTTTTCGCTGCCTGGATTCGCAAAGCGTGGGGCTGGGTCGTTGCCGGCGCGTTGATCCTGCTGATTGGCTTTTCGCGCATCTATCTTGGCGTCCACTTCCCACAACAGGTTCTGGTGGGCTGGCTCATCGGTGGGGCGTTGCTCGCGATCTATCTGGGGTTTGCGGAGCGTCTGGAGGCTTGGGTGCACGCACAACGCCTGGGATACCAGCTGCTGATCTGCTTCGGGGTCAGCGTGGTGTTGATTGTTCTCAATCCCACAGCCGATAGCGTGGTCACCGCAGCGCTCTTCCTGGGTGCGACGTGTGGCATGGCCGTGGCGCAGCAGATCGGCGGATTTTCTACTGCTGGCCCGGCGTGGCAGCGCGCGCTGCGGTTCATCGTGGGCGCCGCGCTCCTGTTGGCCATCCGGGAAGGATTGAAATGGCTCTTCCCTGGTGAGGGGGAACCCCTGTACATCGTGTTACGAGGTGTGCGTTACACGCTGGTCGGTCTATGGATGACCCTCGGCGCTCCCTGGTTCTTCCGCAGGGTACGGCTGGCGCCCAAGGTGTAATAGTCGTGCCGGGGCGGTTCAGAACGCTGCTACCGCCCCACGGATACTATCAGGTACTTCGGGAAATCACTGCTCTGATCGGAACCTGCTGGCCCAGTTGGGTGGCGGGTGGATGTCGTTTCGGAAGATGTCAGGGCGTCCTGTCGAGGGAAGCGCGTACCCTCATGGCCAGATCGCGCAGCTGCCCAAAGCTGATGGGTTTGATCAGCACGAGGTCGGCGTCTTTGTCGACCATATCTGCCATGGATGGATCTGCCGACGCAATCACGATACGTGTTTTGTCGAGCCGCGAATTGGCACGAATACGTTGCAGAATTTGGCGACCATCCACTTTGGGTAGGTGCAAGTCCAAGATCACGACGTCCGGCGTCACGGCTTCCAGGCGCTCGAGCGCGCGATCTCCTGAGGCGATGATTTCGGTGGCGAAACCGGCTTCCTTGAGCGCCTCGGAGAAAATATAGGAGAGGTCGCTCTCGTCTTCGATGATAAAGGCCAATGGTTTAGTCATGGGTATCCTCATATGGCAGAATGAGTGGCAGCTTGACGATGAAGGTACTTCCTTTGCCGATTTTGCTTTGAAGATCGACCGCGCCCCCCATCATCTGCGCCAGCTGTTTGACGATTGAAAGTCCCAGGCCCACCCCTCGTTGTTCCCGCGTGATTGAGCCATCGAGTTGCCGGAAAGGCTCGAAGATATATTGTTGTGCTTCCGGCGGCACGCCGGGTCCGGAATCGGAGACCGCAATGGCCCAGTAAGTGGGGGCAGCCTGGAATAGCCGTATCTGTACGCTCCCTTCCTGGGTGAACTTGACGGCATTGTCTACCAGGTTGATGATGATTTGTTGGAGTCGTTGTACATCTCCCATGAGCATCTCCGGGAGATCATCGTCGATTTCGAGCATGAAGTCCAATCCCTTGGCTTCTGCTGCAAATTGCATGATGGTTTGGGACTCCACAAGGAGCTCGTGCGGTGAGAAGGGCTGGAATCGCAGTTTGAGTTTCCCGGCCTCGATCTGCGCCTGATCCAACAGGCTGTTGATCATGTTCAGCAGCCGTTTGGCATTGACCATGACCCGTTCGGAGATTCGGAGCTGGGTTTCCGACAATGTACCATGGACGCCTTCACGCAGAATCTCCGTATAGCCCATCATCGCATTGAGCGGCGTGCGAAGATCGTGACTTACGTTGGCCAATAAACGGCTTTTGAAATTGCTGGCCTCTACGGCCTCGTCTCGCGCCCGGGCCAGCTCGGTCTCGCGTTCTTTCAACTGGATTGCCATCTCGTTGAACGCTGCTGCCAGTTGCCCGATCTCGTTACGTTGGGGCACGGCGATACGATGGTCGAGGTCGCCGCTGCCAATCTGCGCCGCGCCGTCCTGGAGTATTCTGAGCTTGTCGAAGATCAACGATTTCATCAGGTAATTGATGGTGATACTCAGCATGATGGAAATAAGTAGGATGCCGCCGCCAATGGCGATGATCGCGCGAACGGCAGTGACGCTGGCTTCGGCGGAAGCAATTTCGGTGAAGATGATCCATTCGCCGCGGGCCAACGCCACGGTAGAGCCCACGACATCTTGCCCGGCGAAGTTGGTGTAGGCGCCATACCACTCGTTGTTGGGCGCCTCCAATGCGGCCTGCATCTCGGGACGCAGGCGGATACGGGTGTAGTCGAGCACGATTTCCCGGTCGGGATGGGCGATGATTTCACCCTCGAGGTTTACGACGTAGGCATGCCCGGTCTGCCCAAACTGGACGCCGGCGATGATGTCCCAGAGCAGGTCGATTCGCAGCCGCGCCGCGACCACGTCACCCTCAGGCGTGGGGACCGCCATGATCAGGTAAGGGGTATCATCCGCCGAAATCTGTACTTTGCCGAAATAGGGCATCCCGCGACGCGCCTGCAGGAACCAGGTGGACTGCGGGACTGTGAACAGATTGGCAAGCACGGGACTATCGCGATAGGCGCCGGCAAAGACGTCGCCGTTTGCATTGGCGCGTACGATCTCGAGAAGTGCATCGTTCTGTTGTAGCAGCGCTTCCAGGTCCTCCGAGTGTGTGGAGAGGTAGACGCGATCGAGAATGCCGACAAGATCCAGATGGCTCTGTATGCCGCTCAAGAAGGTCTCGACGGCGCGCGCCGCGCTGGTCGCGGCTTCTCGTTGCCGGTTGCGCCAGGCGTCTCGCTCGATATTGTAAACGATTGCGCCCACGCTGAAACCCACGACTAGCACGATCAACGTCATTACGGCGTCGAGCACGAGCATCAGCCGCCGCCGGAGGCTATAGGTCATCTGGTGGGTGGGAGGGGCTGGATGCGAAGATGACGACTGCATCACGGTGTGCTCCTAATCGGCTGCCAGGAATCGTTCCCAGACGTCGGCGTACAGCGCTTCGCCTCTTGAATTGAGGGGCAGGAGGATCTCAGCATTCTTTAGCCTTTCCAGCGGGGGGAAGATTTCCGGATTGGCGCGTAGTTCGGGATCGATGAGCTTCAGGGCTTCATCGTTGGGCAACCAGTAATAGGTTTCGTTCATGATCTGCGCGCTGATTTCAGGACGTAACAGGAAGTTGATGAATTGCTCGGCTTCTGCCTTATGCGGAGAGGCTGCCGGAATGACGAAGTTGTCGCCCCAGAGAATGGCGCCTTCCTCCGGCATAACGTATGTAATGGCCGGGTTGGTTTGCCGGCCCACGAGCGCATCGTCTGCCTGCCCTACGGCAATGATGACATCCCCGTTGACAAGATAAGGGGCCGACACGGCGGCTTCCCAATCCACCAGGGAAATGCGCGGCTTCAGTTCGACAAGACGCAGCAGCGCTACTTCTAATTCGTCCGGCGATTGTGAATTCAGGGAGTAGCCCATCGACTTCAATGTCAGACCAATCATATAGCGGTGTAGATTCCATCCCATCAGTTTGCCGGCATACCTGGCATCCCAGAGATCGCTCCACCGCGAGATAGGCGCCTCGACCAGGTCGGTCCGGACGACGAGGCCCGTGGTGCCCCAGCTGTAGGGCACGGAATGTGCATTTCCGGGGTCGAAGGCCATATCTCGAAAGTTGGCCGAGATGTACTTGTAGTTAGGGATCTGCGCATAATCGATCTCCGCCAATAGGCCGCCGGTGATAAGCGCTGGAATCAGCTGGCTCTCTAGCACGAGAACATCGCACACCTGGCCTGCGCGTAATTCGGCGACGGCCTCTTCCTGGGCTGTGTAAGGTACATTGGAGACCTGGATACCGGTCTCTGTCGTAAATGCTGCCAGGATTTCCGGCGAGAGATCGTCTTCCCAATCACGGAGGATCAGAGTCACGGGCGTGTCTGGTGTTGGGGTGCACCCAAAGCTACTCACGAGCACGACTCCGATCGTGACGGTCATCAAGATAAACTGCTTTGCTGGTTGTATCACTGCGCTTCTCATGCTGCTTTGTTGCCGGCCTCAAACCTAAAGATTCCGGGTTGTGCCTGCGTATGGTACGGCACAGATTCGAGATGTCAAGTGCGCCGGCGCTTTCCGATTCCTATCTCATACAGTATACGCGTTTTGGCTCAAGAGGTTGTTATGGCGCTATTAAGGTTCCGTTAAGCTGCTTTCAAAAGAGGCTGCCTGGATTTCCCCAAGCCGGACTACGCTATTTTGGCAATTCCCCTGGGCACGGTATAATGCGGGTGTACCTCAATGTCAATAGGAACGTTGTCAGGAGGCTAGCCATGACGGATCAGACGACCACATCAGGAAGATCATCGGCCCCGGCGGCGGAGGAACTCCAACGGTTTCTTCAAGATGAACAGGACTTTGAATCGGTGCGGGATGCCTTCGCGAAGGTGTCTCAAATCCTCACGCGTGGGGAGGAGATTCTCTACATCGCAGTGCAACATAAACCCGTCAATATCACCCCGAAATGTGTTGTTTTGACCACGCGGCGCTTCATCATCTTCCAGCCGAAACTCCTGGGGCGCGCGGCTTTCGAGGACTACATCTGGCGCGAGCTGGGGGACGCCGAATTGAAAGAGGATCTCATCGGCGCGACGCTTTCTTTGAAGACGGTCGATGATGTGCTGCTCTCGGTGGCGTATTTGCCCAAGGCGCAGGCGCGTCGTCTTTACGCCATCGCGCAAGAGATGGAAGAGGAAATGGTGGAAGAACGGCGCCGCCGCGATATGGAAGAGCGGCGCGCAGAAGCCGGCGGCATCTATCTGCCAAGTGCACCGGCAGTTGCGGAGACCCAGGCCGATCCGGTTAAGGTGCTCCAGCAGCTCAAAGACATGGTGGATGCCGGCCTTATCGCTCCGGAAGAGTACCAGGCCAAGAAGAAGGAAGTGCTCTCTCGCATGTAGTGCGCGCCCCTGTGATCGATGTTGATCTGCCCCCGGTACGGCGAGGCTCGCGAGCGGATATAGGGCTGGGTTTGGGTATTGCCTGCCTGGCCCTTTTCCTTTACCTCGGGACCCTGTCACGTCATTATTCGGCGGACGGCCTGGCGTACGCGCTGGATATAGGCCGGAATATGCCGCTGCGTCTGGATGTCTATCACGCGGCCTTGGCTCCTTTGGGCGCCCTCTGGTACCGGCTATGGACTCTGTGTGGTTGGCGGGAGAACGCCATGATCCCCCTGCAAGTGCTCAACGCCTGCGCGGGTGCGATCTCGGTCGGGGTGGTGTTTGGGCTGGCGCTGCATCTGAGCCGCTCCCGGATCATGGCTGCGCTCATCGCCGTGGGATTTGCCGTCTCCGGTGCAACGTGGTTGTTGAGTGTCGAGGCCGAATTCGTGACCGTGCCGCTGGCAGCGGCGTTGGCGCTGCTTTGGGGGGCTTTGGTTCTACCGCCCCGTGATCGAACGGCTGTGGCGCTGGCGTTGGGCACGGGGGTCGCGGCGTTATTCTACCTCAATAGCCTGATCCTGGGGGCTGTTATCCTGGTGGGCTTCCTGGTTGCGCCGGCTGCCAATTTACGCGCGCGGACGCGGTGGGCTATCGTCTACGGGTTGGCGCTGGCGACCGGATTGGCGCTCTGTGGCGCGGCGCTGATCCTTGCTGTGCCGTCCGGGTCTCGCGATCCGGCGCTGCTTTCCACGACCACCGGCTACGCTGCATTCGAGCCGGTGGACCTGCTGCGAGGCGTCTATGGACTGCTCCGCGCGGTGGCGCTTTTTCCCGGCCTGGCGCTCAACGATTGCACGCCGGCGTTCTGGCAGGCTGCGGGAATGCTCGAGCGTCTTGCTTTCGTCGCCTGCTATGGCGCCGTCGCCGGCATTCTGGCGCTGGCGGCGGTGCGTCTCGCGCGTTACTACACGCGCCGCCGGCCACCCCGTCGCCGGGCATTGTGGATGCTTTTGGTGTGGCTCATAGCCTACGCGGCGTTTGCAGTGTTGTGGGTGCCTTCTGACGTCAGTTTCTGGGCGCCCGTCATAGCGGGCGGCTGGCTATTGGGCGCGCTCTGGTGGGGCGATTGTGCTCAGGCAGGCGTCGCCAGGCTGCGTCGCGCCCGTTGGCTCAGGGTCATATTGGCCGGTGTGTTGCTTCTTGGCGCGGCCAATGCAGATTTCGCCATCCTACCTCGCCACCGACAGGATACCAATCTGCGCTACCGGTTGGCCGAAAGCCTCTCGCACCATACCACATCCCACGACCTGATTGTCCTGGTGGATGATCCGGTGACGGCGCTTCACATCATGGTCTTTGCCGGGCGTCCTGTTTTCACGATGGCTGCCGGTACGGAAATGTCCACGGCGGTCCGGCAGGAATTGAGGTTGGCTTTGCAGGCGGTTTGGGAGGCGCGCCATGATGCCTTTCTGGTCCTTCCGGCATCCCAGGACTGGGAGTCGTTGTGGAATGCAAAAGCTGATCCGCAGTTCAGTCTGATCGTGCGGGTCCCGGCATGGTCGATCGACGGCTGGTCGATCGACCGGCTTGTAGAATCAGGCGAAGATTTCTAGCGCCTGAATACCCCCGAGAGGAGCGCCCCGATGCCCGCGAGGATCAGGAAAACGGGCCACCAGGTACCCCAATCCAAGCCGAAGAGCAGGATTGCGGAGACGATCACCATGGCAATGCCGGCGATCAAGGAGCTCCGCGCCCCGCTGTTCAGGCGACCGTGACGCTGGTAGCTCTGCCAGGCGGTGCTGAACGATCCGACGGCCGGGATCAGAATGAAGAGCGCCCACCAGTTATCCAGAACTGGCATGGATCCCATTACATTCTGCAACAAGAAGATAAGGCCTATGAGGATCAGAACGGCGCCGGCCATCCATTCGCCGCCCCGGCGGCGCGTATGCCGGGGTTCCGGTTCCTGGGGCGGAGTCTCGTCGTGGAACTCTTCCTCGAATGGGGTGTCCATGGGGTCTTCGGTCATCGTATCCTCCTTAGCTACGCATTTCCTGGGATGTTGCTGCTCATTGTAGCCTCGAAGACTATGCCGTCAAATGCCCGGCAATTGAAGACTGCAAAAGTCTCAAGCAGCCTGTCCCGAACTGGTTGCGGGGTCGGGGAATTTTCTCCTTTTGCATGGCGTGAGATCCCTCGACTGCGCTCTACTCGTGTTGTTCGTTCCACTCCGCTCAGGATGACGTCCTGGTCGTCATCGTTGACTTCTGTGGGAATCGTTTGTATAGTGCGCTCACATTGTTTCCACCGCACCCCTTTCCGGAGTGGTCCTTTCCGGGAGTGCTTCGGCGTCTGGTGTCCCTGCAACAAGGTCCGCTTTGCCGTAGCGGCGGCCTGGAGGCAGATACGACGTATGCGGGTTGTGATCGAGGAGGTGTGTGATGGCCGTGACCGTCCGTGACATGACGCCTGACGATGCCTACTTCGTGGGGACGTGCAGCCACGTCCACGAGTCGGCGGAAACGGATGCGTGCGCAGCCCGGCGCCTGGCGTACTTCGAGCGAATGCAGGATGTGGGCCTGCGGATCAAGGTGGCGCGGGTCGATGACCAACCGGTGGGGATGATCTACAGCGCCTTTCATGTTATTCGTTGCGCACCAACAGCGGCAGGTGTACTTCGTACTGGCAAGGCGCGCGATAGACCTTCGAGACGTTGCCGGTCTGGTCTTCGAAACGCAGGTATAGCTCCGTTTCTCCCGCCGTGTGCCACGCGAACACGGGCTGGTATGTCACGCCCACCACATCTTCGATGAAGTCCCGATCCGGCGAGAGCCAGAGGCGCGTTACGGCGCCTAAATCGTCGGCAACGTCGAGTTGCCACGTCACGGTCATTCCGTCAATATCCGTCAGGGTTACCGCGCCGGTGGGAGGTGTGGTATCCACTGTGTACGTCGCTGTGAGCGTTTCGGCGACGTTGCCGGCGTTGTCTCGCAGCTGCACGTAGAGGGTGGGGGGCGCGGACCATTGCAACGGCACGGTGATGGGTGAAGTGAAAGGGCGCCAGATGCTATCGCTGAACACGGGCGAATATCCGACGCGCACGGCTGCGATGCCGGCAGGATCGACCCCCGTCACTTCCAACGTGAGATCCCAGGTCGTCGGGCCGACCGTTTCCTCGAGGATGGTCGCTACGCCGGATGGCGCCTGCGTATCGAGAGCCGTCGTGGCGGCGGCGCTTGGGGCCGGCGAGGGGACATCGTCGATGGTGAAATTCACAGTACGCGCATCGCTGCTACTGCCGGCAACGTCGCTGGCGTAGTACTCGAGGGTATGATCCCCGGGCGTGGTCACGGTAAAGCTGCCGTGATTTCCAGGCAGCGCTACCCAGGCGCCGTCATCGAGACGGTAACGGATTTCGGCCACGCCGGCGCGGAAGTGATCCGAAATGCCCAGTGTGCTGTCGAGCGTCCCTGATCCGGCGTCCTCTGCGTGTAGCGTCACGGTCACCGGGGTTTGGTACCGGAGCGCATAGGAGGCGGCGCCTTCGAGATAGTGGGTGACGGTTGGCGGGGCGACGTCGACGAAGAGATCGACGTAGCAGGTGTCGGTCGCCAGATTTCGTTGTGCGGCCGTATCGTAAGCCAGCACGTGAATGCGGTTGTGCCCCAAGAGTCCCATGTGGGCAAATGTCCAGTCGGTGGTCCCCAGGGCTTCCCCGGCGGCGGCGTTGTTTCCCCAGGCCACGTAGACCAGGCGATCGAGGCCGTTATCGTCGGAGGCGCTGCCCCAAAACATCCAGTTGGTGACGCTGCTATGAATGGCTTGACCGGGTGCAGTCACGGCGACATCGTTGGCTAATGTGAATGTGATCTGCGGTGGGGCGTCTGGAATGGGGTCTGCCTGTGGGTCATGCAGCCAACCGCTGATGGTAGAATAGCTTTCCACCCACCAATCCGAAACAGTATGCGTGCGGGCGCCGGTTTCGCTGGAATTCTGCTCCATGATGGTGATGGCGCCGTTCCCCGCGCTGTCGACGTCGGAGCCTGTGACTACGGCGGTGTGCCCATACGTTGTGGTGGGGCCGTAGCTCAAAACGTCGCCGGGTTGCGGCGCCTGCCCGGGCGTCCCGTTGGCAACGGTCACGAGTACCTCGCCTGGGTAGTTGGACACTACGTCCTTACCGTTCCCCGGATAGGGGGGAGTGCCGTGGGCCAGGTACAGATAACGCATACTGAGCTCCACGCATTCCCATTCATATTGCCCAAAGGCGCCGGGGAAGAACCGCACGAGTACATCGGGCGCACCATCGTACCACGGGCGCGGTCCACAGGCTTTCACGCCGCGATAGGTCGCGCCGAGCGGGAAGGTGTCGATGCCGGTCTGCTCGCGGTAATGGTTGGTATCACAGTCCCCATCCCACCAATCAGGGAAGGGGAGCATACCGTCCTGGTTGGCTATGTTGTCAGGTTGCACGACGGGCTGCTGCTGCTGCTGTCCATCCGGTGGGGTTAGGGACGTGCGCCCCAGGACTCCCGCGAGCGTCAGGTCGGATAGCGCGGCGCCCAGAAGCGTGGCCTGTGTCTCCGGGTGGTATGGGCCGGTTGCGGTCAGGGCTTGACCGGCTCGGATGATCCAGAGTCGCCCTGCGAACTCGGCGACCCATTCGACGATGGCGACGGGCGTTGTTGTCCGCCCGTCAAGGGAAAGCGGCGCGACGCTTAGGAGGCCGGGTACTTGCTCGCCGAAGGCCGAAACGCGCGGGGCCGGGTAAAGTGTGGCTCCCTGTTCTATGCGGAATTTCCGGAGTTGTGCGCGATACCCATCTGCAGCGCCGGATGTCGCCACGGGCAGCGCTTCCAGCGCCGGGGCGGAGCCAAACGGCACGGCGGTCACGGTTAGCTCGCGGAACCCGCCATCACGGCGAATCAGGGTGGCCGTTTGGACGGTATCCTGGGTCCCTGTCGTAATCCAGGGTCCTCTGGTCATCCACTCCGTACACACGGAAAGCGCCATGCCGTCCAGAACCAGGGTGGGCGGGGTATCGGGCGAACAGCCGGTGCGGCCGGATACGGCGGCCTGGGGGCCTGTCAACGTGAGGATGAGCATGATGCTGGCGGCGGCGATGGCGAAAACCCGGTATCTGAGTTTGTCGATCATGGATGACTCTCCTGAAAAAGCCCCTGAACCACGGAGGCGCAGAGAACACCGAGAGAATATTAAGGATGATTTGATATATTCTAACAAAACCAAAGTCTTAGTTGGATTTTATTAAGTTCATTATTGAATTCTCAGTGTTCTCCGTGTCTCTGTGGTGAAAAAGATAATTCTTTCGAGGAGGCCATGGATGCAAACCTTTCTTATTGCCCATGGGGGCGCCATCATCCTGGAGCGTTTTTTCTCAGTGTAGCATGATTCCGCCGGCTCTCAAGAGAACTCAGGCGGCCACGCAGGGCTTTATCATTCTCTGGCTCACCGTCATTCCATCAGACGCCAGCGAAGTCACAGCGGGTATGACTTCAGGATATGGACAGGCGCGGCGCCGAGAATGGCGCGCGAAGCTGCTTACACAGAGAGGCGCAGAGCTGGGCCGGAGATACACAGAGGGACAAAATCTGTGTTCATCCGTGTCTATCCGTGAGCCTCTTCGCCGCGGGCTGGGCAATGAGAAGACCCTGGACGGTTGCCTGTGTTTGCCAACGCAAAGGAGGGCGTTGTCGCCCTCCTGCGCTCCTTCTCCCTTATTCACTTGATCGCTGTGCCATCGCTGCGGTGTTGTTAGTTGTGGCTCAGGAATCCCTAAGTATGGAAGGCCAGTACAGGCCTCGGCGGTGCAAGGACTTCGCGTTTGGCGATCGGATAGCGCTTGCCGGGCTTGCCGGTCCAACGTATCAACGCGATTTCTCCTTTGGTAATCTCCAAGCCGGTCAGCTCGCCGGGTACCACACAGCTGCCGGAATTGAAGTAGGGCGGCATGCCCCGGCTGGATGTCGTCGCGCGGTGAGTGTGCCCGCAGATGGTAAACTGGCGGTTGGCTTCAATCCAGGCGAGCAAATGGCGTTCGTAGCGGCGCTGCGGTTGGTACATGTTGAGTTTCTCTGTGGCGTCTACCAATCCCGCAACTTGCAATTTCCGCCAGACCCTACGCACCAGGAGCCGGCTCAACCGGTAGAAACGGTCGCTTACAATATCGGCCTGATGCCCATGAGTGACGAAGAGGCTCTGTCCGGTCTGTGCATGCTTGAGGACAAGACCTTCTTTGGCAATCAGCCCCCCTTTGTCGACTCTATGCCGGCAAGGCCCGTGAATATCATGGTTGCCCAGGACGAGATGGAGCCTGCCCCGGCTGTTGAACGTGTGCAGCATCTCGAACGTCTCAGGATGGGCATTTTCCACGTCGTGGAAACGCCGGTTCTTCCACAGTTCGTCGCCGTCGCCAACTTCTACGTAATGAAACCCCTGCCGGAAATAGTAGGCCAGGGCGTCTATGAATAGGGGTTCGTTCGGCGCAAAGGCGTCGGCGCGTGAATTGTCGCCCCGGTGCACGTCGCTGAAGAATATGAAACGGCTGGTGTTGTCGAAGGGGAAGATCTCGGATGCTTCGAACGTCGCGGTCAGTCTATGATGAATCAGCGTGCGGATCAGATGTTGGGAGGCCTCTGGATAAGGCTGCGGGAGTGCGCCGGGTAGGATACGTTCGCTGATGGTCGTCATCGATGTGCCTCTGTCACTGTCGATCCTCGCTGGTTTCTGTTGTCATTCTGCTTCCAGCATACCCGGTGTGTGTTAAAGTGATATTATCTCGCCCTCAACATTGGGTTAATATTCGGTAAAGGCTGCGACTTTTTGCGATCTCGTGCGTAACAGGAGATGAACGGGGTAGCCAGGGTCTTATCATTCTCCATCCCGTTGTGAAGAGGCTCACGGATAGACACGGATGAACACAGAGTTTATCCCTCTGTGCCTCTCTGTGTAAGCAGCTTCTCGCGCTATTCTTGGCGCCGCGCCTGTCCATATCCTGAAGTCGTATCAGCTGTGAGTCCGCTGGTGCCTGGTGGAATGACGGTGAGCCAGAGAATAGAGAATGACAAAGCTCTGGAGGGATAGCCAACCGGCATTGTCTCTCAAGCGGTTTGCGCTATACTGAAAGTGTACGTCGGCATCGCGTAACCCCATATCCAGCATTATCATGGTTCCCGAAATGGGGAACCACCAAACAGGAGGCAATCATGAGCGAGTTTGATGAGAAGGAAATGCAAAAACACGAGGAGAAATACGAGGAAAAAGAAGAGAAGGAATACGGCGAGAAAGACCGCAGCGATCCCGTCGATTCGATGGTGTGGGCAGCCACCCTCGTCTGGGCCGGCTTGCTGCTGCTGGCCAACAACCTCGGCTGGCTGGCTAGCCTTCAGATCCGCGCCACCGATTTACCCTTCGAGTTACCCTTCGAGCCTCAGCTGTGGACGCTTTTCTTCCTGGGCGCGGCTGCGTTGGTCTTGATCGGTGTGGTGCTGCGGGTGGTCGTTCCCTCCTATCGCCGCTCGATCATGGGGAATCTGATCTGGGCTGCCGTCCTGGTGGGGATCGCCATCGGCAACTGGTCCGTGATCTGGCCTTTCATCCTGATTGCCATCGGCATCTCCATGCTGCTGCGCGGAGTGTTCCGCGAGAAGCGCTGGTAGCGATTCCGAGTGGAATTCTGAACTTTGTAGAGGCGCCGCCTCGTCCCTGGCACTGCACCAGTGCTAAAGACGAGGCGGTGTGTGTTGCGGGAGCGCGCGCGGCTAGAGTTGCCCCAGGTTGAAGCTGATCAACTCTTGCCAGGCGTAGGCGAGGGGCGTCCACCACCGTTCACGCCCAATGCAGCGGAAGTAGGGCGCCTGGAAGGCCAAAATGAGATCCCCGATGCGGTAGCGGGGCAACACCGGCGTCGAGACGATGAGACTGCCCATCTCGCCGGGACGCATTTCGTGCAGCATCTTCACCCCGCGCCGGGTCTCGACTTCGAAGAAGAACAGATCGTAGTTAGGGACCCAGGCGCGCAGGTCGTCGCGCTGTTGCCCGAACATCCCCTCTGTGGCCCCATAGATCTCCCGGATGGCGGCCGGCCCGTAGAGTGCATTGAGGGCGGGTTGGTAACGTGTGTTGATGCCCGGCGTGCTTCCCAGGGTCATGATCTGTACCTTCCAGAGGTCTTTGGGATAGACCTTGTGCCGGGCGCGTAGGAAACGTCCGAACTCCAGGGCGGTCGGCGAGACGCCGCCTACGAGGGTGACGTTCTGCTCCTTGCACGTCTCGTAAGCTAACTCGAACCGCCGTTCCCAATCTTTCAGCGTCTTCCCCCCGCCGAGGGCATCGATCTCCTCTTGTGTGGGCATGGACCGCACCGGCGTAAGTTTCGAAACGTGTTTGGTGTAAATGCCAGAGCTGTAGCCGTAGTCCAGTTCCTGATCCCCCACCTTTACTGTTCCCACTACCGAGGGGAAGTTCAGGTTAAGGTTGACCCCGGAAAAGACTTCGAACTTTTTCGTCATTGCCACGTAATTCATCACCGCGCGCCCAGCGCTGACGCGCATCTGCAAGTCGGTGGGCGTCATGGGAATGAACTTCGATTCGTTCTTGGTCGTCCCCCGGGTGATGGCCCAGCCCACCGGCGGTTCCCACAGCAACAGATCGGTTTCTCCCGCCATGACGCGCTGGATTAGGGGTTTGTACCCCTCGTAATCGGTGGCCGGGAAAGCCCGGCGGAAATCCTCCAGCGTGTCGATTTGCGCTGCCCCATGATCTTGCCCGTAGGTTGTCTTGGCGTAGTCCAGGAGCAGGCGCTGCAGGACAGTTTCCTGTGCCGGCGCCGGATCGGCGACCGCTTCGTGCCAGGGTTGGAGCTGCGCCTGCAGCATCTGGGCTGCTGCTTGCGGATCGAAGTTCTGCATTCTTGGCCTCCTGATGATGCGTCAACTGGAATTGCCCCGATTGTATCGGGATTGTGGCAATGAAGCAACCCGGCGCCGAATTGAGAAATGGCCGGAGATGCTTACACAGAGATGCACGGAGCCAGCTCAGAGATACACTGGGGGGGG
>JAFGNR010000142.1 GCA_016926915.1 Anaerolineae bacterium
GTCGGTGAACGCGCTGGTGAAAAGCACGTCATACGCCGCGACGGTCCAGGTATAGCTGCCGTCAGCGAGCAGGGCGGTGGTATAGCTGGTCACGTTGCCCACGTCGATGAGCGCGCCGGCCAGGTCTAGCTGATACCCCGCGACGTCCGGGTCAGGGCTGGCCTGCCAACGCAGGGTGGGGGTCGCGTCGTTGAGGAAGGCGTCATCTTCGGGCGTGATGAGCGTTGGTGGGGTGGGCGGCGTCGTGTCGACAGTGAAAGTACGCGTTGCCGGTACAGTACTGGAGTTGTTGGCTTGATCATAGGCCACAACGGTCCAGATATAGGCGCCATCGGCCAGAGTGCTCAACGTAGTGGAGGTGACGTTTCCTACATCGGTGATCGCGCCATCGACATTGAGACGGTAGCCGGCGACGTCATCACTAGAGCTGGCTTGCCAGACGAGCGTGGGGGTGGTGTCGGTTATCGATGTCCCATTGCCTGGCGCCACAAGAACCGGGGGCTGTGGCCGCACGAGATCGGCGCTGCTGCTTACGCTGCTCACGTTGTCGCCAGGGCTTTCCTCGAGAGTAGTGGACGTGATAGTGGCTTGATTCGTGATGGAAAAGACACCTGAGAGACTGGGGTCGGCGATGCCGGAAATTTCGATAGTACCGCCTTCTTCTGCTCCCAGGGTTGCGACCTGCCATGTGAAGTTAGTGGCGCCCGTGGGTGTAATGGCCGCGCCGTCGTGACTAACGGTGAGGTTGGTGAGCGTAATGGGGACAATATCGGTGATGATGATACCTGAGGTCGGACTCAGACTCTCGTTGGCAAATGCCAGGGTATAGGTGAGTCGCTGCCCGATCCCAATGAGGTCCGGTGTTACAGTTTTCTGAATCTTCAGGCCGTTTTGACCCAGGATCTTTGCAACGAATGCATCGCGGCTTCCGCTTAGGGTGGTGTCCAGGGCCTTGAATGTAGGGAAGTCGGCCGAGTCGGTGCGCCCGGTGATATAAACGTGCCCATAACCTGCGCTGGCGATATCCCAGCCACGGTCTAGATTACCACCGCCCAGGTAAGTAGCATAGCTATAGGTGTAGGTACTGCCTGCATCGATAATCTGAGCGACGAAAGCATCCCGGGTTCCCCCCAGTGTGGCGTCAAGCGGGGCGAACTTGGGGAAATCAGCGGAGGCGGTGTCGCCGGTGACACTGGCGTTTCCTTCGATGTCGGTAGCGATGTCCCAACCGTAATCGGCGTCACTGCCGCCTACATAGGTGGCATACCCGTAGGAATAGAAGCCGCCGGTTTCCACTATCTGGATGACGTATGCATCGCGCGTGCCCCCGCCATACCCCGGTTGCAGGACTCCGGCCGTTGTCGGCAGATCCGTCGAATCGGTGTTCCCGGTGACGTACACGCGATCTTGCGTATCTATAGCGATACCTTCCCCATAGTCGCGTCCGGTTCCGCCTAGATAACTGGCATAGGTATAGGTGTAGCTCCCGCCGGATTCGGCGATGCGCACGAGGTAGGCATCGTAATCCCCGATGGGGTTTTGCTCAAGTGCGTTCTTGGTTGTCGGGAAATCGACCGAAGTTGTGTAACCGGTGACGTGTGCGTTGCCATCGCTGTCGAGTGCGATGGCCTTGCCGTCTTCGAACCCGCTGCTTCCCAGATATGTGGCATAGGTGTAGGTGTAAGACTCTCCGACCATGATCATATGGACTACAAAAGCATCGCTGGTGCCGGAGAGCGCCTCTGACGGCGCATTATGGGTGGGGAAGTCGTTGGAATAGGTTTGTCCAACTACGGCGACACCGTGCGTGGGAGTGCGTCCGGCTCCCTGTCCGGTGGCGATCCCGTACCCGTACTCGTTGTCGCTGCCGCCCAGGTAGGAAGCATAGCCCAGGGTGCAACTTCCGCCGAGATCATCGATGCGGATTACGAAGGCATCATAGCCTCCTCCGCGACTGGGTTGTAGGGCATCCTGTGTTGGGAAGTCGCTGGAAAGTGTATAGCCGCTGACGTAAGCAGCCCCATCTTTATCAATGGCAATGTCTTGCCCAATGTCGACTTTGCTGCCGCCGATATACGTCGAATAGGCATAGTCATAGGTCCCGTAGACATTGACGATCTTGGTCACGAAGACGTCGTAGTCAGCCTGATAGTTTTGATAATGGCCAACCAGGGGAAAATCCGTTGAGTAGGTTCCCCCCGTGACGTAAATACTGCCGTCTTTGTCCACCGCAATGCCGTTGCCTTCATCGCTATTACTGCCCCCTAGATAGCTGGCGTAGGCCAACTCGGGGTCGATGACCAGCGGCATTGTCGAATCGTAGGCGTCAATCTGGAACCCGACCAGGTCCGGCGCAAGTATCACGTAGCGTCCGGTGATCGATTGCCGCTTTCCCGTGTTTTCCTGGTAGATCACAGGGGCGGCTTCGATCAGCTCGCCAAAGGGGGTTGTGAGTACCAATGCCCCGTCGTCACGCAGCGTCAGGGATTCAAGTCCCTGGTAGTGCATTCGAATCATCGCGGGGTCGACGCCTGGCTGCACGATGAACTCGCTTTTGAGGACGCCTTGTGTTCCCCGATACACCAGATCGATTCCAGGATAAAGATCTTGATACAGAATCCCGGCATACGTGGGGATATTGGCGTGCCATTCAGCGGAGTCGTTGCCACGGAAATCGTTGATCACACCTCTCATGAGGTCCAGTCCCCCGAGGGTGGGGGATGGCAGCGCCCCTTCAAATTCCAGGGAAATCGTATGGGGGTGCGCCGGCTCCTGGGGGATGTTTTCTGTCTCTACTACCGCGTGCATGGTGATCCCGTTGGGGGTAAAAGCCAATGTATGTCCTGCGCCCTGAACGGAGAAACTCACTTCGGGAGCATATTGGCCTACGTTAGGGATGAAACGCAGGGGCAGGGCCATCAACGGGGAGGAATCGCTATCTTTTACAGGGTTCTTTGCTTTTGAAATACTTCCTGCATCTTCATGTGATCTTGTGAGGTTGGCATCATGGGGACCCGCAAGCGCCGGTTTTTCCATGGCTACCAATCCAATGATAAGGCCGATCCCACAAGCCAGAATGATCATGAGTCCAAACAGCCGCTTATTCATCAATACAGCCTCCTGTGAAAATGCTGTTGAGCTAAAGACACCCTTACTGACAGAACGCCGTGAGCTTGGCGTGGTTGATGATCCGTGTGAGCCACTACTCATTTCGTAATGGTCCGAGCTGCCTGGGGTCATTTCGGGTTTCTAATTCTGCTAAAGAGCTGCGTACGGTTTTCTTGATACGCTGTTCCCCAAAAAGGGCCTGGAGGTTAGTACACGGTATCATCTCCTCCGGATTGTATTAGGAAAATGCAAGGTGTCAAACTGAAGTGTCGTGCGTTTCCCCAGATGCGTGCGCATGTGGCCTCGCTATTGTTCATAATCATGAAGGATAATGCAAAAACGGCCCTGCCGTTTAAGGGCAGGGCCGCAAAACAAGGCGGGGGCCGGTCACTCGGATTGCTTTTCGATGCGTAGGGGGCGCAACAAGCGTCGCCACCCTTGTTGTACCTGGCGGCTGCGCAGTTGCCACGTGCCAACGATACCATAGGGCAGGAAGATGACCAGGGCGATAAAGATCACTCCGAAAACCAGGGGCCAACGTGCCCCGAACCATTGGTAGAAGAAATGTCCCAGGAACTCCATGAGCACCGCGCCCAGCATTGGACCGGTCAACGCACCGATACCTCCGAGAATACTCATGATGAGCGCGTCCATGGTCAGTCCCGAGCCTGTCATGGTGGGGGTGGCGCTCATAGTCCATAATGCGTAAAGCCCTCCGGCCAGTCCTGCGATCACAGCGGCGACGATGAACGCAATCGAGCGATAGACTGCCGGATTGTAACCGATCATCTGAACGCGGCTTTCATTCTCCCGGAGGGCCACGAAGATCCGCCCGGTCGGCGAGTTGACGATCCGTCGGGTGACGAGATACATGATGACCGCAAAAGCCAGGGCCACGAAGTAGAATCGCAGTCGAAATTGGGTGGGGTTGATCCATGCCGGTATCGGGACGCCGTGCAGCCCTTCATCGGCGCCGGTCCATTCTACGAAGTCGGTTGCTTTAGAGAGAATGTGAATGGCCTCTGCCATCGCCAGCGTGATCATCGCGAAGTAAGCGCCTTTCACGCGGGCGGAAACGGCGCTGAACAGGAGCCCCAAGACGACGCTCACGCCTACTGCGAGCACAAACCCAACCAGCACGAGAATCGCTTCGGTGACATTCACACTTCCCAACGTGATCCGGTAGCTACTGATGATGTTTGGGGCCACGTGGGTGATGAAAAGCGCCATAGCATAAGCGCCGCCGCCGAAAAACGCCGCGTGTCCGAACGACAGCACGCCGGTGTACCCCAGTAACAGATCGTAACTCATGGCGTAGACCGCCATGATGAAAATGACAATGAATTGCCCTTGCCAAAACTTGGGCGGCCCTTCGCTGACCGGGGTTCCGCTGATGAGGCTGAAGATATAGGGAAACAGGATGAGCCCGGCGAGCAGCAAGAGGGTGCCCCAGTTCTTCTTCAACCAGATCAAGAGCGGGTTGTTAGATGTGCGCTGCTTCGTGGAGGTACCTTTTACGTTGTCGGTTGTTTCGCTCATGACCTACTCCTTTCTACCCAATAGCCCGGCGGGCCGCGCCAACAGTACGATGGCCATGATAATCACTGTCGAGGCTTCGGAAATGGCCGGGGTGAGACTGAATTTGAGAGCCAGATAGTCTCCAAAGGCGCGCGCCAATCCGAGTAACAGGGCCCCGACTGCCGCGCCCGTCGTGCTGCCCATACCGCCGATCACAACGGTGATGAAACCCTGCATCAAGAACTTGTCACCCATGATCGGTTCTACCGGGATAAACGGGGCGGCGCCAATGCCGCCCAACGCTGCCAGTCCTGTTCCAAGTGCGAACACCATTGTGAAGACCCGGCGCACGTTGATCCCCAATGCCTCGACCATCTCCCGGTCCTGCACGCCAGCGCGGATGATCATCCCCAGCCGGGTATATCTCAGGATGACGGCCAATCCGACGAACATCAGCACGCCCAAGACGATGATGAAGATGCGGTAGCTGGGAAAGGTCACGCCCAGAATGTCCACCGTCGTGTTTCCCCCACGGAACCACGCCAGGATGTTTTCAGCTTTGCCCGGTTGCGCGAATGCCGGAGGTCGGCTCATGGCATAGGGGAGCGGATCCCAGAGCACCTGGATCAGTTCTGCGATGACAAAGGCCAGACCCATCGTGACGATGATCTGGTAGAGTGGTCGAACGTAAAGTGGGCTGATGAGCGTGGCCTCGATCACTGCGCCCAGGCCGCCGCCCACCAGGATTCCTACGATCAGGGAGAGAACGAAGCGGAGGTTGCCGCCCATCTGTAGGACGGCAATCGGTCCTGGCTCCCGGATCAAGGCGGCGCCCAGGGCCAGCACCAACAGGACGACAACCAGGATGCGGCTATTCCGGATCATATCCTTGTAGACTACTTTGGTCTTATCGCCGGGGCGCGCCTGTGCGACGGCGATCAATAAACCGGCAATCAGGAGCAGGACGGGACGAAACCAAAAACTGCCCAGAGGTTCCTGGGGCGTGGCTTCAGCAAGGGGATCAGCTGCGACCATCGTCGCGACCATAGCGGTCTCGGCCAGGCCACGGAAATCGACGCCCCATACTGCAACCAGCCCGACAATCAGCGCCAGTACGATGAAAAGCGCCTGGAGTTCCTTCTGCCGGTTTTCTGGCACCTTCCAGTTGACTACAAGCGGATGTATCCACTGTGAAGCCGCCAGGCCGGCGATGGGCGCCAGGATCAAGGGCGCGAGACCGAAAAGGAAGGTGGGATTTGTGTAGAATTGCCATCCGGCATACGCGCCGATCATGAACATGGACCCTTGGGAGAAGTTGAGCACATCCATCAGTCCGAAGACCAGGGTGAGACCGGCAGCGACCATGAAATAGAGAGCCGCCAGGGTCAATCCGGATAAGGTTGTGCGGACAAAGGGTTTCTGCCCCATGAAGATCCATCCGAGAACGCTCAGTATTGCCAACAATCCTATGAACGTGACGACAGTGCTATTTTCGCGCCAGAAAGTCCTGAGTTTCAACGTTCGCCTCCTCTCACACGGACCGAAGCCCCCAGGTATTGGTGAATGAGTTCCTGGTCTTCTACCAGGGCGTCCATGGTCCCGTGATGGACGGTCTTCCCGTCATCGATGATATAGTAATCCTCGCCTAGCTGGCTGGCCATGATGAAGTTTTGCTCCACCAGGAGCACCGTGGTGGCGGCGCTCAGCTCGCGGATCGCCTCCATCATTTGTTCGATTAGAATAGGGGCTAACCCTTCACTGGGTTCATCGATGAGCAGCAGGACGTTATCCGCAACCAGAGCGCGGGCGACGGCCAGCATTTGCTGTTGCCCACCGGAAAGGTGATTTCCCGGCAGCTTGTACAACCGTTTGAGATCCGGGAAGAGTCCGAAGATGAACTCGGAGCGACGTTCGAGATCGCCTTTCTTGCGTTCTGCGATGCGCAGGTTTTCCGCCACGGTCAAGTTGCGGAAGATGGCGCGGTGTTCCGGCACGTAGCCAATGCCCATTGCGGCGATGTCGAAGGCGCGTTTTCCCTGGATCTCTTTGCCGTTGAATGTTATTTTACCTTCACGGGGTGGGGTCAGTCCAAGGATGGATTTCAACGTGGTGGTTTTGCCGGCGCCGTTACGTCCCAGGAGCACGGTGATGCTGTTGCTCCGTACTGTTAGCGATATCCCTTCCAGGATATGGAATTGGCCGATATAGGTATGGATGGTATCGACCGTCAATATGTGGTTGTTCTCATCTGACATCGTGTTCTCCTACGTTCGTGAAACGTGGCGCGTGTAGTATGGGATCAGGAAATTACCTGGTCTCTCGTCGTTCATGCTGCGAAGTCCCTAATTCTAGGCCGCGCTTCCCAGGTCGCCGTACAAGGCTCCCAGATATGCCTTTTGCACTGTTTCGTTGGCCGTGATTTCCCCAGGCGTCCCTTCTGCCAACACTTTGCCCTGGTGCATTACGGTAATGAAATCGGAAATGCTCATCACCATGTCCATGCGGTGTTCGACGAGCACGATGGTCTTGTCGTCTTCTTCCATGATCTGGCGGAGGATGGCCAGCAGTTCAGGAACCTGTTCTGATGACATGCCTGCGGTGGGTTCGTCAAGCAATAGAACCTGGGGATCGCTGGCAAGCATGATTCCGAGTTCCAGTTTACGTTTCTGTCCATGGGCCAGGTTGCGCGCCAGCGCCAGTTCGCTGCCCTGTAGCCCTACGCGGGCGATGACCCTTTGGGCTTTTTCGCTGTAGGCATGGTAGCGCGTGTAGTGGTGGAAAAGTTTGAAGTTGTCTCCACCTACAGCTTGCGCCGAAAGCCGGATATTTTCCAGGACCGTGAGATTGGGGAAGATATTGGTAATCTGGAAAGAACGTCCTAGACCCAGGTGTGCCATTTTGTGGGGTGGCAGATGGGTGATATCTTTTCCTTTAAAGATTACTTGCCCCCGTGTCGGTGGCAGGGTTCCGCTAAGTAAGTTAAACAGTGTGGTCTTGCCTGCGCCATTAGGGCCGATGATTGAGTGGAGAGTGCGTGCGTAGATCTTGGCGCTGACGTCGGCCACCGCAACCAGCCCGCCGAATTCTTTCCGCAGGTGTTGCGCTTCCAATATCACATCGCGTTTTGTCGCTTGATTGTTCATAAGTAACTCCATCCCTGTCTGCGTAAAACGGAAAACGTGAAACGTAAACGCGTGTTTTGCGTCTCACGTTTTGCGCATTACGAGGGGGAGGAGGCGCGCACATCCTCCCGGCGGATGCATTCCCATGCGCGGCGCGCCTCCATCCCTATCATACGTGATGTTACGGCTTGGGCAAATCTCCGCAGCGACCGGCGTAGTCGCCTTCGAGGGTGCAAGGTACGCCGAGTTCGTCGTACGCGGAGACGTAGACGGTTTCAAAGAAAGCGTATTCGTTGACGCCGTCGCCATCCTGATCGGCTTCGAGGTTCACGAGCTTGAGAATGTTCATGGGTTGTTCGCAGACGTGATCCTCGGGGCGGATGTAGTAGGTGCCCTTGGGTCCCTGGAA
>JAFGNR010000143.1 GCA_016926915.1 Anaerolineae bacterium
GCGCGCGACCCTGCGCGCGACCCGGCGCGGAACGAAGAAACCGCCCACCTCTCCTGCGCCCTGCCGGACCGCGACCACATTCCGGACGTCCTGGCGCGTCTGGTTCAGTCGGGGGTGCGCGTCTACCGGCTGACTCCCCAGGAGCCGGCGCTGGAAGACGTCTACTTTGCCTTGCATGGCGGAGGGGAGCTGACCGCGTGAACTGGCGCGCTGTCCACGCCATTGTCCGCCGCGACCTGCTGCGCGTCGTGCGCAGCAAAGGCGTCATGCTGCCCATGATCCTGGTCCCGTTGATCATCATGGTGCTGCTGCCGGGCGGATTGTCCTATTTCATCCCCCGGCTTTCGGAGATTCCCGGCGCCGCCACGACTGATGTGCAGGCCTATCTCGCGCGCATGCCGGAACCCTTTCTGGCGCAGCTGGGCGACTACAACGAAAACCAGCTGATGGTGGTGCTCTTCACCGTCTACATGTTCGCCCCGATGTACCTAATTCTGCCGCTAATGGTGGCCAGCGTGATCGCCTCCGATAGTTTCGCGGGCGAGAAAGAGCGCAAGACCCTGGAAGCTCTCATCTATACTCCCACCACCGACGTCGAACTCTTCGTGGGGAAAGTCTTCTCGGCATGGGTCCCGGCGCTCGTCGTCTCGCTGGTGGGATTCGCGCTTTACACCGTATCCGTCAACCTGGGCGGCTGGCAAACCATGGGGCGTATCTTCTTCCCCACTGCCATGTGGTGGGTGCTGGTTGTCTGGGTGGCGCCGGCCGCGGCCGGCATGGGCCTGGGCGCCACGGTGCTGGTCTCCTCTCGCGTCTCGACCTTCCAGGAAGCTAACCAGATCGCGGGTGCCATCGTGCTGCCCATCGTCTTGCTGGTATTGGGGCAAGCCACCGGCGCCATGTACCTGAGCGTGGGATTCGTCTTCTTGCTGGGCGTGCTCTTCTGGATCATCGATGCGGTGCTGCTGTGGTTCGGCATCCGCACTTTCCAGCGCGATGAAATCATCGCCCGGCTGTAACCCTCCGCTTTGCGATCTCGGCGCTCTCTCTGCAGTGAGTTCCCACTTCTTGCAGTAGAATCATCTGTCGATTCCTCTGTGGACCTCTGTGTAACTTCTTTTTCTTGCCTGGAAGCTCACCCGGCGGTTGCCGCAGCAGCTTCCCGTAGCCGTTCTACATCGCGCAGCGGCGGCAGTCCAAAGAGCCTCTTATATTCCCGATTGAAGTGTGAGGCGTCATTGTACCCTACGCGGTAACCGGCGCTGGTCGCGTCGAGTCCCTCGCCAAGCATCAGCCTACGGGCCTCCTGGAGTCGTACCTGCTTCTGGAATTGCAAGGGACTGAGCGCCGTGACGGCCTTGAAGTGGTGGTGAAAGCTCGAAACGCTCATGCCCAGTTCCTGCGCTATGTCGTCGATCCGCAGCGGTTGGTCGAACTCTTCGCGCAGTTTCTGGATTGCCTGGGCAATACGGTGGGTGTGACTTTCCTGGATCGCAATGTGACGGAGCCGGGCGCCCTGCTCCCCTTTCAACAGGCGGTAGATGATCTCCCGCGTGATCAGGGGCATCAGGAAAGGGGCTTCGGCCGGCGTGTCCAGGAGCCTGACGAGCCGCACTACGGTGTCCAGCAGACTGCCATCCAATGGGCTGACGTTGATCGCCCGTGCATTGGCTTGTTTGCGGGAGGCGACGTATCCTGCCTCGACCATCACTGAACTGACAAGCATGGGATCGAGCGCGACACAGAGACTGAGAAAGGGTTGGTCTCGCGACGCCTCGGTGATCTGGCTTACAACGGGCAGCTCGGCTGCGGCCAGCAGATAGTGCATAGGATCGTACTGGTAGCAGTCATCCCCCAGAAAAACGTCTTTGCTGCCCTGGGCAATCACGCAAAAGGCCAGGCTGGAGATGCCGTGCATACACTCCGTAGGTGCGGATTCGCGGTGGAGCCGCAGGCCCTTCAATGGCTCTGTTCTTCCATCTCTGTCGATGGCGCGGGCCAGCCGTTCAACCAACTCGTTCCTGTTCGCTTGCATTCTGTGCGCCTCACGTGCTAAGCGTGAGGGAAGTAGCGCATCCACCGTGACGTTCTCACTCATGCCAAACTATCCTTTCTATCGCCTGCGGAATCCCACGACACGCTTCACGGCCAAAGGTGGGACGCACTTACCCATCTCATAGAATAACTCTCAAAGCGTCAACACAAGCGTCTCTGAGTCTGGTCAAGCGCGCTCCACCTGGATCGTGCTGTTTCGAAACACACTTATCTTCAATACTCAGTATAACATGATTTATTATGAATTGCCTTTTCCTGTTGGAGACTTGGAGAATCGTACAAGGATCATCGAGAATTATTACATAATTCTGCGCTTGCGTGCAGTATAATACAATTGAGTCGGAACCATAAATACCGTCTCTGATTAAGCACGCCGGGGGTTGCGTCGAGAGAAGATCAACTCCGATAGGACGAGGGAACTACCTGCGGTAGACAAGTATAGGGGGTTTGTAATGTATCCAACCATTCAGTTGATTCAGTTGTCGTTGCGAGTTGAGCGCGAGGCGGAGCGACAGCGCCGTCCGGTCATGGTGTACAGCGATCAACGTGTAAAAGAGGAAGTGAATTGCCTTCCTGAGCCAGTCACTCGTAGCAAGGGCGGCTTCGATCTGCTGCCCCGCCAGTGTCAGTGTGAATGTGCGTAATTGAAAAGAGAAACAGAAATGCAGAAGCGCAACCTTGGCAACAGTGATTTGGAAGTTTCGGCAATTGGACTGGGGTGTATGCGTATGACCTATGGCGACCGCCCGGTGGGCACTCGCCAGGAGATGATCGCTTTCCTGCACACGGCCGTGGAACGGGGCATCACCTTTTTCGACACGGCGGAGGTCTACGGGCCGTTTACCAACGAAGACCTCGTGGGCGAAGCGCTGGAACCGTTTCGCGGTCAGGTGGTGATCGCCACCAAGTTCGGGTTCAAACACGCTCCCGGCCAGGGACCAAGTCCTTCAGTGGGCCTGGATAGCCGTCCGGAGCAAATCAAGCGTGTAGCCGAGGAATCGCTTAAGCGGCTCCGGGTCGAGGCCATCGATCTGTTCTACCAACACCGGGTTGATCCAGATGTGCCCATCGAAGACGTGGCGGGTGCGGTGAAAGAGCTGATTCAGGAAGGCAAGGTGAAGTACTTTGGGCTTTCGGAAGCCAACGCCGAGACCCTCCGCCGCGCCCACGCCGTCCAGCCGGTTACAGCCGTTCAGAGCGAGTATTCGCTGTGGTGGCGGCTTCCTGAAGAGAACGGCGTATTGGCGACCTGCGAAGCGCTCGGCATCGGCTTCGTTCCCTACAGTCCCCTGGGCAAGGGCTTCCTCACGGGGAAGGTTGACGAAACCACGACCTTTGCTGATAATGACATCCGTGCTCGCACGCCCCGTTTTACGTCAGAAGCCATCAAGGCGAACTGGTCCCTGGTGGATCTGGTGACCGAAATCGGGGAACGGAAAGGCGCGACCCCGGCGCAGGTTGCGCTTGCCTGGCTGCTGGCGCAGAAGCCGTGGATTGTACCCATTCCCGGCAGCCGGCGGCTCAAACACCTGGAGGACAACCTTGGCGCATTGGATGTCGAGCTCACGCCTGGCGACTTGCAGGAGATCGCAGACGCCCTCTCGCAGATCACCATACAAGGGGACCGCTATCCTCAATCGATGGCGAAAATGACCGGTCGCTGATAATCCGGTAAATCCTGTCCGTTTTCCAAGGAGCGAGACCATGACACGTGCGACGCCATTGCAGCGCAGCACCCCGGAAGCCGAGGGCATCCCCTCGTCGGCAGTTTTGGACTTCATCCGGGCGGTCGAAGAACCGCATCCCCACCCGTTGGACGCGGTGCAGGGCTTCATGCTCCTGCGTCATGGGCGCGTGGCGGCCGAAGGGTGGTGGGCGCCCTACGGGCCTCACTCTCCACACGCGCTTCACTCATTGAGCAAGAGCTTCACCTCCACCGCCATCGGCCTGGCAGTAGC
Source organism: Anaerolineae bacterium (assembly GCA_016926915.1). GTDB lineage: Bacteria > Chloroflexota > Anaerolineae > B4-G1 > SLSP01 > JAFGNR01. The sequence goes on from JAFGNR010000143.1 coordinate 4,014, forward strand.
CGAAGGGCTGCTTACGGTGGAAGATCCCGTCCTGCAGTTCTTCCCCGATGCTGCTCCGGCGAACCCCGGCGAGAATCTCAAGGCCATGCGGGTGCGGCATCTGCTGTCCATGAACACCGGTCACAAAGAGGATACGACCGGGGAGGTGTTTCAGGACCGCCACTTGCAGAATCTGTTCGGTGTGGAGGCGCATCACAAGGCAAACACGGTCGGGCATGTGTTCGGAAATGAGGACGACAACTGGCCGCGCGTTTTTCTGTCGTTGCCTGTTGAATACCGGCCCGGCGCGTGGTTTGTTTACAACACCGCGGCTACCTACATGCTTTCGGCTATCCTCACCCAATTGACAGGGGAATCGCTGCTGGACTACCTGCGCCCGCGCCTATTCGATCCGCTGGGCATCGAAAATCCGGCCTGGGACACAGACCCGCGCGGCGTCAACCTCGGCGGAACCGGGCTATCTATCACAACAGAGGATATCGCTTGCTTCGGGCAGCTCTATCTGCAGCAGGGCGTGTGGGAGGGGCGGCGCATCCTGCCGGCGACCTGGGTCGCTGCGGCGACGCAGGCCATATCCGACACCCGTAACACCCGTACCAAGCCCGATTGGGCGGTAGGGTATGGCTACCAGTTCTGGCGCTGCCAGCGCAATTGCTATCGCGGCGACGGCGCCTTTGGGCAGTATTGCCTTGTCATGCCTGAACAAGATGCGGTATTAGCCATCGTTGGGGGCGTGCGGGATATGCAAGCCGTGCTCGACAAGGTCTGGGAACATCTCCTGCCCGCGATGCAACCCGAGGCGCTACCCAACGACCCGCCGGTCTATGGCGCGTTGCGCGACCGGTTGGCGAGCCTATCGCTGCCGTTGCCGCAGGGGCAGCCTGCATCGTCTGCGGCGGCGCGGGGGCAGGGGAAAATGTACCGGTTGGATCCTAACGAGCTGCAGCTTGAGAGCCTCAGGCTCGATTTTTCCGGCGCGCATCAGACGCTTGTCCTGGGCAACGAACGCGGTGAGCACCCGATCCAGGTTGGGTATGCCGATTGGCTGCATGGGACCACCAACGTGCGCGGGTACGGCGCTGAACCGGTCGCAGCGGGGGGCGCCTGGACGGCAGAAGACATCTGCGAAGTGCGGATTTGCTACTACAAAAGCGCGTTTTGCTCGACATTTCGCTTCCACTTCACGGGCAGTCGCCTGCGCCTGGACGTAACGCCGAACGTATTTCGGGGATCCACGGCAACCAGGACCCTGACCGGTCACGTAGTGGATTAGGAAATAAC
>JAFGNR010000144.1 GCA_016926915.1 Anaerolineae bacterium
CCGGATCATCCGGCGCCGTTTCGCCAGGCTCGCAGAGAACCACCGACGTAGGGCGTTCCGTCGTCCGCACGTCATAGCGCGTACCCTGCGCATCCTCGAAGATGAAGCGCCAGCCCGGCGTGACAACCTGGGCATAGACCATCCCCGGTTGGGGGCACCCCAGGCTCGCGTCGGACCACGTCTCTGCTTTCACGGAGACCAGCTGCAAAGCATCCACCCGCATCTCCAACGTCTCCGCCAATAACAGGTGCACCCGCGTCTCCGGGGCAGACGTCGGCGCCGGTGCGCCGTCCACCCCGCAGCGCACGAAATGCTCGCCGTCTTCTGAAGCGTGGACCACATATTCAACCCCGTCAGCGTCGACGACAACCAGGCGCCATCCAGGCGTGAGCATCTGGGCATAGTCGTACCCCTCTTGAGGGCAGCCCAAGCTGGCATCAGGCCAGGTCGTCGCTTCGGCCGCCACGACCCGCAAATCGGTCACTTCGACATCCAGCTCCGCGGCCAGATTCGGCAACACCACGCGCGACAGAGCATCGACCTGATTGGGCTCAGGTTTACCCGCCGGAACCTCCGTCGTTACATCCGGCGCTGCGATGGGTGAAACCGGCGTCGCAATGGCCGACCTGGCGCTCTCCTCTGCGACGCCGCCGGGCACAACGGTAGGCCCACAAGATGCCAGCAGCAGCCCTATCCCCAAGAAAAACCATCCTCGTTTCATCATCTCACCTCTGATGTCGGTCAGCTATTTTGCACGCTCCCAGATTAAGACGCGGCCCACCCCTGGGAAGTTCCACTGCTAAAACCCCGGTTGCCCATCAAGGGCGCCAAGAGTATAATCCTCTATGATGAAGTTGCCAACAGGAGTCCAGATGAATCCTATTTTCCGGCGCCATCTCCACCGGGTGGTGCGCCGTCCCCGGTTCTTTTGGCTGCTCAGCGCCTACCTGGCGCTGACAGCGCTCAGCTCCCTGCTCTTTGTAGGATTCAGCATTGCGGGACAACCCTTTCTTCCCCCGGCGCAGGTTTCGATGCTGCACTTATATCGCGGCGGGCGGACGCTCTTCTGGGCTACAAGCGTGCTGCTGTTGACCGCCTGTACGCTGCTTATCCCCGTGCATGCCATTGCTGCGATTTCCGCCGAACGCGAGCGCCATACCTTCGACCTGCTGCTGACGACCGGCTTGCAACCCCGCGCCATCATCCTCGGCAAATGGTCGGCGGCCCTGACGACCGGGCTGGTCTATCTGGTCGCGCCGCTCCCCTTGACGCTGTTGGGGTACTGGCTAGGCGCCGTGACCGCCGCCGAAATCGCCGTCACCCTGGTTTTTCTAATTGCCAATGCAGTCGCCAGTACAGCCTGGGCGGTCTTCTTATCCACCCGCTGTAGACGCACGGTCACCGCCGTGCTGATCTTCTACGGCGTCGCCCTGATTCCGCTGCCGCTGATCGGTATCACGGCGGTGTTGGTGGGCGGTGTTACGTCATCCTGGCTATACACCTTCGGGCCTACACAGTCCATGGGTCTCGCGGCCTTGATCGAATATGGGTGGGTTTTCCTGACGAGCCTCCACCCGCTCACCACGGCTATTGCCAGCGAAGTGTTGTGGCTCGAACAGGGATCATGGGGGCTCCTGGCCTTCACACTGTCGCGAACCACCCTCTCGCCGCCTCCCACGATCACCCTCCCCTCGCCCTGGATCATTCACGTCGTCTTGACCCTGGGAACTGCGGCGGCTTTCCTGCTACTGGCGACGCGACGCGTTGCCCGACCGGAACACTAAGATGCCGGACTTCCCGCTGTTCCCCCAGATCGCGCCCCTGATCGCGGCGCAGCGGAAACAGAGCGCCCTCGCAGGCGCCGGCTGGGGTCTCCTGGTCGCGTTGGCGACAGCCCTGGGCGGCGCGACAGCAGCGCGTCTCCAACCGCTCTGGCGCCGCGAGACGCTCCTGCTCGCTGCCGGCGCCGGACTCCTCGCCGGAGCGCTCCTGGGCGCCGGGATCGGTTACGGGTGGCCGCGCCCGTGGCCCCAACGCCTGAATGATCTCGACCGGCGCCTGAAGTTCGCGGCGCGTCTCACGACCGCCTGGCAACTACATACCGGGGTGATCTCGGCGCCGCCCTTGCTGACGCGCCAACAGCAGCGCGAGACCCAGACAGCATTGGAGCAATGCGACGCGCGCAGCGCCTATCCCCTGCGCCTCCCGCGCCGTTTGCTGGCGGCGATAGGCGGCGCCGGATTCGGTCTCCTGCTCATGCTCCTCCTGCCCAACCCCCAAGAAGCCGTGCTGGCACAGCACGCAGCAGTTCGGGCAGCGGCGCAGGCCGAGGCGGTTCACATCGAGACGCTGCTGGAGGCCGTGGAGGCGGCGCCGGACCTGGCGCCCGAAGACCGCGAGGCGTTAGCAGAAATCCTCGCCGCAACCCTGGCCAGCCTCCAGGATTCCGGGGCCCCCCCCGAACGCCTGGAAGAGGCCCTCCTGGAAGCCGAGGGGCGGCTGGCTAGCTTGCAGGCGCCTGAGGAGGCAGCACGGCTGCCCGCACTGCGCGACGCAGCCGCCACACTGGATGACGAGACCGCAGACCCCCTCGCCGGCGCGCTGCAAGCCGGCGAAATTCAAGATGCAGCAGCGGCGCTCCGGGAACTGGCGGGGTCCCCCACCCTGGATCCCACTACGCAAGAGAACCTGGCCCGGACTTTCGAATCCTTGTCGGCGGCCCTGGAAAGCGCCGCTCCCGACCTTGCCGCAGCGTTCGATGAGATTGCAGAAGACCTCCAATCAGGGTCGCCGGAGACCCAGGCGGCCGCGTTGGAACAGGCCGCCGCCAGGCTAGAACAGGCGCAACAAGCGTCAACCAGGCAGGCCCATATCGAGGAAGCACACACAGCCCTGCGCGCTGCCGAGAACCAGCTACGCAGAGCAGCGCCGTCGCCAGAGGCCCCCAGTTGGGCCTGGGAATCGCCTGCCGCCCGCGATGACGAAAACGCGATGCCCGGTTCGGGCGCATCAGGGCGCCACGAAGACGCCGGGGCCGCCGATCCGGTAGGCGAGACAGTAGCGCCGCGACTCGCAGCCAGCTCCGAAGAAATCTCACTACCCCGGGAAGAAACCCTGGGCACGCCGCACCCTACCATAGGGACGCCGGGTGAATCCCGCGTACCCTATCAGGATATCTATGCCGAATACGCGCAAGCCGCCGAAGCCACATTGGCAAACCGGCGCTATCCACCGGCCCTGGAACGCTACATCCAGGTCTATTTCACCGCGCTGGGGGACCAGGGGCCTTGACTGCTACGGGAGGTCTGGAGGCGCCGGCGGAAACGCCGGACAACCGGACTTCAAATTCAAGTTATCTTTGCGATCTCGGCGTGCTCTGCGGTGAATTTCCATTTTGCAGTAGAGCAGGACTTGACACAAACATAAACCTGGCTTAAGTATATGCAATGCATGGTCGCGGGCCTTCGGAGCAAGCGTAGGCTTGCCTGGGCGACGGAAACCGCAATTTCGGGCGAATTTGGGCGATCCGGTGAGATTTCGGTCTGTGTTAATATACGTGAACATCCCCGGGAGCATCTTCTAGACCTGTCAAGGGCATGAACGTGTGGCAAGGGGCAACGCCTGCGCGGGGGCGCAGGTTTTTTGCAAGCTATGTGCTCCTGATCAGAGACAGCTGCCGGGCTACCCGGTGCGAGACGGCGCAGAGCCCCCGCGCCTGAGGGCGCCCGTCACCCACGGGATGTAAGATTCGGCAGCGTGTGCCCACAGCTACTGCGACGTGTGACGCGCCCGCCAGGTCGCTCTCTCAGAGCGGTACGGTGCAGCGACGTCCAACTCAAGTTACGACGTTCAACGTCCGGAGCATTAGACGACGTGCTGCGGCGACTGGGCCGTTTGCTCCGGGAGTCCGGCGCCGTCTCCGGTC
>JAFGNR010000024.1 GCA_016926915.1 Anaerolineae bacterium
AGCGACGCGGGTCTGGAGGTGACGGCGCACCCTGTGCCGGGGTATCCCACATCTCTGTGGAAAAGCGGGGATGTCTGGCGCGGGCAGCATGCGATTTTGCTGCCGCCGTCGTTGCCTGCCGGGCGCTATCATTTGCGCCTGAGCGCTGGCGGCGATGGTTCCTTGCTGCTGGGACAGGTAGACCTTGCCGCGCCAGAGCACCTATGGTCGCCGCCGGAAACCACCTTTCTGGAAGACGTCACGCTGGGGGAGCTGGCCACACTGGTGGGATACACCATGCCGGTCTCGGCGACAGTCGGGGAGGAGATTGTATTGCAGTTGACCTGGCGCGTGGAAGCCGAAACCCACAGCGCCTACAAGAGCTTCGTCCATCTGCTGGATGCTAACGGGCGCTTGATCGTGGGGAGCGATGCCGTGCCTGCTGCGTGGCAGCGACCGACCACCGGCTGGGTCGCCGGGGAATATATCACCGATCCTCACATGCTGGCGCTGCCTGCAGACCTTTCGCCGGGCCGGTACCTGGTACAGACTGGCCTGTACGATTCGCTCTCCATGCAGCGGCTTCTCGCCGGCGATGACCGCGACACAATTCTGCTGCACCCCCTGGACGTAACCCCCTGATGACGTTACACTATTCGCCATTCATCATTCCCTGAGGAGGTAGCATCTTGACCTTTGACTTCGACGAACCTATTTCGCGAACCGGTACCCAGAGCATCAAATGGGACTGGGCGAAGGATGACGAGCTGCCCCTATGGGTCGCCGACATGGACTTCCGCTCCCCCGAACCGGTAATTCAAGCCCTCCAGGAACGCGTCGCCCACGGCGTTTTCGGCTATACCCATTGCCCACCGGCGCTCAAGACCCTGCTCGTGGAACGTCTGGCGCGCCTGTACGATTGGGTTGTGGACCCTCAAGCGTTGGTCTTCTTGCCCGGCGTCGTCACCGGATTCAATCAAGCCCTCAGCGCGTTGGCGAATCCCGGCGATGGCGTCCTGATCCAGACCCCGGTCTACCCGCCGATTCTACAGGCCTGGCGGAATTTCGACCTGGTCTCCCATGATATGCAGTTGACGCAGACGGCGTCCGGTCGCTATGAGGTTGATCTCGATTTATTCGCCAGCGCCATCACTTCTCGTACCCGCGTCTTCCTCCTGTGCAATCCGCACAATCCCGTGGGGCGCGTCTTCACGCGGGAGGAGCTGCTGGCGATGGCAGAACTCTGCCTGGAGCATGACCTCTTCATCTGTTCCGACGAGATTCACGGGGATCTGATCTTCAGCGGTCGCCGTCACATTCCGGTTGCCGCGCTTGCCCCCGACATCGCCGCCCGCACCATCACGCTGATGGCGCCTAGCAAGACCTTCAACGTGGCTGGGTTGGGCTGTTCGTTTGCTGTGATCCCGGATGCAACCCTCCGCGAGCGCTTCACAGCTGCCCACCGGGGACTCACGCCGCATGTCAATCTGCTGGGCTATACGGCAGCCCTCGCGGCCTACCGTGATGGGCAGCCGTGGCTCGATGCGATTCTGGCTTATCTGGAAACCAATCGCGATCTCGTTGCGAGCTACGTGCAGGCGCACCTGCCAGGCGTCCACGTGGCCAGGCCCGAGGGGACCTACCTGGCCTGGCTCGACTGTCGTGAGGCCGGAATTCCCGGAAACCCTTATACCTTTTTCCGTGAGCAGGCGCGCGTGATGCTCAACGACGGCGCGAGCTTTGGCCCCGGCGGAGAAGGGTTCGTGCGTCTGAATTTCGGCGCCTCGCGCGCACTGCTCGAAGAAGCGCTTGCCCGGATGCGCGCCGCCCTGGCGACTCTCTGAACAGCGATCGGGGATTCTGCATAAGATCTCCGGTATCAGGCCGGGCGCGTTCGACGTAATACTCTGGCTGACGGCTGAGAACTGACCGCCATTCCCGCGGTCTTCACGCCGGCCTTCTGAACAGGACAAATAGCAAAAAAAGACCTGCTTTAAGTCGCCCACAGACCCTCATTTTCTGGTATTATAGAAGTAACGTACCTGCGGTAGCTCTCTACGAGCTTCCCGGAAGGTGTCTGGCCGAAATCTGGCTGAGGGCTGAACGCTGATTGCTATTTCAAGGAGGTTGACATGAAGACTCGAACCCGTTGGCTGTTGGTAATCATGGCGGTTGTCCTGGGTTTCCTTGCCGTGCGTTGCGGCGGCGCCGAGGAACCGGCTGCGGAAGAGGAGAAGTTCAAGGTCGCGTTCGTCTACGTCGGGCCGGTTGGGGACCTGGGGTGGAGCTATGCCCACGATCAGGGGCGGCAGGCCCTCGACGCGTTGCCTTACGTCGAGACTGCCATCAGTGAGATCGTGCCCGAGGGCGCCGACTCGGAGCGCGTGATTCGCGACTATGCCGAACAGGGCTATGACATGATCTTCGCCACCTCGTTCGGCTATATGGATTCGGTGCTGGCGGTTGCGGAGGACTATCCCGACGTTCTTTTCGAACACGCCACCGGCTACAAGACCGCGGACAACGTGGCGATCTACGATGGGCGCGGCTACGAAGGTTGGTATCTGGCGGGCATCGTCGCGGGCCGGATGACCGAGTCCAACATTCTTGGCTATGTGGCGCCTTATCCCATTCCTGAGGTCGTCCGCAATCTCAACGCTTTCACCTTGGGCGCGCGTTCGGTCAATCCTGACATCGAAGTCCATCCCGTTTGGATTTTCGATTGGTTCAACCCTCCCTCCGAGCGCGAAGCGGCGCAGGCTTTGCTTGACGTCGGCGCCGACGTGATCGCCCGGGAGAGCGATTCGCCCGAACCCGACAAGCTCGCCGAGGAGAACGGCGTCTATGCGATTGGCTACAACGCCATTGCCCCGGACGTGGCGCCTAACGCCGTATTGACCGCGCCCATTTGGGATTGGGGCGTCTACTACAAGCAGACCGTCGAGGCGGCCTACAAAGGAGAATGGGAGACCCACGCCTATTGGGGCCACATCGCCGATGGCGTTCTGGATTTGGCGCCGTTTGGCGACATGGTCCCGCAGGACGTTCAAGATGAGGTCAACGCTGCCAAGGCCCAGATCATCAGCGGCGAGTTGCATCCTTTTGCCGGGCCGATCAATGATGCGAGTGGTCAGGAGCGCGTGGCTGCCGGCGAGGTCATGACCGACGAGGCTATGCTGGGCTTCGATTGGCTTGTCGAGGGCGTTGTCGGCACAATCCCACAGTAGGTTCGTTGCTTCCCCGCCCGGCAACGTGGGGTGTCTGCTGGATGGCGTGATACTATCGCGAGCCCGCTACACCGGCTAACGACCGGAATGTTGGCGGGCTCGCCACATGGTTCCATTTGCGAGAACGTTCGATTGCCACGCGTTCCTTTGTGTTGCCCTTTTGTTAGCTTGGTGTTACAATAGGTAAACATTTGATCTCTTACATTGACGGGGGCTTCATGAATCCCTTGGACTACGTCCGCAAGAACACGCATACATTCCTCGATGAACTGAAGGCTTTTCTCAGTATTCCCAGTATCAGCACGCAGATCAAGCACCAACCCGATATTCAGAAAGCAGCCGGCTGGCTTCGCGACCGGCTGCGGGATGCCGGCATTCCCCGGGCCGAAGTGCTCCCCACCGCGGGCCATCCCGTCGTCTACGGCGAGTGGCTGGTGGATTCCACCAAACCCACTGTATTGCTCTACGGTCATTACGACGTGCAGCCCGCCGATCCTTTCAATCTGTGGCGTACGCCTCCCTTTTTGCCGACCATTGTGGGCGATGACATCGTAGCGCGCGGCGCGTCTGATGACAAGGGGCAGCTCTTCGCCCACGTGAAAGCGCTGCAAGCCTTCAAGGCTACCGATGGCGCGCCCCCCGTCAATATCAAGTGCATCTTCGAAGGGGAAGAAGAGGTCGGCAGCATGCACCTTGATCCCTTCATCATGGCGCACAAGGACTTACTTGCTGCAGATGTTGCCGTGATTTCGGATTCGCACATTCTGGGCAAGGACCTGCCCAGTATCCTCTACGCGCTCCGTGGCCTCGCGTACGTTGAAGTCGAGGTCGCCGGCCCGGAAAATGACCTGCATTCGGGGATCTACGGCGGCGCCGTGCACAATCCCATCAATGCATTGTGCGCCATGATCGCCCGGCTTCAGGACGAACAGGGCCATATCACCATTCCCGGATTCTACGACAAGGTGCGCGACCTTGAACCAGAGGAGCGCGCCGAACTGGCGAAAGTGCCCTTCGACCGGGAGGCGTGGCTGCAAGAAGCCGGGGTGACGGCCGCTTGGGGTGAGCCGGAATACACCATCGTTGAACGCACAACGTCCCGCCCCACGCTCGATGTCAACGGGATTTGGGGCGGCTATATCGAACCGGGCGCCAAGACGGTTTTGCCGGGCAGAGCTTATGCCAAGATTTCCATGCGTCTGGTGCCGGATCAGGACCCGAAAGAGGTTGCGCGGCTGGTGTCCGACTATCTGAAGGCGATTGCCCCGCCCACCGTGCGGGTCGCCGTGCGCAACCTGCATGGCGGCAAGACCGCCATGGTTCCGCGTGACCATCCGGCGCTCAAGGCGGCTTTCCGTGCCTATACGGAGGCGTTCGGGAACGAACCGGTCTTCATGCGCGAGGGCGGCTCGATTCCGGTGGTGGCTTCGCTCCAGACGCACCTGGGTATCGAGACGGTGCTCATGGGATTCGGATTGCCCGACGACAATTTGCATGCGCCCAACGAGAAGCTACATCTTCCCAATTTCTTCCGTGGCATCGAGACGGCAGTGCGCTTCTACCAATACCTTAGCGACTATACGCCGGAGTCGCTGCACTAGACACATCCAAATGCCACAAGGCCCCGCTATGTGCGGGGCCTTGTGGGTTCTCAGGCTTCGGCGATGAGCCTGCGCGCCGCGTAGGTAGGGCCGCGAGCCTGCACGTGTCGCTGCCAGTGGGCGCACGCTGCTTGCGGCGCCGGATCGCGCAGCAGAAAGGCCAATCTTTCTGCCATCTCTACCTCGGTGAACCGGTTCGGATCCAAAACTCCCGCCAGGGCGTGCGCCTGGGCATCGCGCGCGATCGAGAATTGGTCGCTGGAGAAGGGCAGGATGAGCATTGGCTTGCCGTAGAAAAGCGTCTCGGTGAAGGTGTTGTTGCCGCCATGGAAGATCACCAGATCCACGTGCGGCAGCAGGGCCTTCTGGGGCAGGAAGCGTTCGACGATGACCCCCTGTGCTCGCCATCGGGCCAGTTTCTCGACGTTGGCCCCGGCGGAAACGATGACGGCGCTTTCCGGAAGCGCCCGTTTGACCCCTTGAATGCACCGGTCGAGGACATCGTTGCGGGCGGAAAGGAAGGTGCCCATGGTGATCATGACGGTGGGACTCAGGTTCGCGATCTTGCTCAGTCGTTGTTGCCATGGCGCCGGCAGCGCCGCCTCTTCGAATGCGTAGCCCATGAAGACCTTGTGAATGCCGGTCTCCTCGCGGTGCAGGTGTCCGAAGTC
>JAFGNR010000145.1 GCA_016926915.1 Anaerolineae bacterium
GAAGCGGTCGGGGTCAGCGTGATTGCGGCGCACCTGGTGACCGGATACACGCCGCTGAGCCGGGCCTTTGCCTGGCCTGTGACCACCGGTCAGGAGCCGGCCATCCACGCGGCCCTGGCGCAGGTTCCTGCCGCAGCGCCAGCCTCGCTGGAAATGCACATGGGCGCGCATGGCGCCCGCCGCGACATGCTGCGCATCTTCCCGGATACGCGAGATGTGACATGGATTGCGCTCAATGTATGGCTTGGGGAAAATCCTTACGGCCCCACGACCCTGGATGCCCTCAAGGTGTTAGTCGACGCTCCTAACTGGAGCGTTGTCGAAGCGCGCGAGGGTATTGTTGTGTTGCAGCATGGTTCGGGACCGCCCCGGGATTTGGTGAAGGCTTTTGATCCCACATCGCGGCTCCTGCTTGCACCGGTCGACGTGGCATTTACCTCTGGGGCGCCGGCGTTGAATTTGCAAGGGCTTTCCGTCACCCAGCTTCCCGTGGGACACTTCAACGTGTGCTCGGACTGGAACGTGACGGATGCCGAAGACTTGTTGCCCTCCTTGACGTTGGGGCCTACCCAAATTCCAGGAGCCTCATCTGCTACATTGGACGTAGTGCCGTGGCTTGCCTCGCAGCCTGAACCTTTGACGAACGTGCGAGTTTGCACTCATCTGGTGACCAAACTGGCGCGGTTCGAGGTCACCCTCAAAGTGCAGGTGCACGATGCCGCTGGCGCGGCGGTTCCGGTTCACATCGTGGATGAGGGCGCTTGGAATGGGTCTCTGGACGCAGTAGCGGACGGAGTAGTTTTCCGTATCCCTATCGGGTGGTAACCTGGAAATGGACCGTAGCAGCCGCGCGATGATGATTCGGAAGATCGGGGGATGACGCCACTGCAAAAAAGGGGGAATTCACCGCAGAGAGAACGCCGAGAGCGCCAAGCAGACTTTGATTTTCTGACGATATGCTGCGCCATGCTTAAAGAACTTTGATCTTACCTTGGCGTTCTTTGCCGGCGGTCATAAGACCTTACGGTCGTTGACGCGCTCTGCGGTTGGGGGATCTTTTTTCAGGAGAGTCGGGGATGCTTTTCGAAATTTCCAGGTCAGGTGTCAGATGACGACAGTTCGCATTAGGGAAACACGGCGTCTTTCCAAAGCGTGGGGAAGTCTACACGTCGATCGGTGGGTGCTCGTTGCCGTTATCGTGATGGGCGGGTTACTGGCCTGGCTCAGCATCCGGCGGTTCGCGGGTTATAACACCGGCATGCATGATCTGGGCAATATGGCCCAGTCGATTTGGACGGGGACGCGGGGACGCCCTCTGGAGCTGACTTATAAAGATGCAAGTTTGAGCCGGCTGGCGTTGCACGTGGAGTTGATCTACTTCTTGATCGTGCCACTCTACCGCCTGTTTCCCTCACCTGTGACCCTTCTAATGCTGCAGGCCCTCTTGTTCGTGCTGGGCGCCTTTCCCCTCTATGCATTGGCAAACCGGCGTCTTGAGCGTCCCGGTATGGCGCGCATCGTAGCCTTCACTTATCTCGTCTATCCGGCTGCGTTGTCCTCGGTCCTTTTCGATTTTCACGGCGATACCCTGGCCGTGCCGTTGTTATGCTTCGCCCTGGAAGCCCTGGATCGTCGCGCGTGGCGGGGTTTCGCCATCTGGGCCGGGCTGGCATTGCTGTGCAAGTTCTACGTGGCTGCACCGGTGGCCATTCTCGGTATTTTGCTGTTGCTTGATCGTGAGAGAAGGGCCGGTTTGATAATTTTCGGCATGGCCTGTCTCTATGGGGCGCTGGCGTTCCTGGTCATCCGACCGTTAGCGGCAACCGCCGGTGCGGCGGATACACCCGCCCAGGCTTCGATTCTAGGGTATCTGCGGTTCTATTTCGGTCGCGTCCAGAATCTTGCCGCATTCGATCCGCTGCCTCGCCTGGCGACCGCGCTCGTGATCTTTGCGCCGGCGCTGTGGCTTGGTTGGCGGGCTGCGCGATGGCTTGTGCCGGCTCTAGTCGTGGCTCTTCCTTCTTTGATTGCGGTAGGCGATATTTCGGCTTATGGATTCCGCTTTCACCACTACGCGTTGGCCGTTCCATTCTTGTGTGTGGCGGTGATCTACGGCGCGGCGCGGTTGCGCGAGCTACAGACGCGGGCGCGCGAGATACATGCACGGGCGCCGGAAGGTCGCCGGCGCGGGCGTCCCTGGCGCGGTGAACTCGGTATGACGCTGGCGATGACGCTGATGTTCACGATCGGCTTGATCGATGTGCCGCTCAATCCCCTATTCTGGGTTTCACCGCCGGGTTGGGGCATGGATTCCTGGGCTTACGGGCGGACCTCGCGCGATGTGGTGAAGGATGCGTGGCTTGTGCAGCATGTACCTTCAGAGACTCCGGTCATGACATCGATGATGTTGGCGCCGCACCTGACAGATCGTTTCGCGCTCTACTTGTTTGCCTATCCGAGTGAACCCGAATTCGAACCGGTTGTGCCCCGGTTGGCGCGGGTCGACATGGCCATAGCCGACGCCTTATTCGACTACACGGCTCCCGGCGTGGTCACCGGATTTGCAAGCGGACATCCCCACGCCACTCTGGGCGGCGTCCTACACGACCTACCGGCGATCCGGCTTCTGCTTTCAGATCCGGAATTCGCTTTGACCGAGACGCGGGATGGACTTTTATTGTTCGAGAGAGCCCCGGCTTCAGGAAAGGCATTGGTACAGCGGGTCGCCGCACTTGAGGCGCGCGAGGCATCTGCGTCATTGGCGGAATTCGACGATGCCATCGCATTATTGGATGCCGGCGTTGTGCTTGAAGGCCGGCGTTTGCATCTCCATTTCGAGTGGCAACCACTCACCTCCATGGTCGGGCAACCCGCCCTCATTGCGGTGAGTCGCCTTGACGGCGTTCCTGATGCGCGTATGGTTCACCTCCCCACGCTCGCGCTACGCCCGACCTTCTCCTGGCTTCCCGGTCAGGTCATCGAGGAAGAGTTCATAGTCGTACTGCCCGATGA
>JAFGNR010000146.1 GCA_016926915.1 Anaerolineae bacterium
AAAGCGGCGCCCAATGCATTCACATCTAGGCTTTTGAGACCTGTGACATAGAAGGTAAGGAGTTATGGCCGAATACCGAATTCACGAACACCCAATTCTGCCCATCGAACCGGCGGAAGAGATCACGTTTACCTGGAACGGACACCCCCTCACCGCGCAGCGCGGCGAGATGATCTCCTCGGCGCTATTCGCCCATGGAATTCGCATCTTCGGACACCATCCCAAGGATGGTGCACCACAAGGGATTTTCTGCGCCAACGGCCAGTGCGCGCAATGCCTCGTCATTGCCGGCGGCAAGACCGTCAAAGCCTGCATGACGCCGGTGACCGAAGGCATGGAAGTTGCCCCCCTCGACGGGCTGCCGGCGCTGCCGGTGGTTGACGAGGCCCCACCGATGCACGAGATCGAGACAGTACCGGTACCTGTCTTGATTCTTGGCGGCGGTCCCGCAGGCATGTCGGCGGCGATTCAGCTGGCCGAACACGGCGTGCGCGTGCTATTGATCGACGACAAACACCGTCTGGGCGGCAAGCTGGTCCTGCAAACACACCGGTTCTTCGGGTCGATCAATGCTGTATACGCCGGCACCCGGGGCATCGACATTGCCACGAAGTTGGAAAAACAGGTCCGCGAACACGAAGAAGTCGAGATCTGGTTGAATAGCACCGCGCTGGCCGTGTTCAGCGACAAGAAAGTTGGCATCCTCAAAGATAATGGCCGTTACGTGCTGGTCGAGCCGCAGATTCTCCTGGTAGCCACGGGCGCCCGCGAGAAATCGCTGGTCTTCAAGGGGAACACCTTGCCCGGCGTATACGGCGCCGGCGCATTCCAGACCCTGGTCAACCGCGACCTGGTCAAGGCCGCCAACCGGCTATTCATCGTAGGCGGCGGCAACGTGGGCCTTATTGCGGGCTACCACGCGCTGCAAGCCGGAATCGAGGTCGTCGGTCTCGTGGAAGCCTTACCCGAATGCGGAGGGTACAAAGTACACAAGGATAAACTCCTCCGGTTCGGAGCGCCCATCTACACGTCGCACACCATCGTGAGCGCCAACGGCACAGACCAGGTAACATCAGTCACCATCGCGCAAATCGATGAACACTTCACCCCCATTCCAGGCACCGAGAAATCCTTCGCGTGCGATACGGTGCTCATCGCCGTAGGTCTCGATCCGGTCAACGAATTCTACGAGAAAGCACAAGCCTACGGTATGGAAGTTTTCGCGGCCGGGGATGCTGAAGAAATCGCCGAGGCCTCGGCCGCCATGTTCTCCGGCAAGATTAGGGGGCTGGAGATTGCCCGATTCCTGGGCGCAACCGACGAGCACATCCCTGGCGAATGGTATCGAACCGCTAAAATCCTGAAATCACACCCCGGCAAGACCATCGCAGAACGCATTCCAGAGCAAGAGAGCGGCATCTTTCCTGTCTTCCACTGCTCGCAGGAAATTCCCTGTAATCCCTGCACGGCAGTCTGCCCGCAACAGCTGATCCACATCCCGGAAGATGACATCCGCCATATCCCCGAATTCCTGGGGCCTCACGTAGGAAAAGCCTGCATCGGTTGTGAGCGCTGCATCACCATCTGTCCCGGATTGGCTATCACACTGGTGGATTATCGCAAGGACTCCGAGATGCCTACCGTCACACTGGCCTATGAGTTCCTGCGGGAAAGCGTTCAGGTAGGCGACCTGGTGACAACGCTGGATGCTGAAGGTAGTGTAATGGGTGAGATGGAAGTCACAAGTGTGCGCGCCACGAAACGCAACGATCGCACGGTTGTGATCAAACTCAAGGCGCCGCAGGCTGTTGCGAAGCAAATCGCCGGCATTCGCGTTCAGGAACCCTGGGTCGGTGAACCGCTCCCGGAAACCAAAGAACGCCTCACCGATGACACCATCGTCTGCCGCTGTGAGCGGGTGACCGCCGGAGAAATCCGCGCGCTGATCCGCAAGGGCTACCGGGACATAAATGAGATCAAAGCGGTGACCCGCGCCGGCATGGGCGCCTGCGGCGGGAAGACGTGCACCGCGCTCATCCTACGCCTGTTTCGCCAGGAGGGCATTCCGATTGACGAGGTAACCGAGAACGTAAAACGCCCCCTGTTCGTGGAGATACCCCTGGGCATCTTTGCAGGTGTAAACCCGTCTGATCGTGACGAGTAGGGGCAGTATCAGCCCCTACCGGATGGACGATACAACGACTCTCGCCTTTCCAGGAGCATATGACGATGAACTCAAAATCAGGGTACACCTACGACGTTATCATTATTGGTGCGGGCAGCGTCGGCGTGCCGGCAGCGCTGTCGATGGCACAGGCCGGGCTGAGGGTCCTGGTACTAGAGCAATTCGCCAGCCAGGGACAAGGCTCGAACAAGGCCGCGATCGGCGGCATTCGCGCGACCCACTCCGACCCGGCGAAGATTCGCCTTTGCCTCCGCACCCTGGAGATTGTTGCGACATGGGAGGAGACCTACGGCCACAACATCGAGTGGACCCGGGGAGGATACTCCTTCGTGGCTTACCGGGAACAGGAGGAACAGACGCTAAAAAACCTCCTGACAACACAACACCGGTACGGTCTCAATATCGATTGGTATGACAAAGACGAGTTATTGGAGATCATCCCGGACCTGAACCGGGAGCAGCTGATCGGGGGCACCTTCTCGCCGGAAGATGGACATTGCTCAACGCTGCTCCTCGGTCACGCCATCTACGATCAGGCCAAGCGCGCGGGCGCGACCTTTCATTTTCGAGAGGCCGTCGCCGGAATCATACTGGAAAACGGTCGCATTGCCGGCGTCGTCACCGACAAAGACACTTATACGGCGCCGGTAGTGGTCAATGTGGCAGGACCTTGGGCGAAAGAGGTAGGCGCCCTCATCGGTCTCGAACATCCGGTGCGTCCGGACTCGCATGAGGCCGGCATCACCGAGCCGGTCCAGCACTTCCTGGATCCGATGGTCGTGGACATCCGCCCCGCCCCCGGATCGGCGAACTACTACTTCTACCAACTTCACAGCGGTCAAATCGTCTTCTGCATCACCCCCAAGCCGAACATCTGGGGACTGGATCGCCGCGAGACCAGCGTCTTCCTCCCCATGGTTGCCCAGCGTATGGTCGGCTTGCTGCCGCGCCTGACCAACATCCGCGTGCGGCGCACCTGGCGGGGCCTCTACCCCATGACCCCTGACGGGTCTCCGATCGTGGGGTGGATCCGTGAGATACCGGGTTACCTGGCAGCAGTTGGCATGTGTGGACAAGGCTTCATGCTCGGCCCTGGTCTGGGAGAATTGCTTGCCCGGATGGTCAGCCAGGGACCGGAAAACAGCGGAGCTCTCTCCGCAGAAGATCGCGAAATCCTCGACATCCTCTCACCCTATCGGGCCTTCGAAGGACAGGAAGCGCTCAAATAGCGAATGGGTGCACAAACCACATCCCGGCGGAGCGCCTGCGTTCTGCCGGGATGCGGTTTCACAGGACGATAGTTTGACTTCCTAACTTTTTGGCATAGGCTATGGCTGACCGACCAATGCGGAGGCTGGGTTTCCGATGTAGAAACCAGGTTTCCAAGTGTTAGAAAGCGAGCTCGAAAATGGCGCGCCAATTTCGAAATGGAAGACCAACGATCGGGGTGCTGGCCGGTTGGCAGTTCGCCTGGACGGCAACCCCCTTGAGTTATCTCGATCCCATCTTTCGAGGCATCCGCCTTGCCGCGCGGGAATTTGGTTGCAACGTCCTCCTGGCCTGCGGCATGGGATCCTGGTCCCGTCATGTAGATGAATTACGCCCTGCCTGGCCCATCATTTCGCAGGAATCCGACTTCGTTCCTATCGGCCCCTGGAACACCGATGGACTCATCGCCGTGAATCCGTTGCACTCCCAGACCCGTTCGCACTACTTGCAAACCGTGCGCGCGGCCGGGCATCCCCTGATCTACATTGCCTCCGGAGAAGAAGGGCCATCTGTTCTGGCTGACAACCGCAGCGGCATTCTCCAAGCCATGCAACACCTTGTCGCCCACGGGCACCGGCGCATTGCCTTTGTTGCCGGAAGTCCGGACGATATGGAAGGAGATAGCGGCGAGCGATTGCAGGCTTACCGGGACGCAATCATCGTGCACAGCCTGGTAAGCGATCCACGCCTGGTGTCCTGGGGACTGCACACCTACAACGGTGGGGACGCCGCCATGCGAGAAATCCTGGCTTCAGGGGCCTCGTTTACAGCCGTCCTCGCCAGTAACGACGAATCGGCCCTGGGGGCCATGCAAGTTCTGAACGAAATAAGGCTGCGCATTCCCGAGGATGTCGCGCTCGTCGGCTTCGATGACCGTCCGGAGAGCATCGTGCAGACCCCGCCGCTCAGCAGTGTACGCGTCCCTTTGCCGAAAATGGGATATCGCGCCGTAGAAGCCCTTGTCCGTTACCTCACAGGACAGACCGGGACTATCGAATCTGTGCGCGTAGCCACCCGCCTGGTAACGCGGGCGTCGTGCGGTTGCGGCCGGAACATTCCACACGCAACGGCCCATGATTTTCCCATTCCCTTCACCAAGCCGCAACGTAGTTCCAGTGACCGAACACCGCAGGAACTGCGCTTCCGACTGGCGAGGACCATGGCTGCTGCGATCCGATCCCAGGCCGAAAGTATGACCTTCGATCAGATTGAGACCCTGTGTCGCCAGCTCGCGGCGGCCTTCGATGCAAGTATCACCCACAACGACCCGAAAATCTTTCAAGACACTCTTGAAACCATTCTACAGAAAGTAGCCGAAAGCGAAGAGGATATCCTTGTTTGGCAAGCAGCGTTGTCGCATCTGAGGCGGGCGCTCGAAGAAAACCCCACAATCCGGTCACAACCGGAAACGCTGGAGACGGCACACACCTTATTGAATCAAGCGCACCTCTGGATCGATGCTCAGGCCCAACAAGAGTACCGCCAACGCCTGGTGAGCCAACGCTGGACACTCAATCGTTTGGGCACGTTGACCGCCCATCTCTCGTCGGCCCTGGACGAGACACAGATTTATGAAGTGCTCACACAACATCTGCCGGCAATGGGGGTCCAAACCACGTGGATCGCGCTCTTTGGCGCCGAAGGCCAAGATCAAGTAGCCTGGTCCACGGTCCACGACATCAATGCGCTGGAAAAACCAGCCCTCCACATCCCCAGTCGCGAATTCCCCCCCAACAATCTGGTACCCAAGGGACAACCCTTCAACCTATCCCTGTTCCCGCTGACCGGGCCGCACGACCAATTAGGATTCGTCGTATTCGACACAGCCCGGCTGGACCTATACGGCGTTATCACACAACAACTAGCAACAGCTTTCAACAGTGTAGCATTGTATCGCGAGGCAATCGAAGGCCGCCGCCTGGCCGAAGAAGCCAATGAACTCAAAGGGCGTTTCCTCTCGACGGTCAGCCACGAGCTGCGGACCCCACTGAACCTGATCATGGGCTTGAGCGGAATTCTGTTGCAACAGAGCGACGAGATCGCCGTTCCTTTGCCGGAACCCTATCGCAAAGATGTCGAGCAAATCCATACCAGCGCCCAGCTATTGGGGGGATTGATCGGCGATGTGCTGGACCTGGCAAGCAGCGATGCAGGGCAACTACGGTTATCAAACGAATTCGTCGACCTGAACGAGGCCCTGCGGCTGGTCGCAGAGACCGGGCGCCAATTGGCCTTTCAGAAAGGATTGAAATGGCGCGCGGATTTTCCCGACTCACAGTTATGGGTATGGGGTGACCGGACACGATTACGCCAGGTGGCGCTGAACCTGATCAACAACGCGATCAAATTCACACGGCAAGGCCAAGTATGTCTGGAAATTGTAACCCTTCCCGATTCCGTGACGGTCAAGGTATGTGATACCGGGCTGGGCATCCCCATCGAGGAACAAGCCGTGATCTTCGATGAATTCCGCCGTTCGGAACGGAGCATGGCGCGCGGCTACGGCGGTCTTGGCCTAGGTCTGGCAATTTGTAGGCGGCTGGTCGAGATGCACGGTGGGACCATTGGCGTGCATTCTTTGGGGCAGGAAGGCGCCGGTTCTACTTTCTTCTTCACGTTACCGGTTGTACAGCCGCCGGCGATTGAGGCCCAATCCGCTACCTTCCCCTCCCTAACCCAAGAGAGCATCCTGGTGCTGACACACCGCGCAGGAGCCGGGCAACGGCTACACGAGCATCTGTCTGGGCGAGGGTTCGATGTGCACACAGTGTTTGTAGACGAGAGCCCCGATTGGTTGACACAGTTGGTCGTATCCCCTCCCGGCGCCGCCGTGATCGACGTAAGCACGACACTTCGACAGGGGTGGCACATACTGAAGGCAATCAAAGGACATCCCAAGATCCAACACCTGCCGGTGCTGTTCTGCTCGTTAACGCCAGATGGAGGAGCGGTGCTGGAGTTCGATTACCTGACGAAACCTATTGAGATGACCGAGTTGACGCGAGCCCTTGACCAACATTGGTTGGTTCCGGACGTCGATCGTGAATTCAAGACTATCCTGATCGTGGATGACGATCTGAATACCCTGGAGATGCACTCAAGAATCGTCGAAGCACAATTCCCATCCCATCGTGTGTTGCAGGCTCGGAACGGGATCGAGGCATTGGATGCATTGCGACGCGAGAACATCGATCTGGTGCTGCTGGACTTGATGATGCCCCAAGTAGATGGTTTCGACGTGCTCGAAGCCATGCGCAGCCAGGAAACCACACGTGGGATACCCGTAATCGTATTGACAGGCCAAGTACTCACGGAAAGGGACATGGCGCGTCTCAATCGTGGGGTAGCGACAGTATTGAGCAAAGGTGTCTTCAGCGTGGAAGAAACTGTCGCCCACGTCGATGCCGCCCTCGAGCGTAGCCGCAAATTGAGCGGCGAGGCGCAACGCCTCGTCCGGCAGGCTATGGCGTTCATCCATGAACATTATGCCAATCCCATCTCACGCAGCGATATCGCCCAGCACGTCGCGCTCAGCGACGACTATCTTACTTTCTGTTTCCGCAAAGAGCTGGGCGTGACGCCGATCACTTACCTCAATCGCTTTCGGGTGAACCAAGCCAGGCGGCTGCTCACCGAGACCCATAAAAGCATCACCGAGATTGCGCTGGAAATTGGGTTTTCCGATAGCGGTTACTTCAGCCGTGTGTTTCGGCGCGAGGTTGGCCTATCCCCCGAAGCCTATCGTCAGGCCTGACCTGCCTATCGACATCACCCCTTGGCTCCCGGCGAGTGAACGCTCCCGGCTTTGCTTCTCTATGATTTGTCCATATCTTTCTCGTTTTTCTTCTATCGAACGAAAGCCTGATCCGCTAGAATAAGAAGTACATGTTTCAATAGCTGATCAGGGATCATCTTCGCGGAGTCGCCATCAAAACCACGCAGGGAATCGTTTTCTGACGGAAACACGATTCCTGTATGGCCCAAGAATGATCTCGCCTGTGCCTGGTACTGTTCCCAAACGCACCTGATGAGGCACAACGGCGAAACGTTGAGGAGATCGAGAAGGAGGTGAGTATACCCATACCCATAGAACCGCAGCCTGTTGTCAACCGTTCCCAATGAGATTGGATATCCTAAAGAAGGAGGATCATGATGAAAAACAAGTGGTTCAGTCTGATGAGTATGCTCCTGGCGGCCCTGTTACTGATTACCGCCTGTGGCCCAACCAGTGAACCGGCCGAGATGCCGGAACCTGCTACTGAGGCGGTCGAGGAAACGGAAGTGGCTGAAGAACCCGCCGAAGAACCGGCGGAGGAGCCCGCTGAAGGGCCTACCGGTGATGCCATCGAGATTCGCTGGTTCATCGGCCTGGGCGCCGGCAGCAACCCCGAAGAGATCGAGCGCGAAGAGGCGTTTGTCGAGAAGTTCAACGCCCAGTA
>JAFGNR010000442.1 GCA_016926915.1 Anaerolineae bacterium
AAAGGCGCGTTTGTTCTCGTGGGGGGGACTGTAGAGCTTGAGTGGGCTGCACGTCCAGATGCTTATCTGGCTACGCTGGTAGAGATGCGTCCTGAGCGCGCTTTCGCGCCGGGCGTGCGCACTCTTGCTGCCAAGACCCTGCGGCAGCGCTTCGAATACGCCTTCACTGAAGTCGTCCGGCGATAGATCGTCCAGCCGCATGTCGATCATTTCGCCCTGATCCCAGCGCAGGTTCCAACTCCCGCCCGATGCCGGATCGATACGCCAGACTTGTTCGTCGTGCACGGTGATGCCGGCTTGTTGGTGGAAGATATGCGTGACCCCCGCGCCGAGCAGATACGGGCGGTAAACGAGTTGCGCGGGCGCTTCGGCGGGCAAGACGGTGCTGTGATTGCGCATCGCCCACGTTGCGGTGAGCGTTGCCGGGAGGAACGCTTGGGGGATTTCGGGATCGACGGTGGGCGGGCGGGTCGTGCGCTGATGCAGTTCTTGTCGCGTAGTGAGAGAGTCTGGGAGTCGGGTAGTCAGGTAGTCAGGCGGTTGGGGCGTTGGCGAGACTGGTGTGGACATAGAAAAGTCGGTGTCGGCAAGATCGGGCTTAGGCTCCGGTGCCGTCAATTGCTGCGCTTCGGCGACGGTCAGCGGCCCGCGCAGATAGGACATCGTCCAGCGGGTGAAAAAGAAGCGCAGTTTGCCTTCCTGCGCGTCGTGCATCAGGAAGACGCGCGGTTTGAGGCGGCTCAACGCGGTTTCCACCGTTCCCAGCGTCATCCCGGCCTCGGCGACAGCGCCACCCATACCCTCCAGCACGCGCGCCTTGTCCCGGTCCGTCCGCAGCGCGCCCACGAACCACGTGCCGATGTTGCCCAAGCCCTTGTAATCCAGGTCGGCGGGATTCTGCGTGGAAAGGACGATGCCCAATCCGGCGGCGCGTCCCTGTTTGACGAGAGCCAGCAGCGGCTCTTTCGTCGGTGGATTGTACGGGTGCGGCGGCAGATAGCCGAGGATTTCGTCGAAGTAGAGCAACGCGCGTAGCGTCCGCGTCCCGGCCTGTGCGCGCGTCCAGGTGCGCAGTTCTTCCAAAAACAGTGTGACGAAGAACTGCCGCTGTTCCTCCGGTAGATGCGCCAGATAGAACACTGACGCGCGCGGGCGCCGCTCCGGCGTGTAGAGAAAGCGGTCGATGTCCAGCGGCTCGCCCTCGCGCCAGCGGGCGAAGCCCGGCGCGGCGATGAGATTGTTGAGCGTGAGCGCCAGATCGAAGCGCGCTTTCTGCGGGAAGAAACTCTCCACATCGAACACGCCGATGTGCTCCATCGGCGGTTGCTGCACCTGGCGGATGAGGGTGGGGATGTCGAACGTGCCCTGCGTGTCCCAGGTGTGACGGATCAGCGTGGTGAGCAAGATGTGCTCGCGGCTGCGCAACGGGTCCGCGTTGACGCCCGCCAGGCCGAGCAACGCCGAGGTCAGCCCTTGCGCGCGCAGCACCGCCACGTCGGGGTCGCCGCTGGGCGGCGCGCTGAAGCGGGCGAGGATGTCCACCGGACGCCCGGCGCGCAGCCCCGGCGTGTACAACGCGATGTCTGCACTGAGCCGCAGTTGTGCGATGTGCTCCGGTCCCAGGTCCCAGCCTGCAAGGCCGGTGCGCCATCGTTCCGCCATGGCCCGCGCAGCCTGATCGGGCGTTTGCCCCTGGCGCTGCGCGGCGTCGGGGTCGATCCACGGCGCAAAATCCTCCGGCGACAGGTCGGGGAAGGTCAACAGCAGGTTCGCCAGGTCGCCTTTGACGTCCAGCAGCAGCACAGGAACCTGTCGGCGCAGCGCCTCCTCGACCAGTGCCAGTCCCAGGCCGGTTTTGCCGCTGCCCGTCGCGCCGAGCAGCAGCGCGTGCGTGGTGAGGTGGTCGAGCGGGTATTCGACAGCTTCGTCGGTGAGCTGGTTCTGCTCATCCACGAGCCGTCCCAGGTAGAGGGTGTCGGATTGATTCATTGCGCCTCCAGGCAACAGAGTTTAACCGCAGAGTGCGCAGAGTTCGCAGAGATTCTAAATTATCTCAGCGTTCTCTGCGACCTCTGCGGTGGAAGAATACGCATCATAGATTAACGGCGCATCCCACACCGGGGACATCCGTGGCGATCAGCCAGCCGTCTTCGACGACGAAGCGCGCGACGGTGGGGTCATTTTCTACGTCGAAATGCCCGTCCAGGTCGCCATAGCGGACGGCGGGGCTGCTCAGGGCGAAGGCCAATCCCGCCGCTATCAGCAGCGCCGGTTCGCTCAAGCTGCCGACCATCGTCGTCATCTGCGCGGCGCGGGCAATCGCGTCCACCCGCCGGGCGCAAGCGATCCCGCCGCACGTTGCCAGTTTGATGCTGATGCCGTGCGCGGCCCTGTGGCTGGCGATGTCCAGCGCCGATGCCGGCCCGACCACGCTCTGCGATGCCAAAATCGGCGTTTTGCTTTGCTTTGTGATCTGTTGTAGCGCCTCGACGCCCTCTGCCGGAGAGATCGGCTGCTCCAGCATCTCCAGCCGGCCGGCAAGCGCCCGCGCGACGTCCAGCGCCTCGCGGATGCTGTAACCGCCGTCCGCATCCAGCCGCAAAATGCAATTAGGAAGCGCGTCGTGGACGGCGCGCGCGCGGCGTACATCCTCTTCGGGGTCCATACCGCCCTTAATTTTGAGGATGCGAAATCCCTGCCGGACGCGGTCGCGGGCCATTGCGACGGTCTCCTGCACCGTGCCCAATCCGACCGAAACGGAGGTCTGGATGCGATCGCGGAACCCGCCGAGCAGGCGGTACAGCGGCTGCCCGGTCGCCAGGCCGAGCAAGTCGTGGAAGGCGATGTCGAACGCGCACAAGGCCGAGGGTGCGCCCTGTGTCAGTGCGCTGAGTTCGGCAAGCGCGTATTCGGTGTTAATCGGGTTCAGGTCGCGGGCGCGGTCGGCGCAGGCGCGGCACGCGCGCGTGACGCTGTCGAGCGTCTCGCCGGTGAGCGCCGTATCGAAGGCCGCGCAGCCCCAAGCGACATCGCCCTGCCGCGTCTCGATGCGCACAAAGACCGCCTCCGCGTGTTCGACGGCGTCTTCGCTGTGGTAGGCCGTGCGGAAGGGCAGGCGCAGACGCATCTCCACCGGTATCACTTCAACGTGCGTGATTTGCATGGCGGGCACCTCCTTAAAGATGATCCTACTTCAGCGCTTAAGGCGGATCACAATCCGCCGTCCCCGCAGCGCCGGATTGTGATCCGGCGCAAGCATTTTCGTGATCGTTGGTGAGTTGTGTGTTTATCCTTGCGGCTGGATTTCCAGGATTTCGTCTACATTGCGTTTGATGTTCCAGCGCGAGCCGCGCGGGTATTGGTCCAGTTCGGAGCAGGGCGGGCGGTAGGTGTAGCTGTTCCCCTTCTCTGTGGTGAAGGTGACGATGCAGCTTTCGGTGCGCGCTCGCTCGTTTTGTGTCTCACCCAGCCGTGTTTCGGGCCAATAGATGTCGATATCCGATCCGCGCACCACGATGGGTTCGAGGTCGACCCATTCCCACACGTTGTAGTTGTACCAGGTTTGGTAGATGGGGACATCCTCGTAGACGGGAACGTCATTACACACGTACTCGTCGCTGCACGTCTGTTCATCCCGGTAGACGTCGTACTCGTCGCACGTGCCGTCGTCGTAGCAGGTGCGTTCGGTGTGATCGTAGACCGACGTCGTGTCGCAGGATTGCTCATAGCCGCAGCTCTGTTCGGTTCCTGCCTGAATTTGGTTGTAACTATAGATGCGCGTCTCCTGGCTAACCAGGTCTGCTTCGGCAGGCAGGGACCAACCGCCGCGCTCCACGTACTGGTACTCCTGAACGGCGATACTGCGCTCCCAGGCGATATCGGTGACCGTCACGGCTTCCGTTCTAGGCATACCGGCGATGATCCCGGAGATCACGCAGAAACACGCCATTGCCAGAACGATGAGTAGCGGGATGAGAACCTGGGGCTTTTGCAGGAAGGGAGGAAGCCATCTCAACCACGCGGGGACGGGCTTGGCTGGCGGAGGTTCTGCTTCGCGGTGGGCGATGAGTTTTTCCTTGGTCGCCGCGCCGCAGGCCGGGCACTTCTCGGCGTTTGATTCTCGCCCGCATGAAGGGCAGACGTGCGTCGTGTAGCCTACGTCGCCGAGCGCCGCGCCGCAATTGGGGCATTTTTGCGTCCCCGGCTGGAGCTTCGCGCCGCAGTAACCGCACTCCTCATCCGAAAGGTGTTGCGTGGGATCGACGCCCATCGCCTTGAGTTCGTCCGGGGTGAGATAGCCCGCTTTGCCGGTCGGCGCCTCGTACGCCTCACTGGCATCCTTGGGATTGTTGCAGCTTGGACAGTGTTTGAGCCGTCCAGGGATGCCCGTCCGCCCGCACGAACTGCACGTCCACTGCGCTTCCAACGTGCCCTGGTACACTTCTCGCGTTCCCGCGGCCTGTGTCTGCCCTGCCTTGCTGGGATCGACGTAACTGGTTTGTGAGACAATACGTTTTTTGACCATGGTTTTTCTCTGGCTGATCGCGCGCGAATCTTCGCGCTAAAGCTGATTGATGAAAACTTCTTACCTCTATTATACGTGCGCTTGCCAGCTTGACAAAATCGGTCTTTACGGTAGAATTTTCATCGTTCGGGCCAACAAAGCACATCACAT
>JAFGNR010000147.1 GCA_016926915.1 Anaerolineae bacterium
AGCAACCAGTAGCCAGTAACTCACAACAACCCCACCACCCAATCCAACCCCAGTTCGTAGAGCTTGGCCCGCGTAGGCGCGCCCGATACTCTGTCCCAGCCTCGCATCTCGTAGTAGAGCGCCAGGGCCGCCTCCATGGTTTCGTCCGGAATCCGTACCCCTTCCGCCGGTCCCGACGTGAAGGGCGTGGCGAAACGCCAGTGCGCCACGTCATCGTTGGCAGTGAAGCCCTCTCGCGCATTGAAGACTCGCGCCATCGCCATGGCTCGCTCGCCGACCTTCAGCAGCTCGAAGAGCGAGGTATTCCAGCCGGTGACCGCATTGACAATGTCGCGGATCTGCGCCTTGCTGTAGGGCATGAACATGCACAGCCCAACGCAGTTCCAGAAGACCTGCCAATCGATGTGATATTTGGCCAGGCGCACCTTCTGAGGGCTCAGATCGTCGGCAGGCAGCGGCTCGAAGATACCCAGGGGCCACATGCCCTCGACGCTCCGGGTATAGTCGGTATCGTGAATGTTGTGCATGTGATCGCCGCCGGTCGGCGAAGTGGCATAGCCCAGGTTCAAAGCGAACTTCACGCGGGGCTCGTGCATGGGGAACTCCTGCCCCTTGACCTGCATGGCGTACTTATCCGTACCCCGCCCAATCTTGCGGGCGGCGTGCAGCGACCCTTCTGCCAGAAGATTCCCGAAGCCCTCCCGCCGCGCGATTTGCTCCACCAGCCGGACCATAGCTTCGGTGTTGCCGAAGTGTAGATCGAGACCGCCGGTATCTGCTGTAGTGAGCAGCCCGCGCTCGAAGCACTCCATCGCCCAGGCGATGGTCATGCCGGTCGAGATAGTATCGAGACCGTAAGCATTGCACAACTGATTGGCATAGGCCACCGCTTCCAGATTGTCGACGCCGCAGCAGGAACCGAGCGCGCCAAGCGTCTCGTACTCCGGCCCCCCATATTCAGGTTCGACCTTGTAGGCCCCGTCGGATGCCACGACGCGTTTGCACCGCACCGGGCAGGCATAACAGGTGTCGTTGCGCACCAGGATCGTGTCGGCCATGGTGGCGCCCGTGAGCTTCTGGGCGCCCTCGAAGGAACCTTCCTGGAAGTTGAAGGTCGGCAGCCCGCTGATACTGCTGAGATACTGCAATCCGCCCGCCGTACCGTAATCCTGCATCCCGCCGGTATAGAGGGTGCGGACGTTGTCGCTCAGCCATTTGGCGGTCTCGCGAATTTTACCTGCGTCGGCCGGTTCGAAGCGCCCCGTCCCGCGCACGGCGATGGCCTTCAGATTCTTGGATCCCATGACCGCGCCCATCCCGGTGCGACCGGCGGCGCGATTGACGTCGTTGATGACGCAGGCGAAACGCACCTGGTTTTCGCCGGCCACCCCGCACTGCGCCACCCGCAGCCGCTTCTCGTCCAGCTCTTCCTTAAGCATTGCTTCCACATCGAGGGTGGATTTTCCCCACACATGCGCCGCATCGCGAATCTCGATTTCGTCATCCTTGATCCACAGATAGACGGGCGTGTCGGCCTTGCCGGTGACGATGACGGCATCCCATCCGGCGCGCTTCAGTTCCGCGCCCCAGAAGCCGCCCACATCCGCCTCGCCAAAGCCGCCCGTCAGCGGCGATTTGGCCCCGACGGCATTACGGCCGCTCCCGCCCAGCGAGGCGCCGGTGACGACGCCCGGCGCGAAGATCAAGATATTCTCGGGCGACAGTGGATCGATCCCCGGGGCCAGCTCCTTAAGCAGATAGTAGGCAATCAGCCCCCACCCGCCCAGATAGGTCCGGAAGAAGTGCTCGCCCGGCGTTTCGATCGAGACTTCGCGTCGCAATAAATCAACTCTGAGAATGCGATTGAAAAACCCATGTGACATGCTAACCCTCCATAACCCGACCTTCCCAGAAGCCAGCATGTAGCATCCAGGAAGGTCTTTGATCGTTAACTCGCGCGCGCCCGCCCCTCGTGGGCCCGCGCCACAACATCATAGGGGTAGGGCAACCCGGGATCGCTCACCATGTTCAACATCTCCAGCTGCGCGCCGGTGAGCGCCCACCCGGCAGCGCCAAGATTATCTTCGAGATGCTTCATGGTCCGCACACCGATGATCGGCGCGGTGACGCCCGGTCGCTGGAGCAGCCAGCGCAGCGCCGTCTGCGCGGGCGTCTTTTCCGCCTCTTTGGCGACCGCGAACAGGGCATCGATGATGGTCCAGGTGCGCTCGTTGGCATACGCCTCCCAGGACTCGCTCCAGCCGCGCTTCGCGGCCTCCTCGACGCGAGTGCCGGAGGGCGGGTTTTCCATCCCCCGGTGATACTTGCCGCTAAGCCAGCCGCCCCGCAGCGGGCTCCAGGGAATGACGCCGACGCCCTCGTTGGCGCAGACCGGCAGCAGTTCCCATTCGATGGTGCGGTCGAGCAGATTGTAGAGCGGCTGGAGGCACGAGAACGCCTCCCACCCCATGTGGCGGCTCAGAGCGATGGCCTTTTGCAGCTGCCACCCACTCACATTGCTCGCGCCGGTGTAGCGGACCTTGCCGCTCTGCACCAGGTGATGGAGCACGCTCAGCGTCTCTTCCAGCGGGGCGCCTGGATCCCAACCATGGATCTGGAAAAGATCGATGTAATCGGTATCCATACGGCGCAGGCTGTCGTGGACGCTATCCAGAATGTGCTTGCGACTCAGCCCCACGTCGTTGGAGCCTTCGCCCATGGCCCAGCGAACCTTGGTAGCGATGACGAAATCCTCGCGGCGCTTCCCTTTCAGCCACCGCCCCAGAATTGTCTCGGACAGGCCATGGCTGTAGACATTAGCAGTGTCGATGAAGGTGCCTCCTGCAGCAACGAAACGATCCAGCAAATCGTAGCTCAACGCCTCCGTCGACTCACGCCCGAACGTCATCGCGCCCAGGCATAGTTCACTTACTTTCAGGCCGGTGCGGCCCAGATAACGATAATCCATCAAGTAACCTCCTGTGTGATAAGCGGATCGGTGGATAGGTTATAGGCAGATAGGCTTCACGCTTCAGGTGAAGAGCGGCGCCATGTCGTAGGCAGCCACCAACGCATCCATCTCCGCTTCGGAAGGCCGCTGCTCGAAGCGGGCGGCGGCATCTAGCACTTTCGGCAACAAGTGAATGTCGCCGGTGGTGTTGAGGAAAACCCGTTCGTCGCCCAACACCCAGTGCACAACCTTGTCGATGGCGTCCTGATCCTCGAGAGGCTGGTACCAGACGGCATAGTTGCGCGCGACGTCCTCGGGCCAGGGCCGGCGGCACAGCGACTTGATGGTTTGCACTGCAACGTTCCGTTCCTGGCACACCGCCAACAGCGTCTCGAAATCGGCCGCATACGCCGGATTCTGCATCAACACATAGTTATAGGGCAACAGCACCGAATCGAAATCGAAGTGTTCCAGGCTTCTGAGGTGCATAGTGGGCACGGCTAGCTCGTGGCCCGTGACGCCGAGGAAGCGCACGATGCCTTCGTCGCGCGCCTTCCGGAAGGCTTCCAGAACGCCGCCCGGCGCCATGGCGACCTTCCATTCCTCCTCACCAATGAGGAAGTGCATCTGCCAAAGATCGATGTGATCGGTGTGCATCCGTTCCAACGACATTTCCAGCTCTTCCCACGCACCATCATAGGTGCGCTTGTCAGTCTTGGTGGCGAGGAAAAAGGTGTCGCGATGTTTGGGCATCCATGGCCCGATGCGCAGTTCGGCGTCCCCATAGGAATGCGCGGTATCGATGTGGTTGACGCCATACGCCAACAGTACGTCCAGGGTTTGATCGGCCTCTTCCTGCGTCACACGGCCCAACGCTGCCGCGCCGAACAGCGTCCGGGTGCTCAAGTGACCGGTGCGTCCAAATACTTTCTTCGCAATCATGGCAACCTCCTTCAAAATAGCGCTCAACAGTCAGCCCTCAGCAGGGCCCAGCATTACTTCACGGATGATCTCAGTATACCTGATGCGAGGGCCGCCGTCACCGTCCGAAAGTAGGGAGATGGGCTTCAAAACACGTACGTGGTCCCCACGACGCCTTCGACAAAGGCCGCCGGCATGGCGCGGGCGAACGCCGCGATGGCCTTGAAACCGGTGCAGTGCGATGGCGCGATCATGACCGGATCCAGGGCCTGAATGGCCTCGATGGTGCGTTGAATGTCCTCGTCGTCTGCACGCGCCAGGTGAAAGCCGCCCAACACAGCCCACACGCGTTCCACGCCGCTGATCTCGCGGGCATAAGCCACGGTGTTGACGATTCCGGAATGCGCGCAGCCTGAAAGCACCACAAGGCCTTTGTCCTTGACGTTGAGCACGATGGCCTGGTCATCGTCGATGAAGTCTTGGCGCAGCGCGTCCCCGTCGCGGTAGTAGAGCGTTGTGGGAATACCCGATCGCTCGAAGCTGCGACGCGGCACGAAGCCCGTGGTCCAACAACCGAGCGTGAGCCGGTAAGGTCCCTCAGAAACCACCAGCTCGGCCCCGGCGGCCTCCCAGGCTTGATAGGGCGGCGGCATGCCCGGCCCGTGTTTCTCACCCTTCTCATTGACGCCCCAGTGCTCGCGCAGCACCGCCGGATGCAATACCAGCGGAACGCGTCGCCGGTCCTCTGCGTAGCGGCGCAGTTCGGCCAGGGGCACGTCTGCAGCCCACTTCTTGGGTTTCACGGAAAGATCCAGTCCTTGAATCACATCCAACATGGCGCCGGTGTGGTCGCCGTGTCCGTGACTCAAAGCGATGGCGTCCAAGTGGGTGAGATCGACCTCCATCCGCCGGGCGTTTTCCGGCAAGGCGATGCGCGTGATCCCGGCATCCCACAGAATGCGCGGGCCATCCCCCGGCAATTGAATCAAAGCGGCAAAGCCGTGCTCAGCAAGCAAAGCGTCGTCGGTGAAACGCTTGACGGTTTCCGTGGATCGCACAATCAGGTCGGCGCGGTTATCGACCAGCACCGTAATCGCGACCCCCTCCACAGCGCCAAAATTCTCCATCTTGGGCATCGATCAGCTCCTTCCAAATAGCGATCAGCGTTCAGCCCTCAGCCAAACTTTCCTAGAACCTGAACTGGATGGGCGCTATCCTAGCGCGCAAAAGCGCGGAACGGGTTCTCGTGCGTCAGCAATCGAATCGTGACGTCATCCACCCCGGCGGCGCGCAGCTTGGGCAAGAAAATCTCAGAGAGATAGGTAAACGGCGCCGGCGTCCCGCCGCCCGGTTTGGCGGGATCGTACCAACCGCGATCCATGCTGAGCATGAGACGGTGGCCCAGACCAGCATCCAGCACGCGTAGGATGCGCGCGAGATATACAGCGTCCTCTGCCGGATCCCAGCCGATGCCGTCGTATTCGATCCAGCAGCCACGCCGGGCCATCTCCAGGTGCAAGGCAAAATCGGGTTCGGCCTGCGTGTGAATCCAGATGAAGCGCAGCGGCGTGTAGCCGGCTTCCTCCAGAATATCGAGCTGGTCGCGGACCACGCACCCCCGAATTGTGTGGCTGCCGATGGTCGCGTGAGTTTGCGCGGCCGCCCGCGCCGCCGCCCGCAGAATTTTCGCTTCCACCGGCGTGATCCCATCGTCGCCGGCGCTCAGCTTGATCCACCCCGCCGGGACGCCCGTATCCGCGATCTCCCCGGTGAGCTCTGCGAGCATCCAATCCCGTAGTTTGGCCTCGCCAGCGGCCCGCGCCCACTCAGGAACCCAGGGCTCGCGGTAAATGCCGGTCGGCATCACAATAGGAAAATCAGCGGCCTGGGAGGTCGCGACGACGAAATCGGCGCGCCGCCCCACCCCGATGGGGGTACAGACCACTATTGCGGTCACGCCCGCCGCGCGCGCTTTCTCAAGCTCCGGCGCCATCAGCGCTACGACGTTCTCGGTGTGGGCCCGGGCGAAACCCGGCACATCCGGCTGCCGCCGGTCGACGAAGATATGCTCGTGCGGCAAGATCATCCCCAGATCATCCTGTGACAGCGCCCCCAACGTCGTGAGCAAGCGCGGCATGGCCTCACCTCCTGCCGTCAATCTTCCAGGCCCAAACGCCTTGAATAAACTACTAACGCCGCCAGCACTCCCACTTCCAACAGCAGATCGATAAAGACTGCGGCCATCATGCCCCGGGGGCCGACCGTCTCGAACAGCTGCCCGATCAGCCAGGGCAAGATCATGCCGCCGGTGCTGGCGCCGACGAAGAACCAGCTGGTCACAGCGCCCGTGATGGTCATGCGTCGTTCGGCATACGAGACCATCGTCGGAAAACACGAGGCCATGGAGAGACCCACAAGGCCCGCCCCCACCCAGATTGCAGCGCTGAATCCCGGGAAGAGAAGAATGATCACCAGCCCCAGCAACGCGCCAGCCAGGTTCGCCATGAGAATCGTACGCGGTTTGAGCGCCGCTGCCACGGGAATCGCCGCCAGCCGCCCCACCGTCAACGCGCCCCAGAAGACCGAATTGAGAAGATAGGCTGACTGCTCGGCCACCGCCCCCGACTGAGTGGCGTAAGTAAAAATCCAATTACCGAAGCTGATCTCTGCCCCGACGTAGAGGACAAAGAAGGCCACCACCAACGCCAGGAGCAGGACGTTGACCTCCGGACGCGCGCCGCGCTCGGCGTCAGAAGGGCCTTTCGGGCTGGGAAGCGACAGCAGCCATAAACCCGCCGGGAGCGCCGCGAGTGACAGCGTCCAGTACGCCCAGTTGATGTCGCCGCTGGCGCCGATAGCCCAGCCGGCGATCACCGGTGAGATGAACGCGCCCACACCGAAGAAGAAATGCAGGCCGTTCATGAAAGGGCCCACCTTGTCCCCGTGATTCCAGACCACGAGAGTGTTGGCGCCGACATCGAGCATGGCTTGCGCCGTACCCATCAAGACAAAGATCGCCGCCAACACCCACAACACCGGGATCGTAGGTATCACGGCGCCCAACACCATCATCACCAATACCATGCCGCCCATCAACCGGTGTCCAGGCAGACGATCGTAGAGACGCCCGGCGAGCAGGGATCCCAGCAGATAGCCGACCGATCCCATACTGAAGATCACACTGATTTCACCGAGCTCCGTGCCGGTGTGGCGGGCCAGCCCCTGCACCGTTGGTCCCGTCGATGCCGTAAAGAGCCCAAGAACGATGAAACCGAGATAGTAGGCCGCCGTGCGAACCAGGCGTAGGTCGAGCTTGCGCGTCGTCGTTGCAGTAGCACCCATATTACTCAACGACGTCCAATATCACTTTGAGCGCGTAATCGCGCTGGTCGGCCGCCTGGAAAGCCTGGGCAGCATCCTCCAGGGCGAAATGGTGGCTTACCAACGGCGCCGCCTGAACCTTACCCGTGGCCAGCAGGCTGATAGCCTCCGGAAAATCGTCATCTGCGTACATCAGGGTCCCCGCCAGGACCAGTTCCCGATCCTGTACCAATCCTAAAGGCACGGACACCAGCTCCTCGAAGACGCCGGCCAATACGATGCGCGTCCCTTTGCGCGCCACGTTGATGGCGTCCCGCACCGTCGCTCCCACGCCCACGCACTCGATGATCACGTCTGCACGATCTGGCCCCAACGCCACCTCCAGGGACTCCTTGAGAGGACTCACCGCCGGATTTACGGCGGCATCGGCGCCCAGGCGCAGCGCCAGGTCCAGACGCGCCGGCAGCAGGTCTGTGACAACCACGGGGCCGGCGCCGGCAGCCTTGGCGGCTTGCAACGTCATCAGGCCGATAGTGCCCGCACCCAGGATCAGCACGCTGGCGCCCGGAGCGAACCCGGCAACCTTCACAGCGTGGATGCCCACCGCCAGCGGCTCGACCATG
The DNA here is from genome assembly GCA_016926915.1 of Anaerolineae bacterium. Taxonomy (GTDB): domain Bacteria; phylum Chloroflexota; class Anaerolineae; order B4-G1; family SLSP01; genus JAFGNR01. The sequence goes on from JAFGNR010000147.1 coordinate 7,816, forward strand.
GCGCCCTGCTCCCAGGTCACCGCATCGGGCAGCAGAAACACGCGATCCGCAGGCGCCACAATGAAATCCGCCATGGCGCCGGTGGTCTGGCACCCGATGACCGCCAGGTGCTCGCAGATGTTATAGCGCCCGTGGGTACAGTTGTAACAATCCCCGCAGGTGAGGGAGGGTTCCACCGTGACGCGTTCACCAACGCTGAACGCGTCGACCTCCGGGCCAACCGCCGCGATGGCGCCCGCGAATTCGTGCCCTGGGACGACAGGCAGCCGGATGAAGGGGTGTTTGCCGTGATAGGCATGCAAGTCCGATCCGCAGATCCCCACGGCAGCCACAGCAATCAAGACCTCGCCGGGGCCAGGTGTGGGACGGGGAACGTCCAATAACCTGATCGATTTAGGAGCCGAAAGCTCGACCTGTCGCATGATGACACCTCCTGGGATGGTCAGCGAGCCCGTAGGACCGGAAACGTGACCGTGAATAGATAGTGAATCTAACTGTTAACCTCAATGATAGCATCAGATGCCTTTTCGTACCAGAAGCGCTTGAATAGGCAAAGTATCTACGTTATAGTAAAGGCATATGTCTAAATGAGGAGGACCATGATGAACGCTGAATGGGCCGGAATCCACCGCACCCTGGCAATCGAGCTCTTCAACCTGACCTGGAACCTAATGGACCGCGAAAACCGCACCAGCGAGGATGACGACCGGATGATCCACGCCGCGCATGCCTCGCGCTATCACTGGGGCGCAATCGGCACAGCGTTGGAATTCGAGCGCGGCGAGTGGCAGATCTCCCGTGTCTATGCGACGCTGGGACGCGCCGAACCGGCGCTGTACCACGCCAGGCGCTGCCTGACCCTCTGCCTAGAAAACGCCATCGGCGACTTCGACCTGGCTTTCGCCTATGAAGCTTTGGCGCGCGCGCATGCCGTTGCCGGGAACCACACAGAGAGCCGGGCATTCATCGCCGAGGCGCGGGAAGCCGGCGCATACATCACCGGGGAAGGCGATCGCGACTACTTCTTCGAGCAGCTGAACGCCGTCGCGGCGCTGCTTGCTTGACGCCGGTTCTGCGGTCTCCGCGTCTTCTGTGGCTGGTTGCTGCTGGATCTCACCGCGAGATCAAATCACGCGGCATGTAGTCAAGCCGGTTGAGGTACATCAGCAGCCGGTACTCCGGCGTGAAATCGATGCGTGTGATGGCCGCGTTGTTCATGTGCAGCCAGAGTCCGTCGCGCTTCTCAAGCCCCACCACGGCTCCCATGAAGTGATTGAAGAATCCACCGTGGCTTACCATCACCACCCGGTCATCCGTGTCGCCATGGCGTTCGAGCAGGGTATCAAGGACACGCCGCGCGCGGGGGCTACGCGCCTCGCGGGCTTCGAAAGGCCGGTTCCACCACCCCTCTTCGGTCGCCTCTTCTGGCAACACGAGATCGGGAAAAGCTTCCGCGAACGCGGACCGCGTCTGCCCTGGCTGCCCGGCGTACTCGCCCGTCTCCGGATCAACGACAAACATCCCACCGGTTTCGTGAATGTCCGCCCACCCCAGGAGCGGCAGGCCCAGCGCGCGAGCAACCAACGAGCCGGTCTGCACGGTCCGCAGCATCAGACCGCAATAGATATGTGTGATCCCAAAACCGCTGATGTTCTGAACGTCGGGTTCGCGCCACGACGCGTGGAAATCATCCCCACTCAGGAATTCCGCCAGATGCCTGGCCTGTTGCCAGCCGCGCTCGGTCAGTTCAGGATCCACCCGGCGCCCATCGCTGCCGCCGGTCAACTCCCAGAGCAGATTGTTCTCTGATTGTGCATGCCGGACGTAGTATAACTGCATGAAACCAATTCTCCTTTTCCTTTTTCACACGACCTGCGAAAGGTCGCATAGAACGCTCCAGCCCTCCAATCATAGCACAAACCGCGCCCCATCCCAAATCGAGCCGCACCTGGGGAGCGCCTTTGTTTGGGGCCAGCTTGGCGAGTCAAGCAAATTGAAAAGATCCCTCTTGTTGCTCTCTGTGTATCTCCGAGCTGGCTCTGCGCATCTCTGTGTAAGCATCTTGTTAGCCCGCTACAGCTTGTAGAATGAGAAGGAGCCAGAAGATGGTAAAAGCCTGATTCCCATGCGCCTACGCATTCCCATGCGCCTACGCATTCCCATGCGCCCACGCATTCCCATGCGCCTTGACAAGCCCAAACTCTCGCCTACCCTTATGAATAGAAAACAACGACACCATTCGCACATTCGCTATTCCCATAAGGAGGCCCACATGAAAACCTGCCCGTTCTGCGCCGAACGCATTCAGGATGACGCCATCAAGTGTCGCTATTGCGGCGAGTTCCTGGACGGCCGCGCGGCGCGCCCCACCGTGGTGTCGGCCGTACCCTATTGGGGCTACGAATACCGCTCCCGGACCGAGCTCTTCGGCCTGCCGCTGGTGCACATCGCCAGCGGCATCAATCCCCAAACAGGGGCGCCGCGCATTGCACGCGGCATCATTGCCATCGGCAACATCGCCATGGGAGGGTTTGCACTGGGCGGCATCGCCATGGGCGTCGTCGCGTTGGGCGGCCTGGGCTTCGGCATCCTGGCGCTGGGGGGCGTCGCGGTCGGGTTGGGCGCCCTGGGCGGTCTGGCGTTGGGCATTCTGGGGGCTGTGGGGGGGGCGGCGCTCTCCGGCTTCTTTGCCGCCGGCGGGTTGGCCGTGGCGCCCCACGCCATCGGAGCAACGGGCGCCGATCCTGAGGTGCTGCGCTGGCTGGATCGGTGGATTCCGGGATTGCTCGAGTCGTTGCCGCCGGGCATGCGAGGGTAAACAATGACGGTAACCGGGCTAAACGCAGCGCAGCAGACCGTCGCCGCTTTCGTCGCCGACCACGATATCGAGGCCCCGATAACGGCGCGGCTGCTCGACCTGGTATCCGAGGTCGGCGAGCTGGCCAAGGAAGTCCTCACCCACTCCGCCTATGGTCGCGCCCCCTTCGCCCCCTCCGCCGGTTGGACCGCCGAGCTGGGCGACGTGACCTTCGCACTCCTCTGTCTGGCGCACAGCACGGGCATCGATCTGGACGCCGCGCTGGCACAGACGTTGGAGAAATATACCCGCCGGTTGGCGGCAACCGGCGCGGCGGATTCAGGCAGGTGAGGGGATGCGCAACGCACCCGTGACCTACACCCCCATCGGCGTGATCCACACCCCTTTCCCGGAACCACGCGGCGCGCCCATCCAGCCCGTCGCAGGACAAGGAGTTCGCGGCATCATCAAGTTGGATCCGCAGTACGTCCCGGCGCTCAAGGACCTCGATGGTTTTTCCCACATCGTGCTGCTCTACCACCTGCACCGCGCGCAGGGCTACGAACTCCAGGTGACGCCATTCCTCGACACGGTGAAGCGGGGGCTCTTCGCCACCCGCGCCCCGCGACGCCCTAACCCTATCGGCTTGAGCATCGTGCGCCTGGAACGTATCGAGGGCGCCCGCCTGTACATCCTGGACGTGGACATCGTCGATGGAACGCCGCTGCTGGACATCAAACCCTACGTGCCCGCTTTCCTTGCCGCCAGCGAATACCGCGTGGGCTGGCTCACCGGCAAAGACAACGATGCCGCCGCCGCCCACGCCGACACCCGCTTCCTCCCTGGCCCACCGGAGTCATCATGACCCACCTCCATCCTCCATCCTCCATCCTCTCATTCGCCCATTCGCCATTCCCATAAAGGAGCCTGACCATGACCGATAGTCGTTGGGTCGATGCAACGTTCGACGTTATAGTAATCCCCGATACATCAGAGGCGTCGGGCCTGCAGATACGCATCTATCATCATGACATTCCCTATTACCAGCCCATCCCCTGCTGGACCTATGTGACCTCCGGGTTAGCAGCGCACCGGCAGCAAGAAGTCATCCTCACGATCCAGAGCGATCCACAGGCGGACAAGGGCGCCCCCCTGCGTTTCCCGCTAGAGATTCTCAAACAACTCTATCATCTGGCGCGGCAGGGACGGTACGTAGGCGCCTGGGGCTACACCTCCTTGACCCTGCTCATGCAACAGGGAACCGGCCTGCCCTTCAATCTCGCCTACGCCCATCCGGCGCCGTTGGAAGGGCTTACGTTGCCTCAAGACGCACTGGCAGGTATCTTCCTCAGTGCGGAAGAGCTGGAGGTCTACCGGACCTTCGGACTGAGCCGGCTCCTGGCGGCCCACGCTCGCCACTTCCACTACTTCCCTTATCCCACCTGGTCCACCTTCCCGGCGCCGCAGATCGTGACGCCGGAGGCGCTGCGCAACAGCATGCTCAATGGCATCCCGCGCATCCACCTGCCAGGCGCCGCCGCGACGCTGGAGGGCAATCAAGTCACCCTCCACATCTCGCCACAGGCGCGGGCGCTCCTCATCCCCAACCTGGAACGGCTTCAGCCGGAACAACCGTTTGCCCTACTGCCGGAACTCGCGCGGGATATCGACGGTTGCTTCGCCTGGGACCCAGACGCCAATACCGTCGCCCTAAACGCACCGCCCAACAGCCAGCGCCAGCGCATCGCCGGCTGCTACGTAGGCTTCGTACCGGACCAACCGCAGAACGCCGGGCACCTCTTCGAAGACGGTTTCATGATCATGCTCACTTCCACAACCACGCAGCAGGTACGCGCGGCCCTGCGAGAAGGCGCCGCGCTCACCTTCCCTGCCCCTGAGGGCAAATTGGGTTTCCATCTCACGTAAGCGACTGTGCACCTTGGCGTCCCTTGCATTGCTCTGCGCCTATCCCGTGCGCCAAGAATGCGGTACAATAGAGGAAAGCAATCGCAGCACGGTAAAGGTCGCCATGCAAGTCATTCTTACACACGAGAACGCGGATTTCGATGCCATCGCAAGCCTGCTGGGCGCGCATAAGCTCTACCCCGGCGCGCAGCCCGTGCTGCCGCGCCGCATCAACCGCAACGTACAAGCCTTCCTGGCCCTTTACCGCGCCGAACTGCCCTTCGTCGATCCCACCGCGCTGCCGCGCGGGCGCCACGTGCGCCGCGTGATTCTCGTCGATACCCAGAGTCTCACGTCGGTGCGCGGGATGGGACCCAAGATCGATGAGGTGCTCGTGATCGACCACCACGAACGCCCGGAGACGCTGCCGGAGGGCTGGACTTTTCGCGGGGAACCACTGGGCGCCACAACAACGATGCTGGTCGAGGCGCTCTCGACGCGTCTCATTCCGGTGACCCGCATCGAGACCACGCTGCTGCTTGCCGGAATCTACGAAGACACCGGTTCGCTTACCTTCCCCTCGACCACCTCCCGGGATATGCGAGCCGCGGCCTGGCTCTTGGATCGCGGCGCCAGCCTGGAAATCGTCAACAACTTCCTTCACCATCCCCTCACACCGGGCCAGCAGTGGCTCTACGAGCAGCTACTCGACCGGCTGGAGACACTGCAGATCGAAGGTCACGCCGTCGCCGTGAGCTGGGCGCAAGCCCCGGAAGGAATGGATGAGGAGATTTCGACTCTGGCCCACAAGTTGCGCGACCTGTTGGAGCCTTCGGCGCTCTTCCTGCTGGTGGGACTTGATGGCAATACGCAGCTGGTCGCTCGCAGCACCACCGACGATATCGATGTGTCGGAAGTGGCGCGCCATTTCGGAGGACGCGGACATAGCCGGGCCTCGGCCGCGTTGTTGAGAGACCGGGCGCTCTCCGGCGTGCTTGCCGAGCTGCGGGAGATTCTACCCAGGTTCGTGCGCCCCCGCCTGACCGTCCGGGATTTGATGTCCCACGGGGTGCGCACCGTCACGCCCTATACCTCCATCGCCGACCTGTTCGAACAGATGCAGCAAACGGGCCACGAGGGGTACCCTGTGGTGGACGATCAGGGCAATGTGGTAGGGCTCGTCACGCGGACCGCCGTGGACCGCGCCGTGCGGCACCATTGGAGTCACTTCCCGGTACAGCGGATCATGGATGCCGGCGCGGTCACCGTAGCGCCGGAGGATTCCGCGGAACGCGTGCGCACGCTGATGATCGAGAAAGGCTGGGGACAGATTCCCGTCGTAGATGGCGCGCGGGTGGCCGGCGTCGTCACCCGCACCGATCTGATCCGGCTACCCCCCTCGGAGCGAGAACAAGAACGGCAACAAATCGCCCTGCGCATGGAGCATGCCTTCCCAGCCCGGCTGCTAGCCCTGATCCGGCGCGTCGGGCAGGCGGCAGCCGAGCAGAACGATCAGCTCTATTTCGTGGGCGGTATCGTGCGCGACCTGCTGTTGGGCCAGCCCATCGTGGATGTCGACCTGGTGGTTGAGGGAGATGCCATTGCCCTCTGCCGTGCGCTCACCCAACACTATGGCGGCGAGATGCGGAAACACACCCGTTTCGGCACCGCCAAATGGCTGCTCACCCCTGAGATTTGGGAGACGGCTCAGACCTTACTCGACGAGACGCCGCCGCCAGTGAAACGCCGCACCACTATCCTACCCGAGTTTATCGATTTCGTGACGGCGCGGACCGAATTCTACACGCAGCCCACGGCGCTCCCTACCGTCGAATGGAGCTCTATCAAGCAAGACCTGCACCGGCGCGACTTCACCATCAATACCCTGGCGATCCGGCTGAGTCCGGGCCACTGGGGCGAACTGCTGGACTTCTTCGGCGGGCAAGACGACCTGGAAAACGGCATCATCCGCGTGCTTCATAGCCTCAGCTTCGTGGAAGATCCCACCCGCATCCTGCGCGCCGCGCGGTTCGAAACGCGCCTGGATTTCCACCTCGACCCGCGCAGCGAGGCGCTGATTGCCGAAGCGCTCCCGCTCCTGGATCGCGTGACCGGCGGGCGTATCCGCCACGAACTGGAGGTAATCCTGCGGGAAGCTCATCCCGAAGCCGCCCTGGAACGGCTGCACGACCTCGGCGCGTTGCAGCAGATCGATCCCGAATTCACCCACACCGCCGAAAACCATGCCGCCCTGGTGCGTTTACGCGAGACACTCGACCCGCAGCGCTGGACGCTCGACGAGGATGAGCGGTTGTTGCTCCAATGGGCGCTGCTCTTTTTCCGCCTGGACTGCCCGGCCTTGAACCGGATTGCCCAGCGGCTGATGATGCCGCGCAAGCAGCGGGAGGCCCTGTTCCACATTCCCTCATTGCGCCAGATTATGGCGCAGCTTCCGGGAGTTGAGCAGCCCAGCGAGATTGTGACGCGTCTGGAGTACGTCCCGGCGCCGCTTCTGGCTGCCGGCTGGTTAATGGCAAAAGACGACGAGGTGCGGAAGCTCCTGGAGCGCTATTGGATGGAATGGCAGCATATCCAGCCCGAACTTACAGGGGAAGATTTCAAAGCGCTGGACCTGGAGCCCGGTCCCCTCTACCGGGAACTATTCGCTGCCCTCCGCCAGGGCCGCCTGGATGGCACACTGGGAAGCCGGGACGATGAAATCGCCCTGGTTCGCCGCCTGACAGCAGTATATAGTAGCGACAAAGGAACCCCACCATGAGAACCCCGAAGGTATTTCATCCCTCGTTCCAGGCCCTCGCGCTGGCCGACCAGATCATCGACGCCCTCGCCGACGGCGTGCCGGGCTTCGAAGGCCGTATCGGCACGGCCTGGTATTGGCGGCTTTCGGGCGGCATTCTGGTCACCTTCGAACTGGACTATACCGTGACCGAGCAGCGCTGGGATGTACTGCGCGCTACGGCATCCTCGCCCAACGCCGGGATTTTCAATGCTGCCGATTTCCCGTTTGCCATCTACGGGACCCTGCTCACATCGCCGCCCTTCATTCACGACCTGGAAGGGGAAGCCGAATGGTCGAACCGGCTCTATTTCCAGATGGGGCGCCTGATCGAAGCTGCCGCCCATTGGCTCGCCATGCTGCAGGCTGCCATCATCGATCCGCAGATTCGCCCGCCCACGGCCTTCCCTGAACTCAGCGCCCTCGAACGCGACCTGGTCTGGTACGCGCTCGAAGAACTCAACGGTAATTTCCGCCTCAGCGCTCTGCATAAGGCCTTTGGGGAACACATCTCGCGCCGGCAGCTTGCACGCACAGCCCAACGATGGGAAGACCTCCACCTCCTCACAGAACAACCGCGCCGGGTCACCGTGGCCCTGCGCGCCCTGGCGGAGGCCGGCGCCCCATGACGCCCCATACGCCTCGCGCCGTCGCTGTAGACTATGACGTCATCGCGTCCGGTTACAACGACCGTTACCACGAAACGCGCCGTCTGGGGGAGCTGGCGGCGCTGCGCGGTCTTATCCATGAGATTCGCGCGCGGCGAATCCTCGAGGTGGGCTGCGGAACCGCCTTCTGGCTTGCGGCGCTCTGCGACGACGTCGCTGAAAGCTATGGCCTGGATCTCTCGGCGGGGATGTTGGCAGAAGCCCAACGGCGCCCAGGTGGGGCGCGCCTGCTGCGCGGGCGGGCGAGTCGCCTGCCGTTTTACCACGGCGCCTTCGACCTCGTCTATTGTGTGAACGCACTTCACCACTTCACACAGCAAGTAGGCTTCATCGCCGAAGCCCGACGCCTGTTGCGTACCAGCGGGGCGCTGGCGATCCTCGGAATGGACCCGCACGGACGCCGGGATCACTGGTACGTCTACACCTATTTCGACGGCGCTTACGAAACCGACCTGGCGCGCTTCCCAACATGGGATACCGTCCTGGCATGGATGCAAGCCCAGGGCCTGGAACGGGTAATGTGCAGTGAGGCAACCCGCTTTGAAATTCGTCGCCAGGGCCGCGCTGTCTTCGACGATCCCTTCATCAAGAAACATAACGCCTCGCAGTTGGCGTTGCTCAGCGACACTGCCTACGCGAAAGGTTTACAGCACATCGAGGACGATATCCGCCAGGCCGAAGAAGCCGGTACGTCGCCGGTCTTTCGTAGTGACATCATCATCGACATGCTGGTCGGGTACGCGCCCTGAACCGGCAACGGAGAACAAATGCCCAAAACGCCCATCGATCAACGCAGCATCGACGCCCTACGCATCCTGGCTATGGATGCAGTCCAGGCAGCCGGATCGGGCCATCCCGGCATGCCCATGGGCATGGCGGACGTGGCCTACGTGCTGTGGATGCGCCACCTGCGCCACAACCCAAGCAATCCCTCCTGGATCAACCGTGATCGCTTCATCCTATCCGCCGGTCATGGAGCCATCCTCCTGTATAGCCTATTGCATCTGACCGGCTATCCCATCTCCCTCGACGATCTCAAACGCTTCCGCGTTTGGGGCAGCCCCACTCCGGGACATCCCGAATTCCACCGCGACCTGGGCATTGAAGTCACTACCGGACCGTTAGGGCAGGGTTTCGCCAACGGCGTGGGGATGGCCATAGCGCAGGCCCATCTCAACCTCCGCTTCAACCGGCTGGGCTACCGGATCTTCGATCACGACGTCTACGCTTTCGTTTCCGATGGGGATCTGATGGAAGGGATCACCCACGAAGCCGCCTCGCTGGCGGGTCATCTGGGGCTGGAGCGGTTGATCTATTTCTACGACAGCAACCAGATCACCAACGAAGGGAAAACCGGGCTGACCTTCACCGAGAACGTAGCAGCGCGCTTCCGCGCTTATGGGTGGCACGTGCAGGACATCGATGGGCATGACTTCGACGCGATCGACGCTGCCATCCCCGCTGCCCGGAATGTCGCCGGTAAGCCCCATCTTGTTATCTGTCGCACCCACATTGCCTACGGCAGCCCCAACAAACAGGATAGCGCCGCCGCCCACGGCGCACCTCTGGGACCCGAAGAAGTGCGGCTGACTAGAGAGGCGCTCGGCTGGCCCCACGACGAACCGTTCCTGGCGCCGGAGGAAATCCGCGCCCATTTCAACGTCGCCGCCGCCCGGGGGGCGCAGTTGGAAGCGAAATGGCAAGAGCTGGCGGCGTGTTACCGTCACGAATATCCCGAAGAAGCGCGTCTCCTGGACCGGCTAAAGCAGGGTGATTTGCCGTCAGGATGGGAGCAGGCATTGCCACGCTTCAAGGTGAATGCCGGCCCGTTGGCGACGCGCACGGCATCCGGTCAAGTGTTGAATGCCCTGGCAGACGTCCTCCCTGAGCTCATCGGCGGCTCGGCAGACCTGGCGCCAGCGACACGCACCTACCTGCAAGACCATGGCGCATTCCAACGAAGCACCCGCGAGGGACGCAATCTACACTTCGGAGTGCGCGAACATGCCATGGGCGGCATACTCAACGGCATGGCGCTCTACGGCGGGCTGCGAGTCTATGGCGGCACCTTCCTCGTCTTCTCGGATTACCTGCGCCCCGCTCTACGCCTGGCAGCGTTGATGCAGGCGCCCGTGACGTATGCCTTCACTCACGACTCGATCTTCGTGGGAGAAGATGGGCCAACCCACCAACCGGTTGAGCACCTGGTGAGTTTGCGCGCCATGCCGGGCCTGCTTGTCATTCGCCCGGCGGACGCCAACGAGACGGCCGCCGCCTGGAAAGTGGCCCTGGAACACCGGGGACCGGTCGCCCTGATCCTTAGCCGGCAAAAGTTGCCGGTCATCCCGGAAACCTACGACAAAGCCTTGGAAGGCGTCGCTCAGGGCGCTTACGTCCTGCGCGACGCATCCCGCGAGCGCATCGACCTGATCCTGATTGCCACCGGTTCCGAGGTAGCGCTGGCGCTGGAGGCACAGCGGTTGCTAGAAGCCGCCAAAATCAGCACGCGCGTCGTCAGCATGCCGTCATGGGAGTTGTTCGAAGCGCAGTCGCTCTTCTACCGGCTGGGCGTCTTGCCGCCCTCGGCGACCAAACGCCTGGCAATCGAGGCAGGCAGCCCGCTTGGCTGGAGGCGCTTCGTCGGGGATCAGGGTGACGTCATAGGGATCGACCGTTTCGGGGCATCGGCCGCAGAGCAGACGTTGCACGAGCAGTTCGGATTTACCGCGACGCGCATCGCCGACCGGGCGCGACGCTTGATGGTTATCTAACCATGTACACTGCCTCACAAACACGTCGCCATGTCCGCCTTCCCTACTTGCAGGTCTACCGGCTGATCTTGTGGTGGGCGGCGTTTGCACTCTACGCAGCCACGACAGTCCGCGATATTCTGCCCGCCGACAGCGGTGAATTCCAGCTGGCAGCTGCCACCTGGGATATCCTCCACCCTCCCGGATACCCTCTCTACACCATGGTAAGCGCGCTCTGGGTGCGCAGTGTGCCGTTCGGAAGCCTGCCATTCCGGTTGAATCTTCTGAGCGCCGCCCTCGCCGCTACAACCCTGCTCCTCACGGCAGAAACCGCGCGCCTCTGGGGAGAAACCCTGGGCGCGCGACGCCGGTTTGCCGTCGCAGGCGGGCTGGCAGCAGCCTTGCTGCTCGCTGCTGCGCCAACCTTCTGGACACAGGCCACCATTGCCAATATCCGCATGCCCACGTTGCTCTTTGCCGCGTGGGCTTTCCTGGCGCTGGCCC
>JAFGNR010000443.1 GCA_016926915.1 Anaerolineae bacterium
GCACTTGTTCCGGCGGATAGCCGCAGCGCTGCGGCGCTTTGAGAATCGCCGCCAATCCCAGCGCGTCTTGAACCGTGTCGGGCAGGTCTGCACCCACACCGATCAGCAGCGCATGTCCCGGCGCGAATCCCTGTGACCTGCCCGAATCACGCTCCGACCGCGCCGCCCGGAGCGGAGACAACAACGACGCTCCTACCTCTCCCCCTCCATCCTCTATCCTCACATCCTCCCCCCTATTCAATAGGAACGCCATAGTACAGCCAGGCAGACCAGGACTCGTTCCAGTTGCCCGCGCCGTCGCGCGCCGTGACCCGCCAGCGATACCAAAGCCCGGATTCACAATCGGGATACACTATCTCGAGCGTGGTATCCATGATCCAGGCCGAGGTATCCCACACTTCGAAACCGGCTTCCGGCAGCATCGCGCGCTCTAATTGCACCTGATAGTACACCCCGCTGGAATCCTCGACCGGCGCCCACGTCAAAAGCGCCGGGCAGGTCACACTCTCGCTCTCCTCGACAGTCGCGCTGCCCGGCCCTTCCGGCTGCGGAGCGGGAGGGGCCTGGAGGTCCACCTCCCAGGATGTCGAGAAGCGACTGTAGCCGGACCACTCGCCGGCCGCGCCGGCCGATCCCAGGGCCTGGACACGCCAGCGGAAAACCTCATTGCAGGGAAGCGCCGTCTGCCAGGAGGTCGACGCAATTTGGTAAGTGGGATATACCTGCGGCTGGCTTTCCAGCGCTTCCACGACCACCGCGTAGCTCGCGACATCCCCGGAAACCCGGGACCAGGCAAAACTCACGCCCACCGATTCGACTTCCGCCGCACACGCGAGCACCGCATCTTGCTTGGGCGCCCGCAACGTAGGCGGCGGCAATGGCGTCGCTTCCCGGGTGATCTCGAAATCGCACGTGTCGCGGGCGATCACGTCCCCATCACACCGGAGAGCAACTGAAAACTGGTGCGAGTCCGGTTCCAGGTCGTCGAAACGCAGCGCCGTTGTCCAGGTCTCGTTCGCAACGAGTTCCCGACCACCCCAATAAGCCCCATCCAGCTGCACATCTGCCACACCGGCAACGTTCGCCGACACCTCCAGGCGGGTGCTGTCGCCCACAGCGTAATCCCGGTCACATCCATCCAACAGCGCGATCGATACCTGCGCGTTCACTTCTATGGGCGGTATAGGGGTTGGTGTAGATGAAGGTTCAGGCGATTCTGTCGTTGGCGTGCGTGAGGGACCGAGAAGCAGCTCCGTCGGCTGGTCCCACCCATCGCGCACCGCGTTCAGGCCGACGAGCGCCCCCACAACGACCACAGCGACCGCACAAAACGTCAAGACGGCCGTCGCAAACCGCTTGAACAGAATTTGGGTCAGAGGCGCCGACGGTTTCGCGACCTGTGGAGAGAGTTCTGGTTCCGGTTGGGGTTCCGGTTCGGAAGGCGGCTCCGGCTCTTCGGGCGGCGGCGGAGGAAACATCAGCAGGTCGAGATTGTGCCGCGTGATGGCAGCCCCGGCGCGATCCCCCAACGCTTCGCGCAGCTCAAGCGCCCTGACGAGCAAGGTACGGGCGTTGACCACCTCCGCCAGACAGAGCGCCCGCGTCCCCAGCTGGTGCAAAAGCCAGGCTTCGCCGGCCCGGTCGCCCAGGGCGCGCGCCGCGCGAAGTCCCAATTGCAACACGGCGCGCCAGGCATCCCACTGTCCCGCTCCGGCCAGAGCCGCCTCGATCATCCGGATGGAAGCAAGCACCGGCCCGGCGTGGTCATTCTCCGCGCCCCATGCCAGCAGAGATTCAATCACGGGCCAGGCGCCGGGGATCTCACCCGTGTTTTCGGCTGCCCAGCGCGGAAGGACTTCGAGACCCCGCGCGCGCCACGCATCCAGATCCCACTGCACAGCGAGGGCAGCGCGGACGTCTTCGGGAAGACTGAAGGCCGGACTGTGCGCCTGGGCCAACACGCGCTCCGTGAGGTCGCGCAAAGTCCGCGACAGGTCCGGCGCCGCGGTCATCGCGTGCAACAACGTTACAGGCGCCGGCCCCCCGCCCAACGCAGCCAGCGCCGCCAAACCGCGCCGTTCGGTCGCGTCCAAGGCGCCTACTTGGGTCAGGAACCGAGAGGTCAGTGCAGTCCTTTCCCCGCCCTGCGCCAGTTCGGTCAGCGAGGCGCCTTGCACGCGAACGAGGGAGGCCAGCTGTAACACCCGCAGCGGATGCCCCTCCACGGTTTTGACCAACGCTTCGGCCACAGGCGTCTCGTCCGCGGCCAACACATGCCCCAGCTCCCGTATCAGAAGGGCAACACCGGCCTCTACCGGCAATCCCGCCAGTGAAAGGAATGTCCCGCTGCCCCATAACCGGCGCTCCTGTGACGTGATCACGAAGGTGGACGCAGGCATCATGTGGAGCAAGGTCTCCAATGCCTCGCGGGACAGATCGACATCGTCCAGCAGCACCAGGGCGCGCCGTTCCTGGAGCGCCGGCTGCAGCTGCGCCGCCGTGGGATGGAAAGGGATTTCACTCGTGTAGAAAGCGTGGTAGAGCGCCGCCGCCAGATCTTGTGAAGACCGGGCCCGGGCTGCAAGCATGACCACGCCATCTCGAAAAACGTCAGCTGTGGGATGGTGGGCCAGATAGACCAGTAAGGTCGTCTTGCCGATGCCGGGTTCCCCACAAAACTCGGTAGACGCCCTGGAAAGCAGCGATGCCGTTGCCTGCGCCACCTCGACCTGGCGATCGAGTAACCCGGAAAATGGGCGCGGGCGCAGCAACACCGGCAGGGGCCGCAACTTCGGGCGCGGCGCCTGGTCGGGGACGGCGATGTTCACCACACCATCACGGACGTCGCCCACGTTGATCAACAGGTTGTAGTTGCCCACCGCCAATTGCACGGCCGGGGCAGCGCGTTCGCCGGCAATGGGCGCCGCCTCCACCGGAGGCGC
>JAFGNR010000148.1 GCA_016926915.1 Anaerolineae bacterium
AAATTCACCGTATACTGAGACTGCGCCTTGGAATTTCGTTTGCAGGCGTGCCGCAACCCTCCGCACACCCCAGGCGGTCACGTAATATACCGAAGCTTTCTGGATAAGACAACCAAACAGCTAATGGTAAATTCACAAAAATTCTAGGTAGCCTGAATCTTCAACTATTTCCATGGAGGACAAAGTCATGCTAGTAAAGGACAGGAACGGTAATAATGCTTTGGAGATCGCTTTTGTGACTGACTTCGGTCATTCGTGGAGCGATTCAGGATCGGGAGCTGAGATGGATGTTAGTTTCTGGTGGCCCAAAGTAAGCGGAGGGTTCAGGGCCTTGGGGCACTACGCCAATAAGGGGTACGATGCACCGGAATCGCCGATGATTGCAGTGAAGGCTATTCAGCCCGATGCATTGAAGGAGCCCGTAGGTTGGGAGTTGGTTTGGGATGATGCGGGTTCCGGGGCGGATGATGATGGCTCTATCTGGATTCCGGTTGCGCCTCGTGGGTATAGTGCTTTGGGTATGTTCGTTCAGCCAGGACACTCAACCGCAGAGCGTATGTTAGAAGTTTATTCAAAAAAATGGCCAGTGGCTTGTGTGCGTAGCGATCTGGTCACCGGGGCTAACGTGAGCGATCTGATTTGGAATGATGCGGGTTCCGGGGCGGATCACGATGTCAGTGTCTGGCAAATCGGTCCGTTAAGTCCTCCCGCAGGCAGCCCAATGACCTATTTGACTTCAGGTTCTTTTTGCGCCTATGCTTCTCATAATAAACCGCTGACTACACCAGTGGTTAATGCGCTGGCAGTAGAATTTCCTTTAGAGATGAACGGTTCTCTCCCGTTGCTGCCTACTCTCAGCAGTCTGAACGTGCCGGACGAGACCTTTATGGTGCGAGACTCTAAAGGATACCCAATACCGTATAGCGTTTCATATCTTTCCTGCGTTCAGGTGAATGATGACCGTTATAGAGGCAGACTCAAGGCCCAGATTGAGGAAACACCTTTCTATAAACTAGAGAAGTACGCGCTCTATAGGCGTGCCTCATTTCATACTAATTCAGACAGTGAACCAGGTAACTTCACCTTTAGATACAACTACGGCATCTCAGAAACAGACAGCACGTCAATCTCCCTTACGACTGGTTTGTCTGTGACAGTTGGCGTCTCGGCGGAAGGTAATGTAGGAGCGGCCAAGACCACTGTATCGACCTCGACAACAGTGAGCTATTCATTAGGTGTTACAAGAGACACTTCCTCAACAATCTCGGCGGAGACATCGCACGAAGTCAGCTACCGCATACCTGCAGGTGGAGCCGGATGTCTCTTTACTTTGTCATATCGCTATATACTCAGAAGAGCAGATGGTACAGAGGTCAATAGTTGGACTATGAATAGCGATCACACCCACTATGCTACATTTCCTAAATGAGTTAGCTAGTCCCAACAACAGCAGACCAATAAGTCACTAGGTACGGTTTGAGTACAATCATGCCGTTGGATGACGGAAACCGGTAGTTCAATGGGCTACTTCTATTGATCTGCGACCCATCTATGGGTTTAATGACGGCCGTTTCTCTCGCTGCAATGGGGAAACGGCCGTTGTGGAAATAAGATGCTTACCCAGCAGCCATACCTCAAACTAGCTCAGTTCCAAGAAGACAATGAGATAGTAAAATATGGAGGCGAAAGTAAAGCGAAATAAGTTGTTTGGCCGTCGGTGCTGGCTAATGATAGCCTGGCTTGTTTTTGCCAATCGAAAAGCGCCCCACCTTCTTCTGTCTCAGTTTGGGGCGAGGGAGCACGGGAGCAATAGCCGGGGGCTCGCCGTTGGGGTGGCAGTTAGGATGGTCCGCGCAAAGCTTGAACTGAGGGGGGGAATGATGTCAAATCGCATAAGTGATAGGAATGCGTCTCCTGGCGCCGTGTCAAAAATAGTCTGCCGGCTAGGCTTCTGATCTGCAGTGCTGTCCACACTCTTTGCGGTAGCCTTCAGTATTGCCGCGATACTGGAACGTTTGGGAGTTCCAGCTCCTCCTTGGGATTTGATACCGTTAATGGCGCCTTCTTTGTTATTGGCTCCCTCGTTTGTGGTGTTGATGGTGTGTATTCACTCATCGCGTTGGGATCTAGACCCCGCTCAGCGAAAAGGGGCCGCAGCATTGGCTGGCATTCGTACTTGCCTTAGCTGATCTATCAAGGTCGTGGTGTGATCTCGCGCGTGCACTACAGGCGCCATGTCAATGCGTGCCCCGGGCGATTTCCGGCTCGAATCTCGGCTTTTGCGTTGTACTCGCGGGGTTTTCCTCGAGAAGCAGGCCCGATCTCTGTCCTTGAAGCCCTTGAAGCACCCGTTCGAGCACCGGAAGACAGGCTGTGAGTCCTCCGGCTTTGATGATCCAGTGCCACAGGGGTTCGAATTTCTTCCAGCCGCCGGCGTAAGCCAGATGCCGGAGGCGGCCCGCAAGACGATCTTTGGTCCAGGCGCCTGTGAAGATCGCTCCCCAGCGGTAGAAGTCGCGGTAGGCGCGCCAGTAACCGGATTCGAGCGCCGGTACGGACATGCCGGCGGGTTCGAACACAGCGTGTCGCGTGTCGTAGCGCTCCCAGTCGCGGGTGAGCAGGCGGCCCTGCGCTTCTATCCGGCTAAAAAGCGGGGTGCCGGGATAGGGCGTCAGGATATGGAAGGTCGCCGTCTCGATACCCTGCGCGATGGCCCAGGCCACCGTGCGGTCGAACACGCTGTCGTCATCCCCGTCCATGCCGAAGACGAAGCTGGCGTTGACCATGATGCCTAGATCATGGAGCCGCCGGATCGCAGCGCTGTAGTCGCGATTGAGATTCTGCACTTTGTGCTGTTCCGACAGGTTTTGCGGATTCAGGGTCTCGAACCCCACGAAGAGGCTGCGCAAGCCGCAGGCGGCGGCTTTCTCCATCACTCCCGGTTGCAGGATCGATTGCACCGTGCCGGCAGCCTGCCACAGGCGGCCCATACCGCGCATGCCGTCGAAGAGCGCCTCGGCAAAGCGCCGGTTTCCGAAGAGGTGATCGTCCAGGAAGTAGAGGTGGCGTCCCGGCAGGCGAGCGATCTCCGCCAACGCCGCGTCGACCGTTTGGGTGTAGAAGGAAGCGCCGCCCTTGAAGAAAGCGTCCTTGTAGCAGAAATCGCAATGGTGCGGGCAGCCTCGGGAGACGACGATGGAGTTGGGCGCCAGGTAGAGGCGGCGCTTGATCAGGTCGCGGCGTGGGCGCGGCATGCCGTGGAGCGTGCGCTTTGTGGATGCGTAGACCTTGCCGGGCTGCCCGGCGCGGAAATCGGCCAAAAATCGGGGCCAGGTGTCCTCGCCTGGGCCGAGAACGACGGTATCCGCGTGCGCCGCAGCTTCCTCAGGCAGCGAGGTCACGTGCAAGCCGCCGAGAACCACATGGGCGCCCTTTGCGCGGTAGTGGTCGGCGATTTCGTAGGCGCGCCGCGCGGATGTGATGTAGACTTGAATGCCCACCAGATCGGGCGTATCGTCCAGGTTCAATGTCTCGACGTGTTCATCTTGGATATCCACGTCGTCGTTCTCATCCAGATACCCGGCCAACGTGGCCAGGCCCAACGGTGGGAACAGGGCGTATTTGATCGGGCGCCAGTAGGGGCTTTTCGCTTCGGTCAGTGCAGGTAGAATCAGTTTTACTTTCATCGGTACTCCTTTGCCGGGCAGTCGCATAGTCGTTTGGCCGTTTTGCCATCTCTTCATGGCGCCTTACTTGTCTGCCTCACCATCCTACTACTTCAGCCTGTCGCCGTCCACACCCTGCATCCACCATTTTTCGCACTCAAGTGCTTGACAAAGTTGGCAGCTTCGCGTACGTTCGAGGCACACCGGGTCATGGAGGTTGGCTATGCTCGATTTGTTGATGGTGGAGGATAACGCGGCGCTGCGCCGGGCGTTGCAGGTGGGGCTGGAGGCTTCAGGAGCAGTGCGCGTTGTGGGGGGCGTATCCAGCGGCGAGGAGGCGCTGGCCCACTGTCTCGATACCGTTCCCGACGTTGTGTTGATGGATGTGGCGTTGGCGGGCGATCTCAACGGCATCCAGGCCGCGGCGGCGCTGCGGCGGGAAATCCCGCGTCTCCCGGTAGTCTTCTACTCCATCCAGGATGATGACGCCTATTACCGCGATTTCCTCCAGGCGGGCATCCTGAGCCATTATGCCTATGTACGCAAAAGCAACTATTTGCTTCCGGAGACCATCATACCGCTGCTGCGCGACGCCGTAGCCGGGCGCAGTTTTATCGATCCGGAGATCGAGGTTCGGGTGCAGGAAGTACGGCGTCGCGATGCCTACGATCCCCTGGCGCTTTTGGAGCCTAACGAGCATGCCGTTGCAGCGCTGTTGGCGCAGGGATTGACCAATGCTCAAATCGCCGGGCGCTTGGGGTTTTGCGATAAACGAGCCGTCAGCCGGACCAATGGCCAGATTTATGCAGCGTGGAATCTGAACGATACCCCTACCGCCGAAAAGGTTGCGCGTACCCGCGCCGCCATCATCTATCACCGGCGGCAGCTGATCGTCTGGGATGAAAACGGGTGCGCAACATCCCCAGGCCCCGGCGATACGTGGAATCCGGTGCGCTGGTAGAGGTGCTCATGCTGCTGGATTGGGCCGGATTGACGATTTCCTTCTTCAATGCGATCTCGTTGCTGTGGCTAGGGTTGATGGTGGTGCTCACGGGCGACCGTCGCAGCACCGGAACCTGGTTGACGGGCGCCGGCATGCTCTTGGGCGCGCTCTTCTTCGCCAGCCATACGGCGATTCTGGGGCGCGGCATCGAGAGCTTCGGTTTTGGCATGGATTTTTGGTGGTGGGTCAGTTGGGCGCCCGCCGTGATCGCGCCGGCAGCCTGGTATGGGGCCATGTTGTGGACCACGGGCTTGCGATGGCGCGATGCACATCCGTACCGGTGGTGGTCGCTGGTCGTGATTGCCAGCGCCTCGCTGGTCGCGCTGCTGCTGGTGTTCGCCAATCCGCTGCCATCTTATGACTACGTGGCTCAGCGCACTCTCATCGCCACACCGGATATGTCCGGCGTGCCCCTGCTCATCATCG
>JAFGNR010000444.1 GCA_016926915.1 Anaerolineae bacterium
AATGGCGGCGATCACCATGTAGAGAGCAAAGAACCGTGCGCCGGGAACGGCGCGACGGCGCCACGCGTAATAGGCAATTCCCATCGCCACTACAATGCCGACGAGCAGCGGCAATACGAAAAACAATAACACGGGAAAGAAATAGAAGATTTCCTGCCAATTCATGGATAGCTCCGATAGAACCCCTTACTTCGCTTATGCCGGGTGGGCCGGGGGAAGCACGAAACCGAACATGCTGCCCTCATTTTCCTTGCTCTGGAGGACCACCTCGCCGCCGAGTTTTTCGACGATGCGCCGCACGATGGAAAGCCCCAGACCGTGCCCCTTGGCCCTTGCTTGACTCAAACGCTCGAAAGGTGTAAACAGTTTGGTTTGATCTTCCTCCGAGATTCCAGGGCCGTTGTCGAGCACCCAAAAGCAGGGGCGTCCATCGTCGTAGAGCGAAGCCCCCAATTTGATTTTAGGCGGCTGTCCACCGTATTTGATCGCATTACTGATATAGTTGACCCAGATCTCCTCAACCCACGGTCCGTGTCCGGCGGCTGTGGGCCAGTGGTGGGGGACGATGATCTCGGCCCGCGATTCTTTGATCATGTCATCCATGCGCACCAGAACCTCGGCTACGATGGTCTCCATATTCAAGGAATCGTAGGGGACTTCATCCAGCTGGCGCACGCTGGCAAGCAGGAGCAGTTCGTTGACGATATTGGTCATCCGGCGGCTGCTCTGCGCGATGACGCTCAGGTTCCGGGCGATTTTCTCCTGGGGGATCTTGTCCCAATTCTTCTCGAGCATGGTGCTGTAGCCCAGGAGCACCGTCAACGGGTTTTTCAGGTCGTGTGCAACGGTGTGCGCGTAGGCATCCAGTTCGGCGATGGCCTTGTCGCGATTGTCGATTTGGTGTTCCAGTTCCTTTTGCAGGGCGCGCAGCGCCAGGTGCGTTCTCACGCGCGCCAATACTTCATCGAATTGGAAGGGCTTGGTGATGTAGTCCACCCCTCCCACTGTGAACGCTTTCACTTTGTCCTGAGTAGCATCCAGGGCGCTGATGAAGATGATGGGAATATCGGCTGTGCGTTCATCTTGCTTGAGAGCTTCACAGACTGCGTACCCATCCATATCGGGCATGCGAATATCCAACAGGACCAGGTCGGGGGGCGCTGCTTGTGCGGCGGTGAGGGCCATCTGCCCGTTGAGCACAGAACGCACCTTATACCCTTGCTCGCTCAACATGCTCGATAGCAAGCGCAGATTTGCAGGTGTATCGTCAACGATCAGGATATTGCCTTGGTCCATGCTTCACTAATCCTTTGGGTTGGCTGACTTTCCGCTGCTCCGTCACTACTTTTCCACTACCTTATACGCATGTGCTTTTGGAAAGTTTCACTAGAGGCAGCATCTCCTTACCCTGGCGGCCTGTTCTGGTGAGATTATAACCGGGATCACCACAAACGCCACGATTGCCGAGGCGCTGCCTATTCTGTCAACGTCACTCGCGCTCCGTTTATTCGGGGGAGCTGTCAAACAGGGATCAGGGCGCCGTTGACGGCGCATGCTGTGCCTGCAGGCGAGTTAGGGCCGCCGATATCAGATCACGTATCCCTTGATATATGTCTATCTCCGGCGCCCATCCCAGATACATGCTGGCGCGTTGTATGTCCATGCCGAAGCGCTTCACTACCGGGTGGGCCCCGCCCACCCAAGCGATCTCAGGGGCTGGCAATCCTAGCCCGTTCGCAGTATGTTGGCAAGCTTTCGCGAGATCGTGTACCGAGATGGGGGCGCCGCCTCCGATATTCATCACCAGATTTTGTTCGGGAGCCATCGGCGATGTCGCGGCCTTCGTCACGGCTTGGACAAGATCATGAATGTGCAACATATCCAATTCATCGTGACCACCATTGAAAACCGGTAGGGGTAACCCACTTGCAGTCAATTCCGAAAACCGGTGGGGCAACTCCTGCCAACGCGTGCCGTATCCTAGACCGTAAACACGGGCGAGTCGTAGAATGAGCGTCTGGCTAACCCCCATGCCGGGGTTGAGGCACAGGTGTTCTCCCAGCCATTTGCTGGTTGCGTAGGCGGTTTCTGGTATCGGAGGCGCCGTTTCGACCCATAGGGGAGGGCGAGATGTACCATAGATGGATTGGGAAGAAAGATACACCATGCGCCGCACGCCCGCCTCACGCATAGCTTGTAGAAGACGCCGCGTTCCCTCGATGTTGGTGGAAAACAACGTCGCGAGATCATTGTCTTGTCGCAGGGCGGCTGCGTGGACCACGACATCGATGCCCGATACGTCCCAAGGGGCGCCGGGGAGTTCGCCTATGACGAAACGCAGCCGCGAATCGTGGCGAAAATGCCTCGCCAGCGCGCCGGATGCCTCCGAATTTCTAACTGCGCAGCGAATCTCCCGGATGCCGGGCGTCTCCAGGAACTGCGCCACGAGATTGGCGCCAATAAAACCGGAGGCGCCGGTCACCAGGACAGCAATGGGGGATGCCAGAGCCGGGATGTTGTCCTCTTCGCGAGGTTTGCCCACCGCCAGGATGGTTGCCTGCGGAACGACGGCGTCGCTGACGTAGCGCAGGCCCACGAAACCGGGCATATATGAAAGGCGGAGTCCGGCCTGAGTCTCGTCGTTTTCGAGCCAGTCCCATAGCGCGGCTTCTACTTCCCGGTAACCGAACCCCGCCCGCAATCCGGTGATGCCCGTGAAGCGGGGATTGGTTTCGAAGAAACGCACGCCCTCCGTGGTGTGTCTCCCCTGGAGGTTGATGGGACCCCGCAGGCCATGGTGGATTAGCGCCTCGACAATCGGTAGTGCTTCCGATAGGGCCGGCGTATCGGGTATGGGCGTGATTTCTATGGGGACGCCGTTTTTCAACCGGTTGATGCTGGCAAAACATCCGAGGATTTGGCCAGACTGCCCTACGTAGAATTGCAGGGAATACTCATTGCGTTGTTCGAGGCGCCGAGCAGGGGGTTTACTGCTCAGATCTTCACGCGTTTCGTCTGCAACGGGGAGGTACGGCTGCACAATCATGTCGGCAGCTGCCGATATGCCCCGTAATTCCGCTGCGGAGCAGGCAATGCAGACGCCTTGGGACCCTGAACCATCACGAGGTTTGACAATCACCGGATATTCGAGGTGATCAGCATTTCTCTGGGTTTCATCCAGTAAGTAGGTGCGCACAAAGGGCAAATTCAGCTTCTGGCAAAATGTGCTGAAAGCGTACTTGTCACGGCATAGGTCGATGACTTCAGGGCTGCTCACGATGACGTGAGACCGAACCGCGTCGAATCGATCACGATGCCAGGCCAGTGTTGCTAGCTCCAGGTCTAGGCCGGGTATCAGCGCGTTGATCTGTTCGCGTTTGCAAATATCGAGGAGGCATTCCAGGTATGTCTCGCTGTGCGCGACCGGTGGGATCAGGTAGGCTGCGTGCGCCCAATACAGCCCGACGCTCAGGGCGCGCGTGTCCATGGCTACGATGCGCACTTTCATGCCTCCGTAGCTGAGCGCCCTCAAGACGGATTGGGCGATGCCACTCCCCGCAGATGTGATACCGATTGTAATCAAAGTGTTGACTCCAGGTCGCGTGTGGTCCCCGCATCGAGATCGATTTCGATGTAGAGCGCGTGCTCTCGGCCATCTGGAGTGGCGCTGCGACGCCTTCCTTGTGGATCGAAAAGAAATCCCCCGCCCGGGAAATCCTCGTCACAGGTGCGTCCAGCCTGTGTCGCCACGCCGATCCAATAGCCAAACGCTTGGGCATATACCGGCAGATGGTTCAGGCACTCGCCTTCCCACCAGGCGTAGCCGGATGCCCAGTCTCTGGTGTTCTGATCACCATAAAGGCCAGGCGCCGCCAATTCAAAGACGATCTGGGCGCCCTGTTGAGCGCACGCCCTGAATACCTCGCGATTGCCAATGTCTGCACAGATTGCGATACCATACGTCAGGTCACGGCGCCGGAAAACGGGTACCGTCTTGCCGGGCGAGAACCAGTCCGCCTCTTCATCCTCGATGGTCATTTTGCGATAATATCCCACTGGTTGTCCATCCCGCACCGCAACTTGTGTGATGAAAGGTTTGCCTGCCGGATTGTGTTCCACCAATCCCACCAGCAATGTGGCGGCGAAGCCTTTTGTCAGCGCTTGCAGGCGTTGCATTTCCGGCCCATCAAGGGTAAGGATCGCCTTCGGTTGGCGTGTGGGGTTGATGTAGCCGGTGAGGCTCATCTCCGGGAAGCCGAGGATGTCCAGGTCGTGGCCGGCAGCGTTCTCGAGCCAGGAAGCGATCATGGCAAGATTCTGTTCGATGGCGCCTTTCTCGCAGCGCATCTGCACCAGTCCAATGCGGAGTTTTCTCATATCGCTGTTTCCCTGCGTTGGGTAGAGCCTCCGGCGCCTTCAGGGCCAATTTGGATAACGCCCGGATCTGCCTGTGTGAAGGCGCCGGAGGCATACAGGTGATCACATAAAGCGTTCGAAACGATCCTTATCGGCTTTGCAGATGGGGCATTTGAGCGGCGGCTGGGGGCGCGCGCAGAGGTAGCCGCACACTTTGCAACGCCATACCGGAATCCCCGAGCGCGTGAATCCCACGAATTCTTCGTCGTGTTCTTCTTCGCTCTCTTGCGGTCCTTCAGGCGGCCGGCGTTCTGGAATCGAGCCCAGTTCTTGTGCGCCTTGTAGTACGGCATCCGACACATACAGCGCGCAGTAACAGGCTCCGTACTCGTCGAGGTCAGGATCGCGATAGTCGCAGGGGCAGATGATATCAAGGTCCTGCTCGCGGACGCCTGCGGCCAGCCGGCAGGGGCAGGCCCAATAGCCATAGCGATCCTCGTTGACCAGGAGTCCTTCGACAAGCCCACGCGTGAACTCCACATCGGGATTCAGGTTGTAGCCGGTGGCGCGCGCCTCCCGGTCGAGGCGTTGGTACAGACGGTCGATACGCGCTTCCGAAATCGGTTCTGTATCGCTCATAGATTCAGGCACTCCTTGATTTTGTCCGGCTTGTAACCCACGATGCATTCTTGGTCATCGACGACCAGGGTTGGAAATGACTTGGCGGGATTCCATTCCCGAACTTTCTCGATCGTAACCGTTTTTTCGTCGCCATCCAACAGATCGACGTATACGAAGTCAAAGGTAACGCCTTGGTCCTCAAGAAACTGGCGCGTTTTTCTACACCAGATGCAGGTCGAGAGTGCGTAAAGCAGCACCTCGTGCTCTGCACGTGCACCGGATACGTGACCTTTTGGTTCAGCCATGATGCCCTCCTTGATTTTCGAGATTCGAATCGCCCGCGCTGTCAGCGTTTGTCTGGTGAATCGCGAGCAGTATACGCAGCTGTTGTGGCAAAGTCAAATGCGTTGTCCTATCGTTTATCTTCCTAGACTGTGATACCTGTTACTATCTCACTTTGTGAGGCTTCCGTATACTGGTGGCATGATACGTGTGTTGATTGTGGAAGAGCACGACAGGGTGCGGTTGGCGCTTGAAGCACGTTTGCACGGTATGACGGATTTGCAGGTCGTCAAGAGCACGCGCGAATATGCGGATGCCGTCAGAGATGCGCAGGCGTGTGGTCCTGATGTCATTTTGATGGAAGTGAAAGCCCCGCAAGGAATGGTAACCCTGAGAGCTTTGCGAGAAGCGCTGCCTCTTTGTGCTGTCATTGTGTTGACGTCCTACCTGGACAGCCGGGAAGAGGAGTCCGTTCTGGAAATGGGCGCCTCAGCCTATTTACTCAAAACCCTTGACACCCAAGCCCTTGTCCGGCGTATTCATGAAAGTGTTTCCTGGGAGTTGTCGTTGCAGGGTCTACAGCAGGAAACCGGCAAAGACCTGGTTTCCCAATAGTCGCCCTTTCGGGGTCAGCCGCACAGTTCCGCTCTGGTGTTCGAGAAGCTCCAAGCCTTCAAACTTTTGGATCGTTTGCCCGTAGCTCTCTCTTATTGGTACACCAAAGCGCCGGTCGAAGCGTTCCTCTGTCACGCCCTCGGCCAGGCGTAACCCCATCATCATGGTCTCGGCCATGTCGATCTCGCGGGTGATGAGTTCCTCGGAGATGCGGTAGGGCCGGTGGGAATGAATAGCTGAGATGTAGCTGACCGGGTGAGGCAGATTGCTCCAGCGCTCTTCGAAAAGGAAGGAATGCGCCCCGACGCCCAGGCCGAGCCAACCGGTGTTGCGCCAGTAGGAGAGGTTATGCTGGGAGACCCACGGGCCGATTTGTTCAGTCTGCCCTCCAGGCGGAAGCGCCCAGATCTCGGGCGGCGGGGTCGTTCCCTGCGCCCCGTTGGAGATTTCATATTGCCAGAAACCGGCGCTTTTAAGCAATTCCGATGCCGTTTCATACATTTCGGCTGCCAGGTCGGGGTCAGGTTCGGGAAGCTTGCCGAGCGCTACGTTCTCGGCCAGGGGGGCGCCCGGTTCCAGCGTCAAGGCATAAAGGGAGAGGTGCTCCGGGGTCAAATCGAGAGTGCGCCTCAGTGTCTCCCACCACCAGTTCAGCGTTTGCCCCGGTAGTCCGAAAATCAGATCCAGACTGACGTTGTCAAATCCGGCAGTCCGCGCTGCGCGCACGCCTTCCACAACGTCGTTCCAGTGATGGATGCGTCCCAGCATCTCGAGTTCGTGCTCGCTGGCCGACTGTGCTCCCAGGCTCAGCCGGTTGACGCCGCTGGTATGGAAATCTGACAGTAGGGTGAGGTCGATGGCGCCTGGATTGGCCTCCAGCGTGATTTCGGCATCCCCTGGCAGTCCGAACTCCCTCTGCACTGCGGCGATGATTGCCGCTATGCCGGATGGGGGGAGCAATGAGGGGGTCCCGCCGCCGAAGTATAAGGTGTTGGCATGCAGAGTGGGGAAGCGTTGCGCCCAGATTGCGATTTCGTCCAGGACCGCCTCGATGTAGGCGGCCCGAAGATTGAGCATGCCGGTGAAGGTCGTGAAATCGCAGTAGGTGCAGCGTTTGATACAGAAGGGGACGTGAACGTAGACCGCGACGTCGGTGGCCATGATCGCGCGCCTCTGACTACGAGACCACGCCTCGCGTCAGGTTGAGGAACAGGCTTTCGAGGGAGTCCTGTTCCTCGATATACCCGCGCACCGGGAAACCCGCAGCGACAAGGGCGGCCAGGAGTGCGACGACAATCTCGGTTTGCCCGCGCAGTGTGACGCAAAGGTCGAAGCTTTGTTCTGACCGGTTTTCCTGTCCCCCATTCCGAGATAGCGCCAGGGGCGCGATGTCGATCACGTCCGGGTGGCGCGCCAACCAGGCGTGCGCATCCTCGTGTTTTCCGGCAAAGGCGATCCGCACCCGGCGGTGAGGTCGGAGCCGGGTCCGGATGGCGTCGACGGCGCCCGTAGCGATGAGCTGCCCATCTTCCAGGATACCTACGTGGGTGGCAATCTCATCGAGCTCGCGCAATACATGCGATGAGAGGAAGATCGTCTTGCCCATTTCCTGGAGCGCTTTGAGGATTTCGCGAAGTTCTACGCGCGCCCTGGGATCCAGGCCGGCGGCCGGCTCATCGGCGACGATCAACAGCGGATCGTGCACCAGGGCGCGGGCAATTCCCAGTCGTTGGCGCATGCCTCGAGAGAGGGTCTGGACATCGTCGTCAGCACGATGTGTCAACCCTACGAGATCGAGCAAGTCGGCGATCATGGGGCGGCGCAGGGAGGAAGGAACGTCGAAGCAGCCGGCGAAAAACTCCAGGTATTCCGATACCGTCATTTCCTCATACAGGCCGAAGGTATCGGGAATGTAGCCGACTACGTGACGCACGGCCTTGGG
>JAFGNR010000149.1 GCA_016926915.1 Anaerolineae bacterium
GAGGGCGGCATTTCTACCACCATTATCACCACGATCTATCTGGTTCTGCTCACCTTGCTGATCGCCACGCCCATGGGCGTGGGCGCTGCGATTTACCTGGTAGAGTATGCCGGTGAAATGGGGAGCCAGAGCAATGCAATGCGTCGTATGGTGGAAGTTATCCGTTTTGCCGTCGAAACACTGGCCGGTGTTCCCTCAATCATCTACGGCCTGTTCGGTTTTGCGCTATTCGTGACCTGGATGCATTTGGGGCTGTCGCTCCTTTCCGGGGCGTTGGCAGGCGCCTGTTTGATTCTGCCCACGCTTATCCGCACCACGGAGGAATCGTTGCTTACGGTGCCGCGCTCGTTCCGCGAGGGCAGCCTCGCTCTCGGCGCCACGAAATGGCAGACAATCTTCCAGGTGGTGCTCCCGGCGGCGATCCCCGGCATCGTCACGGGTGTCATCCTGGGCGTGGGGCGCATCGTGAGCGAGACAGCGGTCTTCTACGTAACCCTGGGCGGCAGCATCAACCTTCCCGGATCGATTATGGATCAGGGGCGCACGATGGTCTTGCACCTCTACTCGTTGATGATGGACGCCAACGCCCCTGAACCCGCCATGGGAACTGCCGTCATTGTCGTCATCACGGTCATTTTGATCAACCTGGCGATAAACTACTTCTCCAAGCGCTTGTCGCGGAGCATGAGCGGCAGGGCCTAGACCCCCGCGTGAAATTTAACCCTTTGGAGGCACTCATGACTGCCGAGGAAATCAAACTCGAAACACGAAACTACAGTATGTATTACGGTAACTTCAAAGCGCTGGAAAACATTACCGTACAAATCCCCGCCAAGCAGGTCACGGCGATTATTGGCCCCTCTGGGTGTGGAAAAAGCACCTTCTTGCGTACATTCAACCGCATGAATGACCTGATTCCAGGCGCTCGCATCGATGGCAAAGTCATCATGGAAGATCAGGATATCTTTGCGATGGACGTGGTGGACCTGCGCCGCCGCGTGGGAATGGTCTTTCAACGGCCCAACCCCTTCCCCAAGTCGATTTTCGACAACGTCTCGTACGGCCCGCGCGTAAACGGCATCAAGGACCGCAACACGCTGATGGAAATCGTGGAGCGTTCTCTACGTGGCGCAGCACTCTGGGATGAGGTCAAGGATGATCTTAACAAGTCGGGGTTGGCGTTGTCCGGCGGGCAGCAGCAGCGCCTGTGTATTGCCCGTGCATTAGCCGTCGAACCCGATATCATCCTTATGGACGAGCCGGCCTCTGCACTCGATCCCATTGCAACTCTACGCATCGAAGAACTGATTCGGGTGTTGAAAGAAAACTACACCATTGTCATTGTCACGCACAACATGCAACAAGCCGCCCGTGTGTCTGACTACACAACATTCTTCTACACCGATGAAAGCCGCACCGGGCAACTGGTGGAGTTCGGCGAGACACGCCAGATCTTCACGAATCCCAGCGACCAACGGACCGAAGATTACATTACGGGACGCTTTGGGTAGAGGTGACCTGTCAGGTCTGAGGGCCAGCTAAAGTACTGGCAGTGTTGACGATCCTTGCCTTATCGGTGATAATGGGGGCACGGATAGGTTGCTTTATCTGTCTTGTGTTGCAAAGCGTGCCCGACAGATTTTGTGACAGTGTTACTCTATAACACAAAATTGCGTCTTTGGCGTTGATACGAACGCGCGAATAGGAGCAACATGGAAACGAGAAAGACTTTTGATCGTGAATTGCAGTTATTGCAGGATGAGATGTTGGCGATGGCGAGCATGGTGGAAAGTGCTCTCATAGATGCTGTGGAAAGCCTCAAACGTCGTGACATGGCTTGGTCCCGGCGCATCATGGCTCAGGATCATCAGATCAACAAGAAGCGCTTTGCCATTGAGGAAGAAGTGTTGAGCCTGGTGGCCAGACGGCAGCCTATGGCTTCCGACTTGCGTACCATCGCCTCGGTTCTTGAGATCGCCGGGGAGTTGGAACGCATTGGCGACTATGCCAAAGGGATTGCCAAGATCAATCTTCTCATCGGCGAGCAACCGCTGTTGAAACCCCTCATCGATGTACCTGCCATGGCGGAGAAAGCGCGCTCGATGCTTAACCGCGCCATGGAGGCCTTTGTACAGCGTGATACCGAGCTGGCGCGCAGCATTCCACAAGAGGATGATGACGTTGATTGCCTGTACGATCAGGTTTATCGAGAATTGGTAACCTACATCCTGAGCAACCCCAAGAACCTGGAACAGGCGAACTACCTTCTCTGGGCCGCTCACAACCTGGAACGCGCCGCAGACCGCGTCACCAATATCTGCGAACGCACCATTTTCACGGTGACAGGGGAGCTGACCGAGCTGGATACCGACGAGTCCAAATGCAACTTGCAGTAGGGCTGTGACAATACGAGCAAACCATGTACAACCAACCGGGGACCTTTTCAAGGTCCCCGGTCACTGTTATGGGGTTACTGGAGTGCAATTCGTCTCAAGCGCGCGTTTTTACATCTCCTAGGGTTTGGTAGTAGTGTTTGAGCCATACATTGGACCAACCGAACAGTTTTGTCTTGATGATGATGTCTTTGACGTCGGCGCGACTGATCTTGGCCTCGTTGAGTAAGACATTGGGATTGTCCCTGCTGATGGCCAACGTGCGCACGGCGAAGAAAAACGGCCACATACAAGCAAGCCGAATCGCGTGACGGTGTTTCGGGAGCGCCAGCAGAAACAGAAATCCGTTTTCCAGATGATGCGCAGCTTTCTCGGCCAGCATATCAATGATCAGGAGTCCTTTGTCGAGATTCTGAACATCGAATAATGAATCCCGCGTCAGTCCTACACGCGTGAGGAATGACTCTGGCACAAAAACCCACCCGCGTTCGTAGTCCTTTCGCATTCCACGGATGATATTGACCGTCTGCAGGGCCAGGCCGCTCTCACGCGACAACGGCATCAAAGTGCTCTTGCGCGCCCGAATGCTGGGCCAATACCAGGCAAATAGTTCCGTCAACAGGTAGCCTACCCGTCCCGCAACCTCATGCATGTAATCGTCCAATGCCGCTTCATTCTCGACAAACGGACCATGCGCCTGCCACCGCGCCATGCCTACCGTGGTGGCATACGCGTGGGTCAAGATCAAGGACTGTGCCTCTTGTGGCAGTTCGGCCAGCTGCGCGAGGATTTCCCCAGCTTTTTGGGCTACGAAAACTTCGGGATCGTTGTCGTCTAGGTCTTTGATTTGGTTGGTCAGCGCCTGCACCTGAAGTTCACCGGCTAATATGCGGGCCCAAACGTCGAGGAGTTCGATCTTGCGGGGAACAGACAGGGAGTCATGATCTTCGAGACAGTCTGAGACGCGAAATAGCAAGTATGCCAGGGTCGCTGCGTCTCGTAAGGGGGACGTCAACTGCTCGATGGAAAGTGCGAACGTGCGGCTGACCTTTTGGAGCATGTCGTAGTGTAGCTGCATAAATACAAAGTCCTTGGTTTACAATTTCATGATTGGGTAGAGATGACCTCTGTCGAATCCGCGTGCATGGTAGTACCGGCGCGTTCCCACTGCTGCGATCACAGCAAGCTCGCGAAAACCGGCATCTCTGGCAATGATTGCAGCATATTCGAGGAGTTCCGTTCCCAAACCGCGATGTTGTACCCCCCCTACCCTGCGCCCGAGTTTCTGAGCCGGTCCGTAGACATGGACTTCTCGTATCATGGCAGCCGTACGAATTTCGGGAATGGGGAGCCCGTCTCGTGCTTCTTTGGGCAAAGAAAGTCGTAGAAACCCTACCAGATAACCGGAACTTGTCACGAACTGCAAGAAATGCTCTTCCGTTGCATCTGTTTCATACCGCAGAGGTTCCATGTAGATTTCTTCGAGAGCCTCAAGGATTTCTTGTGCGCGTATCTCACGGCAACGGATACAACGGCAGGTACTCCCTATTTGCTGCATCCGTTGCTGTACCAGCTGCCGGAGATTGCTTTTCTGGGTTCCGGCAACAATATAACTGGCCGGGATATCGCGCATCAGGCGATTGACCCGGCAATAAGGCTGGATCAGGGATTTGCACTTCACCAACAGCTCGATCAAGGTCTCTTCACTATAAGGTGTATAGTTGCCTTGCTCCCACAGTTCGAAGAGACGTGTCCCTTTCAACAATGCGGTCGGATAGATTTTGAGCTCATCAGGCCGCAAAGCCGGATCGTCCCACAGCTTCGCAAAATCCTCAAAATCGGATTCCGGCGTCGCGCCGTACAGATTGGGCATCCAATGGAGCACGATTTTGAAGCCGGCGAGCCGCAAGCGGCGCATGGCATCGCGAGTCTGCTGGACGGTATGCCCCCTGTCATTGAGATATAGAAGCTGGTCGTCAAAGCTCTGGGCGCCTAATTGAACCTTGGTGACGCCGAATGTTCGAAGCTGTTTTACCTCGGCGGGCGTTACACAATCGGGGCGCGTTTCGATAACCAATCCTACATTGCGGTGTGGAGCCGTCTCATTCCGCAATAACGCCTCATCGAGGGTTGCGGAAGGGCTTTCATTGAGCGCCTCGAAACAGCGAAGCAAGAACGTCTGCCGGTAAGCCTCAGGATAGTACGACCAGGTGCCGCCCAGGATAAGTAACTCGATCTTGTCCACGGGGTGGCCAATGGCCGCGAGCGCTTGAATCCGCCCGGATGTCTGCGCGAAAGGATCGTAGGCATATTGTAGCGCCCGCAGGACGCCTGGTTCGCCATCCAGGTAGCTTTTAGGGGCCTCCTCCTGGGTTGGGCAGAAGATGCACTTACCTGGGCATGCGAATGGTTTGGTGAGGACGGCGACAGGGGCAACGCCTGAGACGGTGCGGACCGGGCGTCCACGTAACCGTCGCTCAAGTGCCGGGTCTGGAGAAAATATCTCTTCTGCGACCAGTTGGCGATAGGCGCCGATGAGCTGGGATTTGGCATACGTTCCGGTAGGACTGGGGAATTGGCGCAGGAGAGGCGAAATATCACGTTCCGAAGCCGGCAGCGCCTGGAGTGCACGCAGCAGTGCTATGATACGTTCGCGTTCCGGTTCCATTGACAGATCAATGGGCTGTGGTACACCATCTTTCACCATAACCGCCATTATATCCGGCTTGCCCATGAAAGCAATTCTTCGCGGCAATTCACTTGACTGGACAAACTTGCTCCAAACTCAACATGCTTCCCAAATGGCCGAAGGTTTGACAGACGTGAGGCAGTGACATATAATGTGGAGGTGGGGCTCGACCTACCAACTACTTTTCCAATACCCTGGATAGGTCTTCTTTTTGCATTCGCTGCGGAATGACGACCCGTCATCTTGTTAACCGGGGTGAGGATATGAGACCGCGTGGATGAAGAGATTGCTAAGCGTTTGAACCGGCTGAACCGGGAATTCTACGATGCTTTTGCGGGCGCCTTTGCCGGCTCGCGTGGGCGTTCCGAACCCGGACTCGAAAAAGTGCTCACCCAGGTCTTCCCGGGAAGTCGTATCCTGGACTTGGGATGTGCACATGGACGTATCGCGCAATTGTTGCCGGAGCGGTGTCGCTATACTGGCGTGGATTTCTCCCAACGGCTGATCGGGTTGGCCCGGCAGGGTCCCATGCCCGAAACCATTCAAACACAGTTTATCGTGGCAGATCTCGTTTCGCAGGATTGGCCGGAGATGATTTCGGGGAAATTCGACTGGATTTTCATCCGAGCAGTCCTTCACCACATCCCAGGATATGAGACCCGGCTGCGTATTCTCCGGCAAGCATGCTCGCTGCTTTCCGCAGAGGGGCGCGTCGTGATGGCCAACTGGCAATTCCTGGCCGTTCCTCGCTTACGACGAAGGATTCAGCCCTGGACAAGGGTCGACCTGACAGTAGCTGATGTGGAGCAAGGCGATTACTTGTTGGATTGGCGTCGTGATGGACAGGGGTTTCGTTACGTCCATTTGGTAGATGAACCGGAGACGTTGAGATTGGCACAGGATGCCGGAATGGTCGTCGAGACGCTATTCCGGGCGGATGGACGAGAAGGGAATCTCACCCTTTACGCAATCCTGGTTTTGCCTCCCACTCCCGGCTCTATGGCGTCTTCGAACCCACTGCAGTTTTCATCGTGATATAGCTGTTGTATGTCCGGCGCGTTTCACGATAAGTGAGTTTTTGGGTATACTTGACGCGAAGGCACGCGAGTGGGAGGACGATATGAACGAAGGGCAGCGGAGGCTCAAAATCGCACTCATACTGTGGGGAGTGGCCCTCGTTCTGGCTCTGTTGTTAATGAGCCGCATATTTTTCCAAAATATCTCTCTTCTTTTCGATCCTGAGAAAGCGGCGCTTTCACAAACACCTGCCGTCGACAGGTCTATGTCCGGCGGTGGAGCGCGTCCTGTCAAGGGCGGCCCGGCAGATCCTGAACAAGCTGTGGGCGCTCTCACGATTGCCCCCCAACAGGCAGCCCCTGGCGATGTTGTAGAGCTCAGCGGCGCCGGGTTTATTTTCGAAGAACCGGTCGTTGTCCAGTTTCGGTCCAATGGCGTAGATTTGCTGACCTACGGCACTGACATCCTGGATCCAGAGGGTCGGTATGCTCAGAGGATTGAACTCCATGCCACATTGGCTACCGAGTCAGAGGTGATCATTGAGGTCATTGGCCAGGAGAGCGGCACACGGCTGCTAGGAACCCTGCGCATTGTGGCCCCAACACAGTCCTCGACAAACGTTCCACTGGCGCCGACATCCGCCGTGGCGACGGCAGCAGCGACGACGGCCCCATCCACAGGGGATCCGGTGGTGGATATGGCAACCGCGATGGCGGCCGCGGCCGCGACGGCGCCTGCGTCCACTGCGCGGGCCGGGTCTCCCGCGGCGCCGATATCACCGTTACCGACTCCGCTGCCCAGCCCTACTATGACCCCGCTGCCCAATGACCCCAATTTTCCCGATTGGCAGGTGTCGTATTACAGCGCTAACATGAATGCCACTGGCCCCCCTGCTTTAGTCTCCAACAATCCCGTTATCTCGTTCGACTGGGGTAAAGATCGCCCGGTCCGAGAGACTAACCGCGTGGGCTCAAACTTCTTTGCCGTCAGGTGGACGAAGAGCAATGTCGTCATCCCCGGTCCCCAAGGGCGCGACTATCGTTTCGTGCTCGCTGCTGATGATTGGGCGCAGATGGTTTTGCGACCCAATATGCAAGATGGCGTCGCCTCCGGGAACACGGATATGATCTTGAAGCATGTTGGCCAGGGCGCCGAAGCGCCTTCGGTTGCACGGCTGTTCCTGGATCCGGGTGAATACTCGATCGATGTGCTGTTCCGCGAATATTGGGGCGATGCGTTCATCTACTTCTATTGGGAACCGGCGGTCAATCACGCCCGCTGGTATGGAGAATTCTATCCCAATGCGGAGCTCCGGGGACCTCCGGTCATGACGATGGAGGTGCACGGGCATACGTTCGAACAACCCTGGACGGAGAGCAGCCTGGCAGTGGGAACCCTTCCGGAAGATCAATTCTCTTCCCGGTGGACGCAGATGTTCGAGATCACGAAAGATCAGGTCTACCAATATTGCATCTTTGCCGATGATGGTATCCGCTTGTGGATCGACCGGAGAGGGAGGGTGATCGACGAATGGGAACCACATGAACCCCGGTTACGCTGCGAAACCATCACACTCGAGGCAGGAACTCACAATTTCCTCCTCGAGTATTTTGATGCGGCGGGTGTGTCGGCTTTGAAATTCTGGATCGCGGAGGCTAGCCGGACGGCGTGGTATGGGGTTTATTACCCTAATGTCTATTTGTCGGGGATGCCGGCGGCGCTGCGCAGTGACGAAAAACTCAAATTCAATTGGGGAACCGGGGCGCCAATCGATGGCGTTTCCGCCGACCAATTTTCTGTCAGGTGGCATCGTGAGCTGACGTTGCCCGACGGGGATGTAACGCTGTTTCTGAAGTCGGATGACGGCAGCCGCTTGTGGATTGATGATGAGTTGTTCATGGATATGTGGAGCAGAGGGTCTGCACGCACGATTAGCAAGGTATTTCCAGCTGCTAAAACACGGAAAGTCATGGTCAAAGTAGAATATTTCGAGCAGTCCGAACTTGCCGAGGTTGAGTTCTGGTATGCGACGGCTACCCCCTTGCCGACCCCCACGGCGACGCCCACCAGGACGCCCGTGCCTACTGTCACTCCGGGTCCCTAGCAACCGGCGCCGTATCACGGTTGACACGATACACGGTTGCTTCCGCAGTAGTATAAACAGGCGCGAGCCAATTTCTGGTCGCCATCTCGGTGAATTTTGCGATTCCCTCTGGTTGTGCAAGCGCGCGCTCGTACGGAGTCACAATCACATATTGAACGTTATAGCGTTCCAGAATGGCGCGGGCGGCATTAATGTCCGGGGTATTGTAAAATTCGCGAACGTCAGCCTGCCGATTCTCTACCGTTCCGCCGGGCATGATCATCCGTTGTTGCACCTGGTGCCAGCGCCACCCTACCACGGAAGGCAAACCGGTATAGATGCTCATACGGTTTCCCCAGGTGATATATTCCACGGCGGCGTTCATCTCCACGATGGGCGGCGAGCCTTCCACGTTTTCTTGTAGCCACCGCATTACCTGTACTTCGGTAGCGAGAGAGAAGCTCTTCCCTTCCTCGTAATGGGTCATGGACTCCAGACAAGCCATGCCATCCAGGGAATAAGGGGCATTGCGATTCCAGCGATCCCGGATTTTCCCCGGTATGGCAAACAACGGATACAGCGCCGCCGTGAAGAGCAACACTGCCAACCCCGCCAACAACAGATCTCCGGCCCAGCTCCACTTCCCCGCCAGGCGCGTAGCCCCGCGCAAGGTTTCCTCTGAGGGTGATGACTGAAGTGTGCCCCAGAGTTTCGTGCAGAGCCATTCGAGGGCAACAGCTCCGGTCACTGCCAGGAGCATCCAAACTTGAAGGTAGAACTTAAACACCGTGTTCATGCGTCCCAGGTCGCCCTTCAGGACGATGATTTCTACGACCAGGGTTAAGGCCAATGCTGTACCCACAAAGAACCACAAAACCCGCGACTCGGGTTTCTGTTCTGTGTCCAAGACCATTAACGCTGCGAGAATGCCCAAAGGGATAACGATCAGGGCAATGGGAATGCCGACCGCGGCCATCGTGATGGTAAGGATGATCACGCCGCCGGTGACAATCGCCAATGCTGCCCATAACCCCCGATCCTCGGAGTGTAATAGTCTCTGTATGAGCTCCCGGCTCTGGAAACATGCAAAGACGATCAACGGCGCCAGGAATTGGCCGTGGATGAGGAAATATTCGCCCACCTTGGTGCGGCGTCCTGTCCAGGCGGCGAATTCCGTATAGACGGTTGCGTTGTTGATGACGTA
>JAFGNR010000150.1 GCA_016926915.1 Anaerolineae bacterium
ATTGCCTACGACCGGTTCAGTCTCCCCGCAATCCCGGTCACGGTCATGTTCCTAGCAACCGGAATCACGCCACAACTTCCTCAGATCAATCAATGAAATCCCGGGGCCGCGTGATGCGCGCCCCCGGGTCTGTCTCCGACCGGATAGGCCGCCGTCTATCCTAGCTGGCGGCGCAGGCTCTCGTTGGCCTGGCTGAGTTTGCGCGTGAGATCGGCAGCCATGCGCCGCATGATGCGAAATCCAATCTCGGGATAGTCGTTGGTGAGCCGGACGACGCGCCCACGCGGGAGCCGCAGAAGCGTCGTCTGCGTCAGGCAGCGCGCAGTCGCCGTGCGATGCCCCTCTTCCACCAGGATCGTCTCCCCAAAGGTTTCATAGGGTTTCAGCACGGCCAGCTCGACCGGGGCAGCCGCCTCCTGTTCAGGTTCCAACACGACTTGAACCTCGCCGCTGGCAATGATATAGAGGGCATCCCCAGAACTATCCTGCCGGAAAATCACGGCCCCGTCCGCGTAGGTGACCTCCTCGCAGACCATCAGGACCAGATCCAGATGAATCTCGTTGAGATCCGCGAACAAATCAGCATTTCGCAACACTTGCTTGCTCTGCTCAAGATGCATGCGCTACCTCCAGACCGCTATGCCGGCGGCTTCCTTCACCGCCATGATAGGGTAAAGACCTTGCCTCACAAACACCCCATACTTAGAGTTCAAACCGCGTCAAATCATCCATGGCCAAATCCAGAATCGCGTACGTGCGCGCGCGCCATCCACTTCCTCCCAAGGCGCCGGGATTGATCACGCGGGTACACCCTACCCGTTCATCGCGCCAGGCATGTGTATGCCCGTGGATAACGTAATCATAGGCGCCGGAGCGAATGAGCGCCCGCAAACGATCGCCATCGTCGCCATGGAGCAAAACCAAAGACTTCCCGTGCAGATTCAAAAACTGCACCGTGTCGATTCGGCCTGATCCAAAGATCTCCACCACCAGTGAGCCAACGTGTGCGTCGCGATCCATGTTTCCCCAGGCCAGCCAGACATCGAAACCTTGCAGTGCCCGCACCACGTTGGGACCGGTGATATCCCCGGCATGGAGCACTGTGTGCACGCCATGGCTGCGGAACGTCTCTGCAGCTCGCTTGACGTTCTGCACCTGGTTATGGGTATCGGATAACAGTCCGATGCGCATCGTCAACACGCCTCACAACGCCACACTGTAGTCCAGGATCAACAGGTACACGCGCCGGCGTCGGCGTCTGTCTCGCGCACATCCACCACCCTGACCGCGACATCCGCCAGCGCGGCAAGCAAGACCTCCTGTACCACGCCGCACACCTTGATGGTGACGACGCCGTGTGCGCGATCCTCGCCATAAAAAGTCCCCAGCGATACAATGTCGCCCCCCAGGGCTGCGATTTGGCCCGTGATCTCACCAAGTACACCGGGCTTGTTGGCGACCTCCAACGTCAAGCGAATACCGTTTTCGCGGGCGCCCATCATCTCCAGCAGGGTCGCGAAAATATCGGACTCGGTGACGATACCGACCAGATAGCCCTTATCCATCACCGGCAGACCACTCACATCATGATCCCGCATGATGCGCGCCGCTTCCTCAAGCGGGGCATTCACGTCGACCGTGACGACCTCGTGCGTCATCACTCGCGACACTGTGAGTTTCGAAAGGAGATAGCCAATTTCGTGGATACTCAAGGTCGTGGCCGCCGACGGCGACGCGCGCAGCAGGTCCTCCTTGGAGACAATGCCGACCATTTTCCCGCCATCGATCACCGGGAAGCGCCGGATCGCCTTCTCGTTCATCAGATTCAAAGCTTCCGTAACCGGCATATCCGGCGTCACAGTGATGACAACCGGCGTCATGCGCTCTCTGACTAACATACGCCCCCCTTACCCAGGTTCATCGGCAGGCGCCGGTCAGACCGGCGCCGTCTAGAGCAACCCCGCAACCCGTTTGGCTGCCGTGACTGTGTTCTTGAGCAACATCGCGATGGTCATGGGACCAACGCCGCCCGGAACCGGCGTGATCCAGCTGGCAACCTCTGCAACCTCATCAAATGCGACATCCCCCACCAGACGGTAGCCCCGTTTGGCCTCCGGATCATCCACCCGGTTGATGCCCACGTCAATGACAACGACGCCCGGTTTGACCCAATCGCGCTTGACCATCTCGGTGCGCCCCACCGCGGCAATCAAGATGTCGGCCTGGCGCGTCACCGCGGGCAGGTCCTGAGTGCGCGAGTGACAGATGGTGATCGTCGCGTTGCGCTTGAGCAGCAACATAGAGACAGGCAACCCCACAATGTTACTGCGCCCCAAAACAACGGCTTGCTTCCCCTCAATCGGCGCGCCCACCCGGTCGAGTAGCTCGATGATCCCTGAAGGCGTTGCCGGGGCGAAGAGAGGATCGCGTCCCTTCATGGCCAGCCGGCCAATGTTGACCGGGTGGAAACCGTCGACATCTTTCTGAAGCGCGACGGTACTCAGGACAGCTTCTTCGTCCAGATGGCGCGGCAGCGGCAGCTGAACGAGAATGCCGTGGATGGCAGGATCGGCATTCAAAGACCGAACCAGCGCCTCGACCTCTTCCTGGGTGGCTTCTTTCGATAGCTCGTGACCCACGGAGTAAATTCCAACGTCAGCGCACCGTTTGCGCTTCATGCGCACGTAGGTCTGCGACGCTACATTGTCGCCCACCAACACGGTCGCCAGCCCGGGGACAAGCCCGTGCGTCTCCTTCAGGGCTTGTACTTCCACTACTAACTCATCCTGGATCGTATTCGCGATCGCTTTGCCGTCGATCAAGTATGCTGACATGAGTTTCTCCCTTCACACATCGTCAAGCAGCCGCCGGATAGAAAGCCAGGTTCTCCCCATAGCATAGTCTGGGTTACGACAAACCCACCACTTCACCATCCACCAGGTCGATCCCCATGAACGCCGGTTCGCTGGGCAGACCCGGCATCGTGCGCATCTCACCGGCCAGCGGATACAGGAAACCGGCACCCACACTGGCCCGAATATCGCGGATGGGGAACGTATACCCCCTCGGTACGCCTTTCCATGCCGGTTCGTGGCTCAATGAGAGATGCGTCTTCGCCATGCAGATGGGCATCTTATCGTACCCCAGGTCCGTGTAGAGTTTGACCTTGGCCTCGGCCTCAGGGCTATAATCAACGCCATCGGCCCCATAGACCTCGCGGGCAAGAACTTCGATCTTCTCCTTGATGGGCTGCGCGACGTCATAGAGGAAATGGAAGTCCGACGACTCTTCAGTAGCTCTAACCACCGCTTCCGCCAGCGCGGCAGCGCCCTCCCCGCCATTGGCCCAATGTTGCGCAACCACCGCATCGAATGCGCCGGCCTGCAACGAGGCCTCCCGTACCAGCGCCCATTCTGCTTCGGTATCGGTGGGGAAAGCATTGATCGCGACCACCACCGGAATCCCAAACTTGCGGGCGATCTTGATGTGCGTTTCGAGGTTGGCGATTCCCTGTTGCAGCAGCGCCAGGTTCTCTTCAGTATAGGCTTTGTCGAGCGCCCGGCCCGGGATGACCTTTGGCCCTCCCCCGTGCATCTTGAGCGCCCGCACCGTCGCGACCATGACTACGGCGCTGGGAATCAAACCCGAGGCGCGACACTTGATATCGAAGAACTTCTCCATGCCGATGTCGGCGCCAAATCCCGACTCGGTCACCAGGAAGTCGGCCATCCGGACGCCCAGTTGGTCCGCAATCACAGAGGAGTTGCCGTGGGCGATATTGGCGAAGGGGCCCGCGTGCACAAAGGCGGGCTGCTCTTCGAGGGTCTGTAGCAAGTTGGGCATGATGGCATCCTTCATTAATACTGCCATGGCGCCCGCGACGCCCAAGTCTTCCGCAGTGATGGGATTGGGATTGCGCACGCTGTCGTCGGTCCCGATGACGATCCGGCCAATGCGTTCGCGCATGTCCTCGAGGCTTGTCGTCAGCGCCAGAATCGCCATCAACTCGCTGGCAACCGTGATATCGAAACCGGACTGGCGCAGGGGGCCATCTCCCAGAGCACCCATCCCGACCATCACATTGCGCAGCGCGCGGTCGTTCATATCGACGACACGATTCCAGGTGATGGAATAAGGATCGATGTGCAATTTCCGCAACCCTTTGCGTTCGAAGAAGGCGTCGCTCCAGCGGCTCTCGTGATAGATTCGGGCATCGATGGCGGCTGCACAGAGATTGTGCGCCACGCCGACAGCGTGGATGTCGCCGGTGAGATGCAGGTTGAAGTCTTCCATCGGCACGATCTGGCTATAGCCCCCGCCTGCCGCCCCGCCTTTGATGCCGAACGTCGGCCCCATGGAGGGCTGGCGAATGGCCGCCATAGCGTTGTAACCAATGTGCCCTAACGCCTGCGTCAATCCGATTGTGGTGGTGGTTTTGCCCTCGCCCAGCGGGGTGGGCGTGATCGCGGTGACGTCGATGTACCGCGCCTGGGGGCGATCCTTCAATTTCTCACGCACATCGAGATGGACCTTGGCTTTGTATTTACCATACAGTTCCAGATCATCCTCGCCAAGACCTACCTGATGGGCAATGTCCAAAATCGGCTGCAAGGTCGCCGACTGGGCGATCTCCAGATCGGATGGTACGGATTTGTGTTTCTTAACAGACATACGGATCCTCCTTTTGAATAGCCGTTAACGATGCGTGATCTCAATCGCCGGCGTTCGATCTGCTCTCAATGCCGGACAGTCTAGAATGCACCCAGCTGGCAGGGTGCAACGTGCAAGCCAAGGGTATCAGCGACGTAGCCGGCCTGTAACCGCGAGATGCCAAATTCCGCAGCCACAGCCCAAAGCCGAACACAGGCAATGTGGCCTGCGGCATCGACCGAAGCGCGCAACGCTGCCTCTAGCCCATCTGGAACCGGTTTTTCTATCACACCGGCCGCCGTCCAGCCTTTGCCCTCCGGATACCCGAACAAGCCCAGCTGGCAGCGGCTCAAGTGCACCTGCAGCACGTCCGCAGTCCGCCCGACGATCGAC
This sequence comes from Anaerolineae bacterium, assembly GCA_016926915.1. Classification (GTDB taxonomy): domain Bacteria; phylum Chloroflexota; class Anaerolineae; order B4-G1; family SLSP01; genus JAFGNR01. The sequence continues at coordinate 5,044 of JAFGNR010000150.1, forward strand.
GGCTCGACGCCCAGGTCACGGGCAATGCGAAACGCCACAGCACAGCGGAGCCGGCCTTCCTTCAAATGGGCTTCAATCGCCTGGATCACATGTTCATCCGGCACAAAATCGGTTGGGATCGGCTTCTCTTCAAGCGCCATCGTCTGCCTCCATAGCATTCTGTGGTATCCCAAGGATACGCCGATCTGGGGAAATGAGCAAGTGAGCATTCCCCAAATACCAGTATACTATACCGACGTATGGTAGAAGAACCAAGTGTCAAAATCAGGCGCTTTCACCCCGCAGACCAGGACGCGGTCAAGACCCTGATCCTAGCAGGATTACAGGAGCATTGGGGCGCGCTGGATACCACGAAAAACCCCGATCTCGACGACATCGCCGCCGCTTACAAAGGCGCCACGTTTCTCGTCGCCTGGTGCGGCGAGCGCGTCGTGGGAACTGGCGCCCTGATCCCCAAAAGTGAGACGACCGCCGAGATCGCGCGCATGTCAGTGGCTGCCGATATGCGCCGTTATGGTATCGGGACGGAGCTCCTACACCGGCTCTGTGCCTGCGCCTGGGACCAGGGTATCCGGCGTATCGTATTGGAAACTACCGAGACCTGGCAGGACGTCATTGCCTTCTATCTGCGTTTCGGATTTCGCATCACCCACTATCAGGAAGGTGACGTCTACTTCGCCCTGGACCTCTAATCCCCACCTTGCCCACGCGCCAGACCATGATACCCTTGTCACAAGCCAATCTTGTTCCAGCATGACACGCCTGCATCGTCAACGGACCTTGTTGGGAGACGGCTTGCCTGCTGTATGCGGAAAACTGGCTGGCGGCTGAGCGCTGAAGACTGATTGCTATTCCAAAGGAGGCGACCCGTGAAGATATCCCTTTCCCTATTGGCAGCTTTGCTCCTGTTCACCCTGATTGCAAGTGGGTGCGGTGCGACCGCACCTCCCACCGCAGCGCCGGAGGCCCAACTCCCGGAAGAGACCGAGGCCGTCGAGGAGATGGTGCCGGATGAAACCGAAGAGGATACGCCCGCCGTCCTTCCTACCCCAACGGAGGCCCCGCCTGCGGAGACGCCGGAACCGGTGGAAGAACCGGCCGTCCCGATGGCAGTTTCCAGCCCGGCCTTTATCGACGGGGAGACTATTCCCGATGTACATAGCTGTTTCGGCGAGAACACATCGCCGGCGCTGGCCTGGGACGGTATTCCGGAAGATGCGCAAAGCCTCGCCCTGATTGTCGACGATCCCGATTCGGCGCCGCCGGGATTCATCCACTGGGTGATCTACAACATCCCACCGGAAGGCGCGGGGCTCCCCGGAGCTGTGCCCGGCGATGCAGAACTAGCGGACGGCAGCCGCCAGGCCCAGAATGACTTCGCACCTTACGGCGCCGGCGCCTTCCCCGGCGGCGCCGAGATCAAACTTGTGGGCTACGACGGCATGTGTCCCGGCGGCGAGCACCGCTACGTCTTCACACTCTATGCGCTGGATACCCTCCTCGATATACCGGCGGGAAGCCTGCCCGCCGACGTGAAAGCAGCGTTGGCAGGGCACATCCTCGATCAAGCACAGTTGATAGGACGGTTTGCCCCACCCCAATGACGGCCGAATGCCGGAAGATTCTACAGGGTATGTGAACACCCGCGTCTTTGAGTCTAAGTTTTATACAGATTTGATAACTCGCTCAAACCTATTATTATTTCCCCGCTATTTCTACCCC
>JAFGNR010000151.1 GCA_016926915.1 Anaerolineae bacterium
GCTGCCGGCCGTCAACCTTCAGCCGGTGGGGAAACGGGTTACTTTTTAGGGGACGGCGCCACGGCAAAGACGCTGCCCAGTCCCCGTACCAGATCACCGGCGCCGGTGACCGGCCGGGCAGCATCGAAGAGGAGATACCGGGCCGCGTGATAGGGCAGCGCGTGCACGCCGCTGGCGATGCGCAGCTGGCGGTCCTGCGCCAACACGCGGTAGCCGTCGCGGCAGCGAACGTGCCCCGTTACCAGCACCCGCTGCGGGGAAAATCCCCCGGAGAGAAGGTGCAAAAGGGCCTCTACCATGGCAGTGTAGACCGCAGGTGCATATTGGCGCTCGTTCTTGGAAAACAGCGCCGACCACAGCAGCGTGAATTCCGGCGTGATTGAGGCAACCTGCCCAATGAGGAAATCATCGTACCGGGGGTCGCCGGGACCTGAGACCGCCAGATCGTGGCGTACAAGGACATCGTAGGAGGCCCCTAAAAGGTCACCGAGCTTCACCCGCAAAGCAGGACGGGCCGCCTGGGGCAGACGTTCGGCTACACTATCCAGAAGTGCGCGATGCGAAAAATCCAGCAGCGAGCGGGCAGTTTCAAGCTCCGCCGCTTCCGGGAAAGCCCCGGCATGACAGATCGCGACCCCCGCCCGCGTTCGCACGTAGAAGGGGAGGCTCTCCAGAAAAGCCAGCACCACGTCACGCTGATCGCCAAGGGCGTGTTCGAAACGGGGCGTAAAGAGTGTATTCCCTTTCGCCAACGTGATGTGATAGATGTGCGGCAGCTCGTGATTGCCTAACAGGACGATTAGTCGCTCTTCCAGATATGCACGGAGGCGTACCAGGTCGAGCATAATAGCAAGCGATTTATCGCTTGCGGAAGGTCCCTCACTGTGAATCAGGTCTCCGGTGAAGATCAACGTGTCAACCAGGCCACGTTCACGCAAGGCCAGGAAAACATCACGATAGCGCTGATATAGGTCCCAATCTCCATGGAGATCGGTGACGACCATCACGAGGCCGCGCTCCACCGAGACGACACGCGACAGGGTCACGGCGATAACTCGAACAACGTCTCCAACACGCGAGCCACGCCGTCCTCATGATTCGCCGGGCCCACACGCCAGGCGCGCGCCTTGATTTCGGTGCACGCATTGGCAACCGCCACAGCGTGCGGAATCACGTCGAAAACCGGCAGATCGTTGTTGCTATCGCCGAAATAGACGATGTGCTCTCTGGAAACTCCCAGCCTCTCGGCCAGCGCCAATAACGCCAGATCCTTCCGCGCTCCGGGATGGTTGACCTCCACCCAGCTCCGCCGGAAGCCAGGCTGTCGCACCAGATAGGCGCGCTCACCGATGGCAGCCTGCAGCACAGCAAACAAGTGTCGCGCCTGTTCGTCCTCGCCGCAAGCTGCACATTGGGCGGGCGGCGTCTCGAAGAGCTCCTCCACCTTAGCAACCTCTTGGAAAGGCTGGTAGGACCGTTCCGCAATCAGAGATTCAACCGCGTTCAGCCCTTGCGGCACAGGAAGATACCGTGTGACCATATCCGCGCCGAAAACCAAGGGCGCCATTCCCTGGTCGACCATGATGGATACGGCAGTGCGCACCACCTCGACAGGCGTGAACCGCCCCGGCCGGCGCCGGCCTTCCTCCAGCAAGAAAGTTCCATTGAGAGCAATTGCCCGGACCCCATGACCGATGGTCTCGACGTAGCGACGTGCAGGCCAGGGATTCAATCCGGTGACCAAGACCACGGGGGTTCCACGATCCAGTAGCGCTTGCAGGGTTGCAAGCGTGCGGGGCGACAAAGCACCCTGGTCATTTACCAGGGTGCCATCGATATCAGACGCCGCTAGCCTGAATTCGGTCATCGTTGCGCTTCAGCGCTGGTAACGATCCATGACTTCGGGAACTGTCATGGGATGGACCGCAGACTGAATCTCCTGGAAGCGGCGACTGTACCCTGGGCGATCCGCCATGCACCGGAAGATGCCCAAATAGAGTGTCTCTGTAGCCTGCGCCAACCGCATCGCAGCCAACAGATCGGTAGGATCGTGATCTTCAGGGATCGGCGCTGTGATCTCCCGGTAATGGGCGTAAGTATCCAGAAAAGAAACGCATGGGGAGAGTACCTGTACAAAGGCAAACCCGGGGTGTTGGATGGCGGCCATGAAAATCTCCACCATTTCCTTGAGTTTCCCGGAGAAAGTGCGGGCCACGAACGTTGCCTCATAGGCGAGCGCCATCATGATAGGATTGAGAGGCGCTTCCACAGTGCCGTATGGAGAAGCCTTACGCTTGATTCCCTCAGGCGATGTCGGCGAGGCCTGCCCCTTGGTCATCCCGTAAATACTGTTATCCATGACAATGTACGGAATCTCGACATTGCGGCGCGCGGCGTGAGGAATGTGTCCTCCGCCGATGCTGAATCCATCCCCGTCTCCACCGACAGCGACCACGGTCAATTCGGGATTGGCCATCTTGATGCCTGTAGCCAGGGGAAGAGGGCGACCATGCACACCATGGATACCAAACGTATTCAAAAAGGCCGGGAACCGGCTGGAGCACCCGATCCCCGAAGCCACGACAATAGTATCTTGGGGAATGTCCAACTCGGCAAAGGCGCGCATCAATGCGTTCAGTACGGCATAGTCGCCGCACCCGGGGCACCAGATGGGCTTGACCTCGCTCTTATAGTCCTTGGCTTTGCGCGTGCTCATCACTTACCTCCTTCTTCCAGGACCATTTCCAGCGCTGCTTCATAGATCTCGCTGATCTTGAAGGGAATCCCTTGCTCCTTGGCAAGCATATGCACGTGGATGTCCTGGGCATCCAACTGCTTGTAATAGCGGTGAGAGATCATCCGCGCGAATTGCGAGGAGAAGTTCAGCTCAGGCACCAGGATTGCCTTCTTGCCGTAGATGAATTCCATGACCGCGCGATCGGGCATGGGGAGCAACGTATGGGGATAGATCGCCTCGATTTCGATCCCCATCTCACCCAACTGCACCATGGCTTCGCGCACCGCACCACGCGTGCTTCCCCAACCGATGATACCGAACTTCGCCCCCCGGTGCCCCCAACGGCGGGCCGACGAATCCCACTTCGCCAACCGGCGGCGGGCCGCTTCCACCTTCTTGGAGCGCTTCTCCATCATGAGCTGGTGGTTTTCCGGAGTCTGACTTGGATATCCATACACATCGTGTTCCAGACTCTCCGAGAGATAGGCGCCTCCCGTCATCCCGGGAATCGCCATCGAAGAAATTCCATCCTTCGTATCGCGATACCGGCGGTAATCCTTCGCCAATTCAGCCTCAGAGGGGAGCTGGCGCTCCAGACACTCGCTCCAGATCCCACAGCTGGACTCGGGGTAGGGCATGGTCTCCACGCGGGATGCCATAGCTTGATCCGACAACACAATCACAGGCATCTGGTAATACTCCGCGAGACTGAATGCATTGATCATCTGATAGTAACAGTCCTTGACCGAGTCAGGCGCTAGGACAAAGCGCGGCGCATCGCCATGACCTCCGTAAAGAGTGAGGAACAGGTCTCCCTGCGATGTCTTGGTCGGCAGACCGGTAGAAGGCCCGGCCCGCTGCACGTTGACGACCACAATGGGAATCTCTGCAATGCTGGCCATACCAAGCGCCTCGATCATGAGCGAGAGTCCCGGCCCGGAGGTCGCAGTCATGGAGCGGCGACCGGCAAATGAAGCGCCGATGACCATGTTGATCGCCGCAATCTCATCCTCGGCTTGTACCATCGTACCGCCGAACGCCGGCAGGTACTTCGCCAACGCCTCCATAACCCCCGTTGCCGGCGTGATCGGATACCCGCTATAGAACCGGCAGCCCCCATCCAAGGCCCCCAGGGCCAGAGCCTCAGCGCCGGAAAGCAATAGTCGTTCCTCAAATTGCTCGGGAAGAGGCAGCGCGTAAGGGAATGGGGCCGGGTAATGCGCCTCGGCATACGCATAACCGGCTTCCAGCGCCTTGAGGTTCTGCTGCAAAACATCCCCGTGTCGCGCCATGCGCGCATTGACAATATCCCGGCCTAGATCCAGCCCCAACCGAAAAAGCCAAGTGAGGGCCCCCACCATGACCACGTTCTTGCCACGCGCGAAATCGAGTTCCTGGGCGATGACGCCCGCCGGTATGGCAAACTGCGCGCGGCCCTGGGTGTCCGGATCACTCACCGCTCCGGGATCATATACCAGAACGCCACGAGGTTGCAGATCACGCTGGTTTTCGGTCCACCCAGGCTTGTTCATGACCACCAGTACATCGGCGGCATCCCCCTCGCTAAGTACCCGCTTGACGCCCAGCCGTGTCTGAAAAAGCACTTGCCCGCCCTTGATTTCGGCAGGATAAGTGCGGAAGGTATAGACTTCCAGTCCGGCCCGCGCGGCAATACGCGTGAACAATTCCCCCAAGGTAACCGTTCCTTCACCCGCTTCACCGCCAACGCGAACCACCACCGTCTGATCACGTTTCACCATCATTCCTCCTGTTTTCACCGTTGCGAAACCGGCGTCGGCTTTCGGCGCCGGCGCTACGTTCAACGAGTCATCTCTTCGCCCACACTGTGGACGATAGCGGTTATCTGTCCCCTGCCCCAGGTTTCGACCTGCCCCAGAGGCCCAAAGGCCAACGCAGCGCCATCAGGCACCCCCAGCGCCAGAAAGCCGGGCGATTCTCGGAGCAGCTGTTGAACATGGGGAACGGTCTCCGTCCCTTTGAAATGGGACGCGATGATCACGTTACGCAAGAGTCCTAAACCGGGCATCTGTCTTTGGGAACCGGCGTCCACCATCCAGGCCCCCAGAACTTCCGCGCCGCCTCCCGCGCCTACAATCACCAGACCTTGAAGCGTCACAAAGGCCTCAACGATCCGTTCCAGGGCGGGTGTGTTGCGCAATGCGGAAGTAAGCCGCCGAGCGTGCTCCCCCCCTAGATAGAGAATGCCGGCTTCGGACAACAAAGACAGAAACGTGGATGTTTGTAGTGACGCAATCGACGTCTTCGATAAAGCCAGGGCTTCACCGCCGATCCCGCCCAGGGCTATGTAATGATCGATCACCAGGTCCGCCCGGGATTGAGGACCTTCGGACATCAACACCACCATGGGACGATCCAGATTTGCGATGCTCAACACATGAGAATCAACCAGATCGGTCTCGCCACGGGTCATATCGCCGCCCCCAAGCGCCACGAGCCATCCCTCGCCATCCAGCCAGTGTAAAGGACCAACGCTGGGCATCAATCCTCCCGACCAAAGGCCATGAAGTGTCGCAATGCAGCCAGCAGCAGCGAAGTTCCTATGACAAGCGCTTCCTCATCAAGATCGAAATGAGGGTTGTGGTGCGGGGTCATGATCTTGCCGGGCGACGTGGCCCCGACGAAGACGTAGCACCCCGGCGCCTCTTGCAAGAAGAAAGCTGCATCCTCACTCCCCATGGTGCGCAACCCGAGCTCCAAAGCCTCATCTCCTTGCGTCTTGCGGACCACGTCCTGAACTTCCCTGGTGATGGTTTCATCGTTCACCAGCGCTGGGGTCATGGCGTGGAGATCAAGGGTCGCGTTAGCCCCCATCAGTGCAGCTGTACCCGCAACAATTTCCCGGAATCGCTGCAAGACCGTCTCGCGAACCAGGGGATCATAGGTACGAATAGTGCCTTCCAGAATCACCTGATCCGGAATGACGTTGAAGGCATCCCCGCCGGCAATCCTGCCAACGGTCACCACGGCGGTTTCCAGAGGACTCACGTTACGGCTGACAATAGTCTGTAGCGCCGTGACGATCAGGGCCGCCGTCACAACCGGATCCACCGTGCGATCAGGTTGGGCAGCGTGTCCTCCCTGACCTGTAACCGTGACCCGCCAGGCTTCGGCCGAGGCCATCACCGGTCCCGGGGTGACGGCGACCTTTCCGGTAGTCAGAGTACTCCAAAGATGCAAAGCCAACACACAATCAGGACGAGGGTTCTCCAGAACGCCCTCTGCCATCATGATCTCGGCGCCATTGAAGCCTTCCTCGCCCGGTTGAAAGACCATCTTGAGCGTGCCGCGCCATTGTTCACGCGTCTGCGCCATCAATGTGGCCACAGCCAATCCTATAGCCATGTGACCGTCGTGGCCACAAGCATGCATGACGCCTGCTTCTACAGAAGCATAGGGCACATCGTTTTCTTCCTGAATCGGTAACGCGTCCATATCGGCGCGCACCATGACCACCGGCCCTTCACCGTTGCGTAACACACCCACAACGCCCGACCGTGCTATATGCTCCGCGACCTCATACTCCAGAGTCCGGAGGACACCAGCAATGATCCCGGCAGACCTTGGCAGATCCAAACCGATTTCTGGATGGCGGTGAAAATCCCGCCGCCAGGCGATCAACTGCGGGACAAGCGTCTGAACTTCTTCATGCAAACCCATGTTCGCTCCTTATCGACATCTCAGGTGGGATACCCCAGTGTATGTCGCTGTTGATCATTGTAGCACACGCGCCCGATGGAGCAATGGGCATTTCTGCACCGTTTGATGGGAACTTGGTCACGTTTCAGAACGCCAACCGGAGGCTGGCTGCAGAAAAGCCCGGCAAACCATCATGCCGGGCTTTTCCCACAAGCTGCGAGCCAACGCCTGGAGGTGCGCCTAAAGTGCGTAGATGTCAGTATACTTGGCCCGCATATAGGCAAGCAAGGGCTGCGCGCTGATGCCCTCACCGATCTCACGTTGCAACAGTTCACCAGCCGTGAACTTGGCGCCATGTGCGTGAACGTGTTCGCGCATCCAGTGCAAAAGCGGCAAGAACTCACCTTGAGCAAATCCCGCTTCCATATCCGGAAGGGCAGCTTTTGCGTGGCTGTAGAGCTGCGCTGAAATCAGATTGCCCAACGCGTAGGTGGGGAAATAGCCGATATAGCCATCGGATCAGTGCACATCCTGCAGGCACCCATCGGCAAAGGTAGGAGGCGTGATACCCAGATATTGCTCATACTTGGCGTTCCAGGCATCCGGGACATCCGCAATCTTCAGGGCTCCGGTGATCAAATCCTGCTCGATCTCGAACCGGACGAAAATGTGCATGTTGTAAGTGACCTCGTCCGCCTCGACGCGAATCAACGTTGGCTCTACCTTGTTGATAGCGCGGTAGAAGTGTTCAAACGTTACCCCGGCCAGCTGATCCGGGAAGAAGGCGCGCGCAATGGGTAAGTAGTGCCGCCAGAACGGACGACTTCGGCCCAGGATATTCTCCCACATCCGCGATTGCGATTCGTGAAGCCCCATGGTGGCGCCGCCGGCAAGTTCGGTGCGCTCGAAGCGTTCCGGAATTCCCTGTTCGTACAGGGCGTGTCCGCCCTCATGAGTGCTACTGAAGAGCGCCGATTGGGGACGATTCTCATACAACCGCGTGGTGATGCGCACATCCTTGCGCGAAAAATTGGTCGTGAAGGGGTGAATGGCCTTGTCCTGACGCCCACGATTGAAATCGTATCCTAGATCGCGCAACATGACCAACGTCAAGTCCCATTGCCGGTTCGTATCGTAGGACTGGCCCAGAAATGCGTCGTCCACCGGCTGTCCCCGCTCCACAATATCGTTCAGCAAGGGGATCAAGCCGACCTTGAGATCTTCGAAAAGCGCGGCGACCTGCCGGGTTGTTACACCCGGCTCGAAGAATCCCATCAGCGCGTCGTAAGGGTGTTCCTCATAACCCAAGTACTCGGCAATCTCACGGCTCAGGTCGACTATCTTCTGCAAATGTGGCCGGAACAGCAGGTAATCGTCCCGCATGCGCGCCAGTTGCCAGGCGTTGAACGCCTGAGAGGTCGCCCGCGATCGCTCTGCAACCAATGAAGCGGGAATTTTCGTGAGCCGGTCGAAGTTCCGGCGAACGACGCGCACCAAGCTGGCATCATCACTATCGTACTCCAGGCCGACGGCCGCAGCTTCGGCGGCCTCCAGCTGGCGCGCCGTCTCATCAGAGGTGAAAACCTCGTGCGCCATGGCGCTCAATGTCGCTATCTGCTCCGCGCGCGCTTCAGCGCCTCCCGGCGGCATATTGACCTGCTGATCCCACTCCAATACCGCGCGGGATAGTTCCAAATCATAGCGTGGATAGAGATGCTTCTTCAGTTGTTCAATTGCTTCCACCATGTACTGACTCCTTAAATATGAACTTCCGGCAGCCCGGAATTAGTTAGCCTTCCTCATTATATCAAATCTGAATCAAAGGCAAGGATACACAGTCACCGGTGCATCTCACGTCCGATAGTCTTCAGGAACAGCGGATGTCCCCAATCCACCAGGCGAGCGCACAAGACGTTGAATGGCCGGACAAAGCGCAGGTACCACGGGATATAGATGTTCTTCTTACGATGGACCATCATGCGCCAGACTGCCGTCGCGACACGATCCACAGACGCACCATGATGAAGCGCTTTGCTTTCCTGCCAGCCATAGGCGATGACCCCGAATTCGGTGGCGACGGGGCCGGGATTGATCACACCGACATGCACCCCCTCGCGTCGCACCTCACGATAGAGACCTTCGCTGAATGCCTGGATCATGGATTTGGTCGCACAGTAAAGGCTCAGGGGCGGTGCAGGAATATCTCCCGCAATCGACGCCATATTGATGATCCAGCCCTGCCGGGCCGCCAGCATCTCGGGAAGCACCAGGTGTGTCAGGTGAACCACTGCATACACGTGGATGTCAAGCATCGCGCTAGCCGTTTCCCAAGACATCGCCGCCAGGGGCTCGGCCCAACCAAACCCTGCATTGTTCACCAGAACGTCGATGGGGCCCCACGCCTCACGAACCTGGAAGATGATATGCTCGCGAATTGCCGGATCCCGTAAGTCGCCGGGAAATGCGAGCGCCGTTCCCCCGGACCGGGTGATCTCACGAACCAGGTCATACAGGCGCCCCTCGCGGCGGGCAGTAACCGCCACGTTGAGGCCCTGTCTGGCCAACAAGCGGGCTGTGGCGCAGCCGATGCCACTGCTGGCGCCCGTCACCAATGCAACCTTAGCTTGCCAGTCCACCGCACTCGCGCCCAATGTCCTCTCCGGTTCCCAAGGCCATCACTTCCAAATCAATTTCAGGCGGCTGCGCACTCGGCCGTCCAGGGAAGTATATAGATAAACCCTCCCCTCCGATACTACGAGATCGGCATGTCCCAAGCCCACATTCCCTGGGAGATCCACCAGAATGGGGTTGCCCGGATAGGTCTCCCAAGCCCCATCGACCGCAGAATCGACACTGCGGGCCAACCCCAGACCGAATTGCGTATCGCCGAAATCCCCCGGCCCGGGACCACGAACCCCTTCGTAGAACATGTAGTAGCGATCTTCGACCTTGTGAACCTCTGCCGAACTGATCGTGCGGAAGTCGAAAAAGGCATTAGCGTCCGTCCCCTTGACATCCAGAGGTCCATAGTCCTCTGCGCCGGTGAAAAGCGGGTTATGCTGACAGCGTACAAAAGCTTCGGCAGAGATCTCGACTGAGCCGTAGTAGCAGCCCATCGATCCGGGATTCTGCCCCATCCCCATGAATACGTAAATCATTCCGTCCTCTATGAAAATACCCGGCGGGCCTCCGGCAAGGCATTCATAGTCGTAGGGGACAAAGGGGTGCACGCCAATGCTTTCTTCCGGATAACAGTCGCGCAACCAGCGCTTCCAGATAGTAGAGTAAGTAAACTTCTCCACCTCGCCCCATTGCAACCCATCGGGTGAACGCCGCATTCGAACACGTCCCCGGTACTCATAGACCAGGAACAGCGTTGCGCCATCATCAGCGACCCGGGGATATTGCTGTTGATCAATATGATCGACCTCAGATTCGCACGGACACTGGTAACACGCGAACAAACAAACCGGGGGTTCATCGTGAGTGAAGGTGAGACCGCCATCGACGCTGCGGTAAAGGACCGTACATCCCGGAAACGAAACCGGATTTCCGCACTGGTCCCGTGTACCCGCCGAGAGGTCACTGGCATGCAAATACGACCACCATTCACCATTACCCATCACAATGGTATCGGATTCGCCAAGCGGCAGTCCCGTATCCACCACGTCGACCACAAAGGCAGCCCGCTCTTCCCAGAAATCTGCCAGGGATGGAGGCGCAGCGCTCTCCGCGAGCTGCGGAACCGGCGCGACCGTGGGCGTCGCACCAGATGACATCACAACTAGTGGAAACTCCGGGGTGGGCGAAACCAGAGGGGGAAGCGTCAGGGTTACTAACGTCGGATAAGAGATCTCGCCAGAATCAACCAGCCCTACACAAGCAGGGATCCCCAACCCGACCGCGAAAGCCAGAACGATCTGCAGATACTTGACACAGCCCCAGGCAACAGCGGGGCCTTCACAGGTCGATTTTCCCTCCCCGCTTTTGGCGCCGGAGGAGCATTTAGCAAGGCCCACGCTACGATCAAGGCGCCACAGCGCGGTCAAGATCGGTAATCAGATCGAAGATTCCGACCTGACCATCGACATTGGCAAGATCAGATGCTTCTGCCAAAACGACCTTCGCGTCCTCCTTGCGTTCCTGGGCAAGATAAATGCGCCCCAGCGTGTGCAAGGCGTACGCCTTTTCCAGATCCCACGTGGCCCAATTCAATGCCTGCTGAACAAGGCGTTCTGCTTCAACCAGGCGCTCCGGAACGTAGTCCGCGTAGAACCGGGCCAGCGTGTTGAGCACTTCAAAATCATGCGAATCGAGACTCTGCGCGTAAAGCAAATCTCCCTGCGCACCGTCAATGTCACCTTCGAAAATGCGCCACTCGGCCTGCGCAATGTACAGCACCGGCAGTTCGTCATCGAACTCCAGGCCACGATCAATGGCGGCTCGCGCCTCGTCCGCATTTTCCAGTTTCACGGCGCTACGGGCCAGCCAGGCTTCGTTGACCGGATTCTCAGGGTTGATTTCCGCTGCCCAATCGAATTCTGTGAATGCATCGTCATATCGGCCTTTACGGAAAAGTAACAGCCCCAACCAGAAGTGGGCAGCTTCCACATCATCATCGAAGGAAATCGCCGACCCCAATGCGGCCTCGGCCTCCTCCCACCTTTTCATGAAGAACAGAGCTTGACCCTTTACCATGTGGGCCTCAGAGTTCGTCTTGTCGAGGCTCAAAACGTGATCGCAATCTGCCAGGGCAAGATCATAGACTTTCAGATTGAGATACTCCCCGGCTCGTTGAATCCGCAGCTCGACGTCATCGGGATTCTGTAAAACTTGGAGATCGAGGCGTGTGGTTACCCGTGGAGCAGGCTGGGGTGTGGGTGTTGGCGTCTCAGGAACGCCCACGGGGGTTGCGCCCCCCCCGGCTGGCTCTTCCGTGGCCCCCTCACCGGGATCCTCAGTTGGTTCCATTTCCGGCGCCATGGTGCTGAGGCTCTCGACGACCAGCTGCGTCGCGGCTTGGCGGGCCGACCGCAGCATCACCGTGCCCAGTACAATGTAAATTGCCAATACCAACACGAGAAGAACACCCAGAATCGCTAGCTGTGTTACGTTGAACCCCAGGAACTTGCGACGGGCAGCCACAGGTTTTTCAGAAAGTGGAGCGGCAGACGGCGCCAAAGGGTGCACCTGAGGCGGCGCCTCTGGCTCGAGCAGCGTCGCGCGGGCCCGTTCCAAATCCAGGGGCTTCTCAAGCGCCGCGGCATCAAAGTCTGGGGAGATTTGCGACGCAGGAACAGCTGCGGGCGCCGCACTCGGGGACGGTTTCGTCACCTCACGACGTTTTCGTACCTTGCCGAAAAGACCACGCAAACCACCTGTCCGGTCCCTTCGCGGCTCTGCAGGTTCCTCTGGTGTTTCGGCGCCAAAGGCGGTATAGAGACTTTCGAATTCATCGCTATCGAGTTGGTTGGAATCCAGTATTTCGTTCATCCGTACCTCCCAAGGGAGCGGAACCCCCGACTTCGCACCCTGTCGATTCCACTTGGATCACAGCAGAAACTCACTTCAAGATATTTGCAGTATAGAACGAGTCTAAGAAAGCGCAAACACCGGTGCGCGCACGCACGTTGACTAGTTGGTCGATTCAACTATGATGCAGGCAGTGGCGCGATCCATTTCAGATTCCAGGAAGGAGGCCGCCGTGTATCCGATTCCTGCAAAGTGTCCCGTGTGCACGGGCGAACTTCACGCTGAACGATTGGTTTGTAGTCAATGTGGCACTGTAATTGAAGGAGCCTTCGTCCTGCGCCGGATGGCCCAACTGTCGCCAGAGCAATGGGAATTTGTAGAGACCTTTCTGCGTTGCGAGGGCAAACTCAATCGTGTTCAAGAGGAAATCGGCATTTCCTATCCCACAGCGCGGGGCCGGCTGCACGCAGTTATCCGCGCCTTGGGGTACGAAGTTGGAAGCGCACCGGACACTGAACCTCCGGTCCAACAATCGGTATTGGACGAACTAGCCAAGGGACAGATCACCATCGACGAAGCCGTCAGGTTATTGAAGCAAAGGTAGCGCTTTGATTACCACCCAAGCTATCCAATCCCGTCCCCAGATTCACGAGCGAGGACTACGGCGCCTCGATCCCTCGCAAGATTTTCCTGAAGTCATTGACTTGATCGTGTTAGGATTTCAGGACGAACTAGATCCCCAAGGCTGGAAAATGATCTCCCAAATGCGCCGCCGCACCCGCAACCGATGGTGGATCCAATTCGTAATGGGGCCGGCAGCACATCTGGAAGGCTTTGTGTGGGTAGAATCCGGGCACGTTGTGGGAAATCTTTCACTCCGGAGAGCCAGTCCCGGATGGCAAAATGGGCGGTTGATTGGCAATGTGGTCGTGCATCCGGACCACCGCGGTAAGGGAATTGGGCGCGCCCTGATGGAAGCAGCTCTGGATGTGGCCGAGGCAGAAAATGCTCATTGGATTGGGTTGGAAGTACGGGCAAGCAACCGTATCGCCTGCGGCCTCTACGAACGATTGGGGTTCAAGAGCGTTGGGCAACTTGAGCATTTGATTCGTCCGGCAAGACTTGCGTGGCCGACCTACGCGAAACCACGACCAGTCTGGAGACCATCGCGCCCCCAGGATTCCATGTTGTGGGCTGCATTGGCAGAACGCCTGCATGCACGGCAACAGGCGCACGTGTTAGAAATTCGACCGGGGCTCTTCTCGTTTGGCGGCTGGGAACACACCCTGGACCTGTGGTTGGCTGGCGAGCGTGAACGCGCCTGGATTCAGGATGCAGAAGAACCACAGTTTGCGACGTGCGTCCGCACAGATCGCCGCTTCAAATTCCATTTCTGGGAAATACTGGCGCACCCACATGATGACGCGCAACGCGCCAAAGAAGTCACCGCGATGGCAATAGCGTCGACGCCATCTTCCCGGCCCTGGCCCGTGATTACGTTCGTCGACGCACGATCCAAATTGATCGCCGAACTACACGCTGCAGGATTCGAACACCACCGGACACTGCAACAGATGTACTTGTCCCTATAGACTCGAAAAGCGGTAAGCAAGGAGGTCGTAGGATGCCCGCCAGTCGCGAGGAACGGCTCAAAGTCCTGAAAATGTTAGCGGAAGGCCGCATTACACCTGAAGATGCCGCCCGGCTGCTCACGGCGTTGGAGACTGCAGCGCAAAAGCCCGCCACACCGCCCAACGCCCAGCGCATGCGTATTCGGGTGACCGATATGACAACAAGACAGGTGCGAGTCAATGTGACACTCCCCATCACGGCCGTGCAATCCGGATTGAGATCGGGGGCGCGTTTCAGCGCCGGGATTCCGGGTTTGGATGCCGAAACCCTACAGGGCGTTTTGAATGGAGGAAAAACCGGCAAAATCCTGGATGTGATCGACAAGGATGACAACGAACGCGTCGAAATCATCCTGGAGTGACGATCGCGCACTCTGGCGGCTGAGCAATCCCCTACCGGGCAAAGAAGACCTCGGCCTGCATGAAGTCCATTCCGGCAGTATACGCGGCCTCAGCATCGCTTTTCATATCGCCTACAAAGAGAGCGGCAGTAACAGGAACAGTGTATAGCCGGCACGCGGCAAACAACATCCCAGGCTGTGGTTTTCGCCAGAGAGGATCCGCAGAAACTTGTGCCTTTAGCACGGGCAGCGTTCCTTGCAAAGCGCCGGTCAAAGCCGCAGCCACCTCCTGAAACGCATTCTCTACAAGCTTTACACGCGGGTCATACACGGAAACAAACCAGGCATGATTCTGTAGCTCCGGACATGCCGCGACTGTGGCGTGAAATCGTTCGCTCAAGCTCGCCGGCGTTGGATAGTGCGTCTTACCCGTCCATACTCGCCAGGAGAGCCCGGCCTGGTTGGTCGCAATCGCCAAGTGATAGCCCTCCTGCGCCAATTCCTTCAGGCGGTGTGCAGTGTTGGGGAGCAAGTGGCTCGAATAAGTCTCGACCAATGTCCCATCCAGATCCAGAATGACCAGCCGCTTCACAAAGGCACTCCTCTCGCCGGAAATTGTCCGGTATCTCACAACGAAAACAACCGGCACAAACCATGCCGGTTGTCCGAATCGTTACAGCTCACAACCCCACGCTTATCCTTGAAGGCTACGCTGGCGTAAGACCTCGTAGAGTGCAATCGAACCCGCAACGGCAGCATTGAGTGAGTTGATTTGCCCGCGCATGGGAAGCGCCAGCAACCAATCACAACGTTCCCGTACCAGGCGGCGTAATCCATCCGCCTCGCTCCCCACAACCAACCCGAGCGGCGCCGTCAAGTCAACCTCGGTGTAAGCCTTGGCGCCGTAGACATCTTCCAGGCCGGCAATCCAGACCCCTAAAGTTTTTAAGTCATCGATAGTCTGCGATAGATTTGTGACCTGCGCGACGTACATATGTTCCACGGCCCCAGAAGAAGTATTGACCGTTGCAGGTGTGACGCCCGCAGCGCGCCGCCCCTGAATGATTACACCATGAGCGCCCACCGCTTCAGCAGTACGGATCAGGCTACCCAAATTGTGAATGTCCTGAATGAGATCAAGCAGGAGCAGCAAAGGGGTCTCGCCACGTTCCTGTGCCAGGTCCAGCATGTCGTAAATCGAAACGTACGGATACCCCGACGTTTCCAGGGCAAGCCCCTGATGCGCCTCCGTACCGGTAAATGACTCCATTTCACGCCGGGACAAACGAGTGACAGGGACTTTACAAGACCCAGCAAGGGCCACAATCTCGTCGATGATCGGAGAAGTAAGCGCGCCCTCTGCCACCAACAAGCGAAATGGTTGTCGCCGTCCGGCGCGCAAGCTTTCGCGAACAGCCTGCCGGCCAAACAGTGTCTCACGCATGACAATCCTCAGCCTTCATAAGTCCAGCTGCTACCGGCAGGGGCATCATTGAGCATGATGCCTAACAAGGCCAGGCGGTTACGTAACATGTCTGCGCGTTCCCACTCTTTGGCCTCCCGGGCTTCCCGGCGTAAATCCATGATGATATCCATAAGCCCCTCGACCAACTCACTGCTGACAGCACTCGCCTTTTCTTCAGCCGGTAGAATGCCCAGCACACTCCCGGCCAGGTCGCCAAACGTCTTCTCAATGGCAGCCAATGATCCCATGCTCAGGTCACCCTTCTGGGTCAGCTGCTGGTTGACATCTTTGACCATCTCGAACAGCACCGCGAGCGCCTGCGGTGTATTGAAGTCTTCCTCCATTGCTTCCTGGAATGCTTTCCGGTAATCGGTGAGAGCGGATACATCCGAAAGAATGGCCGTACCGGCGGGAGGAGCCGTTCCCATCCGGTCGCGAACTGCACGCAACGTATTATGCAGGCGCTGAACTCCCCGCTGCGCCGCCTCCAACGCCTCACGACTGAAATCGACAGGCCCACGGTAGTGACCACTCAGGATGAAGAAACGAATCGCTTCAGGAGTGTAAAGCGCCAGAGCGTCCTTGATGGTCAGGAAATTTCCGAGGCTTTTGCTCATCTTGATCCCGTTGACGGTCAGAGAACCCACCAGCACCCAGTATTTTGCGAAATCCGCATCATGGTGCGCTTCAGCCTGTGCGATCTCGCACTCATTGTGGGGGAAGATGTTCTCCAACCCGCCTCCGTGAATATCAAAGGGCTGCCCCAAGTATTTGGTCGACATGACAGAACATTCAATGTGCCAGCCAGGGTACCCTGCTCCCCAAGGACTGGGCCATTGCATGAGGTGTTCAGGTTCAGCACGCTTCCAAAGCGAAAAATCGGCCGGATGCCGCTTTTCGTCGCGGACCTGGACTCGCACACCGGCTTCCAGATCTTCGACATTCCGGCGGGATAACTTCCCATAATCGGGCATGGCCTCCACCGAGAAGTAAACGTTGCCAGCGACTTCGTAAGCGTAGCCGGCATCCAACAGATCACGAATCCATTGGATGATCTCAGGAATATGTCCGGTAGCCCGGGGGGAGATATTCGGGCGTTGGACTTTGAGGGCATCCATATCCTCAAAGAAACTGTTCATGTAGGTCTCTACGACCTCCATGGGCTCCAAACGGTGTCGCCGGGCGCCGCGTAGGATGCGATCTTCCCCACTATCAAGCAAGTGTCCCACGTCTGTGATGTTCCGCACGTGACGCACCTGGTAACCCAGGTGCTTCAGATAGCGCACAATGACGTCCATCGCCACGTAGGTCTTGGCATGCCCCAAATGTGAATGGTCATAAACTGTAGGGCCGCACACATACATACCCACGCGCCCGGGCTGAATAGGCTCAAAGACTTCCATCTCACGGGAAAGATAATTGTAGACTTTGAGTGTCATGACCTACCTCCTGACGGATCCCTACTCCGGACGCGCGAAAATCATGCGACCAGCGGCCGTTTGGAGTACTTTACTCACCACGACCATAGCCGTTTCCCCAATGTAAGGGCGGCCTTCCTCGACAACCACCATCGTCCCATCATCGAGATAACCGACACCCTGATCGATTTCCTTCCCAGCTTGGAGCACGTGAATTGAGAAAGTCTCGCCCGGCAACAAAACGGTTTTGACAGCGTTTGCCAGCTCATTCACGTTCAACACAGTAACACCCTGAAGCTCGGCTACCCGATTCAAGTTGTAATCGTTGGTCAAAATACTGCCCCCGAGTTTACGGGCCAGAGTAATGAGTTTGTCATCGACCTCACGAACGGATTCATCGTCCTCATCCGTAATACGCACCGGAATTGGAGAATCTTCCTGCAAATGGCGCAGAATTTCCAATCCCCGCCGCCCGCGATTGCGACGCAGCGTGTCGGCCGAATCAGCAATGTGTTGCAGTTCATTGAGGACAAAAAGCGGAACGATCAATTCCCCACGAATGAAACCGGTATTGCATATATCGGCAATGCGTCCGTCGATGATGACACTGGTATCCAGAAGAATAGGGTGGACTTTGATCACCTCATCTTCCGCACACTCTTCAGTTTTCGCACCAAAACGCTCGCGCAAGGCATGGGTCACTTCTGTACGCATCGTTGCCACGAGGACGCCGGTATAGCCAAATAGCACCGCCCCGGCAAACGGAAGGAATTGCCCCAAAGGCCGGGGCAAAAGCGACAAAGGATAAGCAGTCAAAGCGCCAAAGGCCAGTCCAATGAACAAGCCGACGATCGAAGATACGAGGATCTGAATCGGCACATTCTGAATGATCCTGCGCAGCCGGCGAAACAAACGCGTACTAATCCAGGGACCAATAACGAAACCGACCAGTGCACCGACCACACCGCTAATGACACGAATCAGTGTCAGGTTTTGACTCAAGTTGGGGAATAACTCCAGAATCTCTCCACCATAGATCAGACCCGCCAGTGCAAGCAGCACCAAGCTTACGATACGCGCAATCATATCACCGCTCAAAATAATGCCTCCATAATAGATTCAAATGCTAGATAACTCAAGTTGCTACCTTGAGACCAATAGGAAATCCATAGATTCCACGTATAGTTAATGGTGACCAAACCTTAACCTTACGGAGGA
>JAFGNR010000445.1 GCA_016926915.1 Anaerolineae bacterium
CACTGCATCGGCTGCACCCGGTGCGCGCAGGTCTGCCCGCGCGGCTGTATCACCGGAGAGCCGAAAGACGTCCACAGCATCGACGCGGTGGATTGCTGCATCGCGTGCGGGGCCTGCATGCAGGTCTGTCCCGCCGATGCCATCCGGGTCGCCTGAACCGCCGTCCGCAAAGCGTTTCACCCCGCGCAGATTCACGAGTTGCCATTCTGAGGAGCACACATGGCTGTAATCCACTTGACGATAGATGACCGGAGCATCGCGGCGCCCTCCGGCGCCACAGTCCTGGAGGCGGCCCGGAGCGCGGGCATCGAGATTCCCACCCTCTGCCACCACCCCGATCTAACCCCCACGGGCGGGTGCCGTCTCTGCGTGGTCGAGGTCGAGGGCATGCGCGACCCGCCGACAGCCTGCACGCTGCCGGTTTCGGAAGGGATGGTAGTGTACACCCACACCCACAATCCCCAGGCGGCGCCGGGGACCGATGCCATCGTCGATCTACGGCGCTTCGTGCTCTCGCTCTTCCTGCGCGACCATCCCCCCGACTGCATGACGTGCGAGGGGGATGGCAACTGCGAGCTACAGCGGTGGGTCTATACCTACAACGTCCCCGTACCGCGCGATGCGCCGGTCCACCGCCGTTTTCCCGTGGATTCCGACCCGCATCCGGTCATTCTGGTGGATTTGAACAAGTGCATCCTCTGCGGGCGCTGCGTGCGCGCCTGCCAGGAAATCCAGGGATGCGATGTATGGAACATCTCGCGGCGCGGGTACAGCTCCCGCCTGGTCGCCGGCGGCGGGCAGACGATGCTGGAAGCCGGCTGCGAATCTTGCGGCATCTGCGTGGCCTATTGCCCGGTCGGAGCCTTGTTCGACCGGCCTGCATTGGGGTGGGGACGCGCCATTGCCCAACGCAAGGTGCGCACCACCTGCACCTACTGCGGCGTCGGCTGCCAGCTGGACCTGAACGTGAATGTGCACACCGGCAAAATCACCCGCGTCACCTCGGCAGAAGATGCCCCCGTCAACGGGCTGGCCCTCTGCGTCAAAGGGCGATACGGATACGACTTCATCCACAGCCCGGAGCGCCTCACGCGCCCGCTGATCCGCAAGGGCTGGGAACGCAGCGCCGGGACATGGGTGCGCCATCCGGAGCTGTCCAAAACACAAGGCGATCCCGCCCGCGATTTCCGCGAGGCGACCTGGGAAGAGGCCCTGAGTCTGGTTGCGGAACGCCTGGTGTACCACCGGGACCACGACGGCCCCGATAGCGCCGGCTATCTCACATCGGCCAAGTGCACCAACGAGGAGAACTACCTCATGCAGAAACTGGCCCGCGCCGTAGGCAAGACCAACAACATCGATCACTGCGCGCGCCTCTGCCATGCCTCCACCGTCGCCGGGCTGGCCACGGTCCTGGGAAGTGGAGCGATGACCAACTCTATTGCAGATGCCACGGAACAGGCGCGCCTTATTTTCGTCGCCGGTTCGAATACCACCGAACAACACCCGGTGATCGGCATCAAGCTGCGCCAGGCCGTGCGGGAGCGCGGCGTCAAATTGATTGTCGCCGACCCGCGCAAGATCGGCCTCACCGAATTGGGCGGGTTACACCTGCAACAGCGCCCCGGCGCCGATATCGCATTGTTCAACGGCATCATGCACGAAATCCTAGCCCACGGCTGGGAAGATCGCGCCTACATCGCGGCGCGCACCGAGGGGTTCGAAGCGTTCCGCGCCGCTATCCTGCCCTACACGCCGGAGCGAGCGGAGACCCTTACAGGCGTCCCCGCCGGCAAAATCAGGGAGGCCGCGCGTCTCCTGGCAGAGAACCGCCCGGCGGCAGTCTTCTGGGCCATGGGCATCACCCAACATACAACCGGCACCGCCAACGTCATGGCCTTGGCGAACCTGCAGCTGCTTCTGGGAAATATCGGCGTGCCCGGCGGCGGCGTCAACCCGCTGCGGGGGCAGAACAACGTTCAGGGCGCGTGCGATTTAGGCGGTCTCGTGAACGTCTACCCCGGCTACCAATCCGTGACCGATCCCGCCATCCGCGCGAAGTTCGAGCAAGCGTGGGGCGTCACAGGACTCCCCGAACACGTCGGGCTTACCGTCGTCGAGCAGACGCAGGCGGCGGCAGCCGGGCGCGTCAAGGCGCTCTACGTGCTGGCAGAAGACCCCATGACCTCGGATCCCGACCTCAACCACGTGCGCCGCGCCCTGGAGACCCTGGAGTTTCTCGTCGTGCAGGACATCTTCTTCACCGAGACGGCGAAGTTTGCCGACGTGGTGCTGCCGGGCGCCTGCTTTGCAGAAAAAGAGGGCACCTTCACCAACACAGAACGCCGGATTCAGCGCGTGCGCAAAGCGGTCGCGCCGCCGGGCGAGGCCCGGCCCGATTGGGAAATCCTGTGCGACGTGGCGACCCGCATGGGCTATCCAATGCACTACCGCTCGCCGGCCCAGATCATGGACGAACTGGCCCCGGTCACACCGATCTACCGAGGGGTCCATTACTGGCGGCTGGATGAGGGCGAGCCGCTCCAATGGCCGGTGCGCAGCGACGACCATCCCGGCACGCCGGTTCTGCACGTGGGGACGTTCACACGCGGCAAGGGACTCTTTACCCCCATCGAGCACCTCGAACCGCAAGAAGCCCCGGATGCGACCTACCCCTTCACGATGACGACAGGGCGGGTGCTGTACCACTGGCATGGCGGCGAGATGACGCGCCGTTCCCCCAACCTGATGGCCCATTACAGCGA
>JAFGNR010000025.1 GCA_016926915.1 Anaerolineae bacterium
CCATTGAAGGTCAGGATATTCCGCCCCTCGAAGTTGCCCGCTTCTGTGACGCCATAGAGATCCAGGAAACGTGTGGACGGACCTTCCAACGCTTGGCGCACCTCGTCCGGCGTCCACAGGAAAAACTTCCCTTCTTCCCCTTCGGCGTCGGCATCCTGGGTAGCATAGAAGCCGCCCTGAGGATCCAGCATTTCCCGGATCACGTAGTCCAATGTCTCGACAGCGACATCGCGAAAGAGTGGCTCCCCGGTCGCCAGCCAAGCATGGAGGTAGACCCGCGCCAGGAGCGCGTTGTCATAGAGCATTTTCTCGAAGTGGGGGACAAGCCACTGCGCATCCACCGCATAACGATGAAAACCCCCTCCAATCTGGTCGTAGATGCCCCCGCGCGCCATGGCCTTCAGGGTGCGCGTAACCATATCCAGGGCTTCCGCATTGCCGGCGACGTGATGATAGCGCAACAGGAATTCCAGAATCATGGGCTGCGGAAACTTTGGAGCGTGTCCCCAGCCGCCGTGAACGACATCGAATTGACCACGCAGATTCTCGAATGCGGCGCGCGCCGTCTCGAACGTGACTACGTCATCTTGACCCGGACCGGTTTCTTGCTGTTGGAGCAGGGCCGTCACCTTCTGGGCGCCGTCGAGCAGCTGCGGGCGGCGGCGCTGCCAGGCATCAGCAATGGCCGATAACACCTGCGAGAAGGAGGGAATGCCATAGCGCGGCTCCTTGGGGAAATAGGTCCCGCCGTAAAAAGGCCGGCCATCGGGCAAGGCAAATACCGACATAGGCCAGCCCCCACGTCCGGTAAGGGCCTGCACCGCGTTCATGTAGATCCGATCCAGATCGGGGCGCTCTTCGCGATCCACCTTGATGCTCACAAAATGCGCATTGAGGAGGGCTGCGGTTGCTTCGTCTTCGAAGGACTCGTGCGCCATGACGTGACACCAATGACACGCCGAATAGCCAATGCTGATGAAGAGAGGTTTATCCTCCTGTGCAGCCCTATCCAGCGCCGCCTCTCCCCAAGGATACCAGTCCACCGGATTCTCAGCGTGTTGCAAAAGATAGCGGCTGCCTTCTTTTCCTAATCGATTTGCCATGGCGTCCTTTATGCCGGTTACCGGGTAGGCCGGTCAATACCGGGCCACAGGATCAAGATAAGCCTCAATAGGGTACTCGCTCGAGGTCTCCAACGCCATGATCCAGTCAATCACCGGCTGGCGCCAATCAATACTGGTGTGATAGGCATCAGGATCATAATCCTGGAACCGGTACCCATCGCCCCCGTAGTACATGAAATCATTAACCAAGATGTGGTAGCTGCCATCCGGGTCAAGTGGGCTGCCATCGTCAAACACGAAGGTATCCCCCTCGCGCACCAGACCCGCGATAGCCGGCGCCCGGGACGCAGCCGTTTGTCTCCCGAATTCAAGGCTCTCTGCCAACTGCTTTCCGGTCACCGTCACATCGATCAGGACGTTGTCGAACGGCAGCACGCCCACGACGTCGGCCAAAGTGATCTCCCCCTTGGGAAGCGACTGGCGAAAACCGCCGCTGTTGCTCATCGCGACATCTGCCGAAGGATAGGCAGCCAACCAGGCGCCGGTGACCAGATTGTACATTTCGGGAGTGTGCCGGCCGATCCCACGCTGCGAATAACCAATCACGTAAGACAGGGAAGCATCGAGTTCACCCTGCCATTTGTCCACGATTTCGGCCACCGCCAGGACGGAAGTTCCGTCCCGGTTGGCCTTGACGCTGGTCTCGACGTCCAAAACCGTATCGCTCGCCGCGTCAA
This sequence comes from Anaerolineae bacterium, assembly GCA_016926915.1. Taxonomy (GTDB): domain Bacteria; phylum Chloroflexota; class Anaerolineae; order B4-G1; family SLSP01; genus JAFGNR01. The sequence continues at coordinate 1,802 of JAFGNR010000025.1, forward strand.
ACGTAATCACCACCCGGGCATAGCTTTCCAGATTGGCGCCGGCCTCTACCAACGCCACGCCGCTCGCTTCGCCGGTGATACGCTCGTGGCAGTGGCCCCCTCCAATCAACGCCACACCCAACTTACCGGCTTCCCGGGCCAGAGAACGCATCTCGTTCCCACAGATGTGACCGACCACAATGAGCAGCTCCGCGCCATCGGCCTTTGCTTGCGGGACATACTCCGCAAGGGCTTCGTCATAGGCTATGAATTCCAGATTCTGCACGTAGAGCGGCATGGTGATGTCCGGGGTTCCCGTGTTAGCAAGTCCAATGATACCGACTTTAGTGCCATTGATATCTTCGACGACGTAGGGTATCGCAATGTCGGCCAAATCTCCGGTCGTCTTGTCGCGGATATTGGCGGCAAGGTAGGGGAATTCGGCCTGCGCGGCCCGCTCGCGGAGAATTTCAAGGCCGAAATCGAACTCGTGGTTACCGATGGCAGAAGCATGATAACCCATGGCATTCATTACTTCGACCATGGACTCGCCTTCAAACCAGGTAGACAACGCGGGCCCTGTCCAATTATCCCCACCGCTCAATAGCAAGATGTTGCCGCCGATTTCATACCCTTCTTCTGCCTGCCACAGACCCATCAGTGGGGCTGCCCCGCCGGCATCCCCGGACGATGCCATCCAGCCATGCTCATCATTCGTATAGAGCACCACAAGTGTACGTACATCAGAAGCTGCTGGACTCGCCGTACAGGAGAGCAGCAGCGCCAATACAACCGGGATAACCGCCAGCAGAGGCACAACGCGCCAGGTTTTGCGCATTTCAATCGACAATCTGGTAACCGGCTTCGGCGACAGCAACCTTGAATTCAGCAGTGTCTGTCACTGCCGGATCGAAAGTAACGACGGCGTGCTCTTCCTCAAGACTCACTTTGACCTTCGAAACGCCCGCCACGCCTTCGAGCGCCCGGGCGACGTGTTTCACACACATCTGGCAGCTCATACCTGCGACTCTCAATACTACCGTTTCCATGTTTACCCCTCCGTTATCGTTATATCGCACCATATTCAACACGCGCGCCACAGCACTTCACGTGAGACCTTCTGGGTTAGTGGGCAGCGATTGGCATCTTGGACAATAGTACGTGCTGCGCTGTCCCTGAACGATGCGTTCGATAGCATACCCACACCTTGGGCACAGGTCGCCGGCGCGGTCATAGACTACAAGTCGCTCTTGATGGCGGCCCAATCCGCCGTCAGGATAGACATACTGGCGATCGCCAAGACTGGTGCCCCCGTTCGCTATGCCGGCGTCCAATACCAATCTGATTGCCGTGTGTAAACGGGTGATTTCCGCCACCGTCAACGTGCCGGCGATGCGTTCCGGATGGACGCCCGCCTGCCACAAGGCCTCGCTAACGTAGATATTGCCCAACCCGGCCAGGAATTCCTGGTTCAGCAACAGGCGCTTGATCTCGCCACGCCGGCCCGCCAGCTGCTGGGCCAACCACTCTGCAGTAAACGCCGATCCCAGAGGCTCAGGCCCAAGGTTGCCAACGACCTCCGCTGCGTTATGGACGAGATAGAAACGCCCAAACTTACGTGTATCGGAAAACACCAGCCAGGTCCCATCATCCAGCAGGAACCGGGCGCGCGCGTGCGGATCATCCCCGGCGTCCACCGCCGCCGCTTGCACGAAGTACTTCCCCGTCATGCGCAGATGGGTGAACCAGATGTGCCCGAAATCCAGGTGAAAGGACAGAAACTTGCCACGCCGTCTCACATCCACAATATCCGCGCGTCTGAGCATTTCGCGAAATTGAATCACCGAAGGCCGATCGACAACCCCGGGCCAAAGGATGTGAGTTTCCAGAATCGTTCTACCGACCAGACGCGGGCGCAATTTCCGCGCGACGTTCTCGACTTCAGGCAATTCAGGCATCACGCCTCCCGATCGAGGAACTCGATCACTTCACCACCTGGAATTCGTCGCCAGCGGTGGGTATTGACGTCGTGGACACGACCTGCCTCAATCGTGGCTTCATCGGGATAGCCGCGCAGTTCCCAAAAACCGGGGCGCGCTCTATCGAGCAAAGTCACCCGGATGATACTTTTGGCCGATTTATAGCCCCAGAGGTAAGGAACAAAAGCACGCACCGGGCCGCCATAGTCCGCATCGAGCGGTTCGCCATCGAACTCGTAGGCCAACAGCGTGCGTTCGCGCAACGCAATCTCCAAAGGGATTGTCGTCATATAGATCTTGCGATACGACGTGAACTCTACGTGCGTCGCCTCCGGAAGAACCCCCGCCTCGGCGAAGACAGCTGAAAGATGCACGCCTCCCCATTCTCCCCTGACCGACCAACGCGTCACCGACGTAAGACGTGCATCAGCGATGGTTTTGGGCAACACGCGCAGGTCTGCATAGGTCAGCACTTTCGGATGCGCTACCAACCCGTCGATCTCAACCGTCCACCCCTCGGCCATAAGCGTTCCAGGATGGCCTTCAGCCCAGAAAATGGGCGTATGCATGGATTTCAGCTTTCCCAAGTTCCCTCCACAGTACAGCGCAGTTTGAAAAAAGGAGGCTCTCGGTTCGAGAGCCTATCAAACAACCAACGCGAACCATCGATCCCGCAATTGCCTAGAGTTTCCAGGTGTCCCAGATTTTACCTACCAGCTCTTCGCCGGGTTTCAGCGTCGCCTGTCCAGGCTTCCAACAAGCGGGCAGAGCTTCTCCCCGCCGCGAGTAGACGTATTGCGAACCCTGGAGGAGGCGCAGCATCTCTTCGACATCTCGTCCCATGGACTCATTGAGAACTTCGGCGACTTGCAGAATGCCATCAGGATCGATGATAAACATACCGCGCAGGTCAACACCGGAGTCTGCATCGTAGACCAGATAGGCATTCCCCACACGTCCGGCCCTATCGGAAAGCATGGGATAGGGCAAACCGCCCTCGATCATTTTGGACAGTTCATGCTCCTGCCAGGCTTTGTGCACGTAGGGCGAGTCCACGCTCAAGGAAAGCACCTCCACTCCCCGATCCTTGAATTCCTGGTAGCGTTCTGCCACAGCCACCAATTCCGTAGGGCACACAAAGGTGAAGTCGCCCGGATAGAAGAACAGAACGACCCACTTCCCGCGATAGTCAGCAAGCGAGACCGATTTTACTTTTCCATCTACCAACGCCTCCACCGTAAAGGAGGGGGCAGGTTTGCTTACACGAGCCAACGCTATCGTTTCTTCCACTTGAGATACTCCTGACACAGTATGATGTCGGGCGCATCCGCTGGTTTGGCTGAAAGGGAAGCGCCCTGAAGATTAACACACCATTATCTATCGGGGATAATGGTAAAACGATTCGTAACGCTGCATGAGCGTCTCGAAGTGCCCCAGTTCGACAGCAGCCAGCTGACGGAATAGCTGTTTAGCCTCCGGCTCTGCAATCTCCTCGGCAGCCTCGCGATACAGCTTGAAACTCTTATCCTCCACCCCCATAGCAAAGACCAGGGCGTCCTCAAGGTCGGCATCCTCCGCCAGATCCTCGATTGCTTCTACGCCGGAGGGAAAGATCGGATCCCTGAGATCGATAGGCGCAATATCTTCGATATCAGGAAGGGCGCACACATCTCCCCCACACTGAATCGCAACCAGCTGGCGCTCCAGATACTCGTAATGATGCGACTCATCCTCGGCGAGCTGCCGGAACATTGCCTGAATACCTGCATCAGTGGTTAGTTCGGCTGCCTTCAAATAGAAAGAGCGACCATCCTTCTCCAAGGTCATCGCTTTATTCAAAACCTCTACAAGTTCCATCGAATTTCCTCCTGAGACATAGGTTAGTAGAAAGCCAACGTGAATTCATCGATTCGGAACAGCAACCGAATCATCTCCATCTAGCGCAAGGTCATTTCGCCTGACCTGACCAGCGAATGGTACCCATTGTATTCATCGGCGCCCCCCACCGCAACGATGATCTTATACGTATTCCCGGGCGCCAACACCTTGTCGAACTGATCGCCTGAGTCCAACGGAATCTGGAGCTCGAAGGTCGTGACGCCGTCCAGCTCCACACCGGCAAAGGTCACGATGTCGTCGGCGCCGCCGAGTTCTTCATCCGGAGGGTGATTTGCACCTCCCGTTGCAGTACCGAAGGCATCCCAAAGTTTCGGCTCGCCATTCTCGACATATCCGAAGAGGAAATCCGCATCCTGCATGCCACGAGAAGGCTCAATTCCTACAGACACCCATCCTTCAGTGTCCCCCTGCATGGCAAGATAGAGGAACTCGCCGTCGTGAGCCCACCACACCCGAACGCGACCAAAATCAGCCTGATCGGTGTACTCACCTTCTGAAATGACCCCGTCGGCCATCCAACCGGTATCGTCAGTTGGCGCGGTGGTCTCTTCGGGTTCCTCAGTTGCTGTTTCTTCAGTTGCCGGCTCCTCGGTCGCAGGTTCCTCAGTAGCAGGTTGTTCCACGGCAGGCGCTTCAGTCTGCGGTTCTACCGTGATTTCTTCCTGGATTTCCGGTGTGACGACTTCCGGTTCCTGAGTGGCCGTGCCGCATCCCACCAATAGGGCAAGAACCACTGCCAGCCCTAAACCCCAGCGCAGTTTTTCGATTTTCATGGTCACCTCCCAAGCGTGCCTGTAATCTTTTTAAAGATAAACGTCTTTATTATAACACGAAAGACCGAAACCGTCAACGGAGTGGGGGGTGGAAATAGAAAGCGTGCGATTCTCTATTCAGCAAAGACAAATGGCGATGAGAAGCAAAGGACTGAAGGAAACCTTCAGTCCTTTGCAGATTGCTGATCCAACAGCTCCGTCTCGATGCAGCTAACGCAGTACACAGATGGCTTGCGGTTGCCGGATGCGGATCGTCAAGCTTTCTGAGATCGTGAACTCCAAAACACTCCCCTCTGCTGGTCCGATAAACCCAATGGTCATGTCCTGCCCCAGCACGATGGAAGCGAACTGCTTACCCGAAGCAATGAGAACCCCACCGCTCTTCACAGCTTGCGCCTTCACGATGCCCCCGGTCACGATCTGCTGCACGTGCGCCATTTCGGTCTGGTTGCCGCGAGGATAGAGACGATAGAGTAAATTAAAGCGCTCAGGCGCCAGAGCCAACACATAGGGGCCATGGAATCCGGCTGCATCGAGTTGGGTGACAGCCGTGATCACGTCTTGAGCGGCTGCTCCGACTTCGGTCCAATCGGAAAGCGCCAGTTCCTGGCGACCTTCCACGGTCAGAAGGCCCGGAACCCCCGCCGCACCGTGGAAAACCACCTTGTCCTCCAGGTGAGCGCATTCAGTTGCAGCCTGAACCACAGGCGCCGTATCCAGCGCAATCCCTATGCTCTCGAAATTCGCCAGATCACGCATCCCCAGGGAAAATTGCTTCTGGATCCAGACTACAGGCAGCGCCCCACTCGTTATCAGGCCGTCCTCTGACTGCACATCAGGAAGCGGAATCGACTTCAACCCCAGGCCAAAAGGTCCTTCGATTTCCAGAAGCCGCCGTCCCGTCAACTGACGTTTGGCCGTCTGAATCATCGCAGCATCAAGTTTCTCCCACAATTCAGCGCCGAAAGGCGCATCGTCACGGGCCAGATATTTGTTTGCCATAGACGTTCTCCTTACATTACTCTAACTTGCTCCGGCACATCGGGGGCCGCGGCGCGCTAGTCTTTTAGCGAGCCGACTGTCGTTTCCGTGTCACCGGCGCCGGATGGCCCACGACCGGCTGTCCCTGTCTCATATCCGATTTCTTCGGCGAGTTCGTCAACCTCCGCCCGGCCGTTCTCCAGCCAGGAGGCCTCGTCTCCGGTCAAAATCTCCAGAAGCCGCATGAACTCCCCGGCATGCTCCCGCTCTTCGTTGGCAATGTCCACCAGAACCTTTTTGGCCAGAGGATGGTCGGTGGCATCGGCGTGGGCCATATAGAGGTGCACGGCTTCGTGCTCGGCGGCCAGATTAAGGCGAATGGCACGAATCAACTCCTCCTTGGATAGCTTGCGTTCCGGCACGACGCCACTGAATGGGTTCACAAATTCAGGCATGGTTAGCGCTCCTTTATAGTGCAACACTCTCAGATAGATCATAAAGGGGAACCACAGGTGTCTGCGCGCTCCCCTTGTTCATCGCCGTTATCTCCGGTGCAGTTCAGGCCAGCGCGATCTCCGCCGTGCTTTCCCAAACGCCGTGGATATTGCACAGTTCCAGAGCGACGAGGGTACCCGGTTCCTTGACCGTCATCGAGAAGGTTGCCAGAGGATTAGCAAGCACCGCACCTTCATTGGCGCCCTTCACGGACTCCGCGTGGGCGGCGAAATCAAAGTGCGCCACCTGGTGCAGAAATTTCTCGCCCTCCGGTTTGAAGTAGACGTCGATCCATTTGATATGGTGTTCGACGGTATTGGGATGTGGAATCTCCTTCCCCACGCTCACTGTGACCAGAAAGGGCTTACCGGCCTCGATAACTTCCGGAAGCTCAATGACCGGAATATGCTTCTCTTTCTTCCAATCTGCCGACTGAATATGTTCACCGAATGTCATGGTTTACCTCCTAGAAAACTTTGACAACACGCTTATCAACTACAACGACCTTGCAGATGTTCGCTCAAGGTACACACAACGTATCCCCAATGCGAATGTAGTGCGGGTTCTGGATTGCGTTACAACGCATGAGCGCCCACGTCGTGCTTTGATACTTCAAAGCAATAGACGTCAACGTGTCGCCGGTGGCGATAAGATGCGTCACGCGACACGCGCAAGCCTCCGTGTACCCACTTTCACCAGAGGGCGCCGCTGCGCCAAACTGCCGGGGACACGTCGGTCCTGCCGGCAATGTCTTGGGCGCATATGGGATCTGCAACACAAGACCTGCATGCAACGCATTCACGTAGACCAGGCCATTCTGTGAAGCAATAGCCCAGGGATCAACGCCATACGCGCGGGCAATACAGAAAAGCGTCTCACCGAACCGCACCACGTGGGTTCCCTGCATAGAATAGGCCGGCAGCGATGCAGCAGCAACAGGCGTAACCACCACCAGGATACCAGCGAGGAAAATTGCCAAACCGGTCATCCGCCGCATAGACAGCCTCCTCTCCCGCTCCGTGTCCAGAAATCCACTCGCCGCGCCCTAGCGCCGGAAAGGGTATGGATTCCACCCTGATTCAATGATACTTTGAATTCCCCGACCCTGCAAGCTAAAGTCATGGGTGGGCGCATTTCTAAACAGCACGACTTCTCCCGAATAGCCTGACGCCAGCTGCGAAGCAAAACTTACGTTGGCGCGTCCGCTACACCGCGTCGCCGATCAGAATCCCCAGAAATGCGACGATCAGACCCAGATGCAGGAGCAAATCGACCCTTGCCAGCCAGCCCACCACGGGCCAGGGAGGGAGCAATTGCAGAATGAAGTTCACCATGATCAAGCCGACGCCTAGCAATACCGGCAATCCCTTGTGATGCACAATGAAATTGCTGGCCACTTTCAACCAGGCAATCAACGTCCGGTCAAAGCTCTTCTTGGTTTCGTCAACGCGTTGTCCCATGCTATGCCATCTCCAGAATGCGCCGTACGCCGTTTAGCATCATCTCCAGTGCCATACTCGGAGCCAAGCGATCGCCAAGAGCGACCTGAGCCGGGGCCGCCGGCGTATGCAAGAATCCTACCCGCGCATCCAACCGGCTTTGGTCAGCCCAATGCAACGCAGTATAGAAAACCTGGTTGCAGAGGAAAGTACCCGCCGAATAAGAAACCTCGGTCGGAATACCTTCTTTGCGAAGTCGCTCTACGATTTCGCGAACAGGGAGCGTCGCGAAGTAAGCAGCCGGTCCCCCAGGAATCACCGGCTGATCCTGAATCCGGTTCCCGGCATTGTCAGGCCCGGCAAAGTTCAAAAGATTGATCGCGACCCGTTCCAGCGACAACGCCACGCGCCCACGGGCCAGACCCAGCAGCAGAACGATGTGTGGTTCATAACGCGCCAACAAATCGCGTAAGCGCGTAGGAGCCACATACGTATCTACCGGCAATACAGCCGTCTGCAAGTCAAAACCAGGCCAATCACAGGCCGCGATTTGACTTACGATCTGCGCCGTGGGGTTGAGTGTTTCATCTCCAAAGGGTTCGAAGCCCGTTACCAAAGCGCGCGTTGTCGTTTCCAAGTACCCTCCCGATCGACAAAGCAAACCGACTATACCGGTCAGTTGATCGCAATCTCATTGTATCATGGAGCACTTCAGCAGGCAAACCTCCACTTTCGCAATAGCCCCTTGATTTCCAGATGAATATCAATTAAAATAGGAGTATATCTTGAAAATTAACCATCCATAAGGAGGATAAGAAAATGTTGGAAGCCAATACACCAGCTCCGGAGTTCACGCTGATCTCGGACGAAGGGAAAGCAGTCAGTCTATCGGATTTCCAGGGGAAAAAAGTGATCATTTACTTCTACCCCAAAGCCGATACGCCCGGATGCACTAAACAGGCATGCGCCATCCGCGATCAATACGCACCTATCACCGAATCCGAGGTCATCATCATCGGCATCAGTCCAGATGAACCGGCGCAACTGGTCAAGTTCCGGGAGAAATACGCGCTGCCGTTCATCCTGCTTTCTGATCCAGACCACGCGGTAGCCGAGGCTTACGGGGCCTGGGGCGAAAAGAACATGTATGGAAAGACCTATATGGGAATCATCCGCAGTCACTTCGCCGTCGATGAAGCCGGCCATCTCATCGAGGCCAAACTCAACGTGAAGCCGTTGACCACGGCCGACCTGGCGCTGAAAATCGTCGGGGCCTGACGGTTGCGTGGGGTACCAGCGAGTTCAAGCCGGGAAAGGCAGGTTGAACAGCTCAAAGACCCGCTCCCAGAAGGAATTCGGTGCAAACCAGAGATACACGGAGAAGGCCAGGGCCAGACAGATCAGCAGGAGTAGAAGTCCGATCAGGATGATAAGCCCACGAGGGGCGTAGGCAACAGGAACCTCATCCCCTGACAGTGGGGCCGCATCCGGCGGGGCAATCCACGTCTGGTCAATCTCATCAGAGACAGATGTCGCAGCCCCAAATGATTCCGCCGGGACGCCGGCGTACGCCGGCGTCCCGGCGATTGTCTGGCGCACACCCCACGGCAGCAATTCATCCGAGTGGCCGGTCTCACCCAGCCTGAAACAGATATTTCCTGCGAGCGAGAACGCCTCACCCGGTTGAATGCGGCGCGGTTCCGAGAGAATGAAACCGTCGATGAAGGTGCCATTCGTGCTTCCCAGGTCTTCCAGAACCACGGCGCCTCCCCGTGAGATTCGCAGGCGGGCGTGATGGCGCGAAACCCGTGGCGATTCCAGGACGATGGTGTTGTCGACCCCACGCCCCAGGGTCACGATAGGTTCAAGCAGCGGGTAGACCGTTCCGGACCGGGGTCCCGCCTCCATGATGAGTTCAAATCTGGCATTTGGCGCTTGCATGTTGCTCCCTCGCTGTTCAGCACAAAGTATACTCGCGAGTCATCGGGCGGCAATCGCACGCTATACGCCCTTGCGAAGCCTGGTAAGTAATGCTTGCGCCAGGCCAGAAGCGCACTATACTGGCAACATATCCGCTGACGGAGAGTTTACATGGCAGCTTTCATCATCGATGCACATCTGGACATGGCCTACAATGCCATCGTGCTGGGACGCGACCTGCGACGTCCCGTAGAAGAGATTCGGAATCGAGAGCGCCAGGCCCCCCCACCGGGACGCCACACGGGAACCTGTTTGGTAACGATCCCCGCGCTCCGCAAAGGACGTATCGCCATAGTTGGCGGAAGTCTTTTCGTAGCCCCAGCCTGGAAACGGTGGAGCGACGAGCCGCAAGTCTACCACACGGCCGAAGAGGCCCACATACAAGCCCAGGCACAACTCGACAACTATCATCGTTGGGCCGACGAACTCCCGGATGTGCAGCTGCTAAGAGACCGCGGCGACCTGGATACTGTGCTCATTTCACAAGAGACGGAGACGCCGCGTCTGGGGATTTTCGTCGTGATGGAAGGCGCAGCCCCGATTCGCACCCCTGATGAATTAGGAATGTGGGTCGAAAGGGGCCTACGCGGCGTGGGCTTGACCTGGGCGGCCGGCACTCCCTACGCAGGCGGAAATGCCAATCCCGGACCGTTGACCGACCTGGGACAAGCGCTGCTTCATGAAATGGCCAATTTCAACCTGCTCCTGGACATCAGCCATCTGTGGGAAGCGGCGGCCTATGACGCCTTGCACCGTTACCCCGGGCCTGTGGGCGCTTCGCATGCCAATCCACGGGCATTTGTAGATTCACCGCGCCAGTTGTCCGATACATTGATTCGCTTGCTCGCCGAACGTGACGGCGTCATGGGGATCGTGCCATTCAACCTATTTCTCCAGGCCGGTTGGACACAAAGCGAGCCACGCCTCCCGTTGACTCGCGTCGTCGAGGCAATCGACTACACGTGCCAGCTCGTAGGAAGCGCCCGGCACGTGGGGCTGGGATCGGATTTCGACGGCGGTCTAGGATTGGAATCAGTGCCGGCAGAGATTGGCAGTATTGCAGATCTCGGCAAAATTGAAACCCTACTGGGCGAGCGGGGATACGCTCCGGATGACATCACTGCCATTCTGCACGGTAACTGGTTACGCCTGATGCGCCAGGTGCTCGACGCCTTCTAACCTCCCGCCCTGGGTGATTTGCCTAATGTGTGAACTGTGGTATTATACCGGCGCACCCTACTGTGTGCGTGATGCCGGGATGGGGTTTTGAGCCAACATTTTGACAAAACGGGAGCTCAAGTCCAGGTGATAAAGCGATAGCCATCAGGCAAGGCCGATTCACCGGCTGGCTCCCACCTGCAGAAGCAGGGTCAAAACCATCGGCACACGGCACGGTGGGGAGCTCTTATCAACCGCTCTTTCGAGAGCGGTTTTTTGTCTCCGGCTACAGCATCCCGCTACGGAAGATCGCCCGCCAAATCCTTCATTATGTAAAGTAGTCTTGACTTTCACTCCTGGCTGTGTTATTCTCGAAGCAAAACGCAATGTGCTGCTACAGCAAGCGATCATCCCCGGCCAACCCAGGCAGGTTGGCATACATAATCAGGGGGCAGGAGTCCGGATGTATTGGGAACGGGTCACTGAAGAGATTTTTGTCTTCACGAGCGATCGTTACGCGCTGGTGAATTCGGTTGCGGTATTAACGGAAGAGGGCGTCGTCGTTGTCGATGCGCTGCCTTTCCCGGATGAAGCAAGACAGATTGCTGCCTTTCTAGATGCGCGGGGACGCGGGCGGTTCCATTCGCTCATTCTCACCCATTACCACATGGACCACGTCTACGGATTGTTTGCTTTTCCTGACCACCTGGACGTATTCGCTCACGAACTGTGCCGCCAAAAGCTCCTGGAGGTGGGGGAACTGTCATTAGCGGAGGCGCGTAAAGCTGACCCCGTGTTCGATGAAGTAAGGCTGCGGTTTCCGACCATCACGTTCACCACCGGGGAGATGGTGGTAGATGCCGGAGACACAACGCTGCGCCTGATTCACATGCCGGGGCACACGGCAGACAACATCGGCGTTTTCCTTGAGCAGGAGCGCATTCTCTTCACCGGAGACTCTGTCATGGCCATCCCGATCATTGCGGATGGCGATTGGCGACAGGAATTAGAGACGCTACAACGCATCAAGGACCTGGCGCCCGAGACCATCGTGCAAGGCCATGGCGAAGTGATCCTGAGAGGCGAGATCAAAACCGTGTTGGATCGCTATATCAAGTACCTGAAATGCGTCGAAGATCAGGCGCGCAAGGTCTTGAAGAAAGGGGCCGCCCGCGATACGATATGGGAAATCCCCTTGGAGGCATGCGGGTTGGAACGGGTTCCGCTAGGCATCGCAAGTCATCAACTGCACGTGGCCAACATCATGGCGGTCTACGATACCCTGAAAGCAGAGCAAGCAGAACGATGACCCCCTAAAGGACCTATGTCAGCGTGTCTGATCTGGATCTTCTGCTAGCCCGCTATCTGAATGCCCTGGAACAGGGAAACGCTTCCCCCTATACAGTCAAGAACTACGGCGCCGACATAGGGCAGTTTCTGGATTACTGCGGCGAGCGTGAGGTAGAAACCCTGCACGCTCTCCGGCGAGATCTGGTGCGCGACTACCTGGCAGAACTCGATGAGATTGGCTATGCCCGCGCCAGCATTGCGCGACGCGTGTTCGAACTGAGAGCCTTCGGCGATTACCTGTTAAGAATTGGCGCCTGGGAGGACAACCTCTTCCGGCGCGTCTATGCCCCCAGGATACCCCGCCGTCTTCCCCATTATCTCACGCACGAGGAGACAGCGCAGCTCCTGGCAGTCCCCGATAACAACACCCCACAAGGCAGCCGCGATAAGGCAATTCTCGAAACCCTTTATGCTTCTGGGGTACGGGTGAGTGAGCTAGAGGGCCTGGACGTACGCGACGTAGCCTTGAGCAGTGGAGAGATGCGCGTCATCGGGAAAGGCGACAAAGAACGCATGACCCTATTGGGACAGCCAGCCGTTTCCGCGTTGCGCGCCTACCTCACATCGGGACGTCCCAAACTGGCGGGAGAGCGGCCCAGCCTGGCGCTGTTCCTGAACCGGTTTGGCGGACGGCTTTCCGTGCGCTCCATCAGCGAGATTGTACGCCGCGCCGGCGTGGCGGCTGGCATCGAGCAAACAGTCACGCCGCACCTGCTGCGGCACACTTTCGCCACCCACATGCTCGACGGCGGCGCCGATTTGCGGGTGGTGCAGGAACTCCTCGGACATGCCAGCTTGGTAACCACACAGATTTACGCCCACGTCACGCAAAAGCGCGCCAGAGAGGTCTATGGGCGCGCGCATCCGCGCGCGTGACAACAACAACGCGGACTCCCTGGGGTCAGGGAATCCGCGTGATTTCACACCCCGTCACCCGCAGCGCACCTAATGCCCGCTCACCGGTTCGGGTTCCTCCTCTGCACACCGCAGCGTGAGGGCGGACTCCTCCACATCCAGCAATACCGTGTCTCCGGGCTTGAACTCGCCCGAAAGCAAAGCGTCGGAGAGAGGCGTTTCGACCTCTTGTTGAATCAGACGACGTAATGGACGCGCGCCATATTCTTCGCTGTACCCGTGTTCGGCAAGCCAATCCATCCCCTGATCTGTAATATCGAGATCCAATCCACCCTCTTGCAGACGAATGCGCACTTTGCCAATCTCCAACTGCACAATCTGGCGCAACGATTCCCGGTCGAGCGCCCGGAACACGATCACGCCATCGACCCGGTTTAGGAATTCAGGGCGGAACAGCTTGCGCAACTGAGCTTGAAGCTTCCGCCGCATTTCTTCATAATCGCGGTGGTGATCCTCATCCGAGTCGGCGACGATATCGAATCCCAGACTACTTTGCCGTCGAATTTCCTGGGCGCCCACATTCGATGTCATGATAATGATGGTGTTTCGAAAATCGACTTTTCGCCCCCGGGCATCCGATAGCAGCCCTTCTTCCATGATTTGCAGCAACATATTGAAAGCATCAGGGTGGGCCTTCTCGATTTCATCGAACACCACAATAGAGTAAGGGCGCCGGCGAATCGTCTCGGTCAGTTGTCCGGCTTCATCGAAGCCGACGTAACCGGGAGGCGCACCGACCAGGCGGGCAACCGAATGGCGCTCCATGAACTCCGACATATCGAGCTGGACGAGGGCGTCCTCGCTGCCAAAGAGAAAATCTGCCAGCGCCTTCGCCAATTCCGTCTTGCCGACGCCGGTAGGGCCAAGGAAGATGAAGGAGCCGATGGGCCGCTGGGGGTCTTTGAGTCCGGCGCGCGCGCGGCGCACGGCGCGGGCAATCGCAAGAATGGCGTCTTCTTGCCCAATCACGCGCTTGCCGATTTCAGCCTCCATCTCCATGAGGCGCTGTGATTCTTCCTGGGCAAGCTGGTTGACCGGAATCCCCGTCCACATTCCGATGATCTCGGCAATGTCTGCCGGCTCGACGACAAGATTTTCGTCTTGCTCCTGGGATGAACGCAGCCGGACCATCTCTTCCTCAAGGCGCTGTTCATCCGCATTGAGGATTTCGACTTTCGGGTATTCCCCATCGGCCATCAAGCGAGCGCGTTTGATGCGCAAATCCTGGAGTTCTTCAAAAATCGCGCGCAACCGCCGCGCCGAAGGCGATTTGTACATACGCACCCTGGAGGCGGCCTCGTCCATGACGTCGATCGCTTTGTCCGGCAGGAAACGGTCGGGCACGTAGCGAGACGAGAGACGCACAGCTTCTTCCAACGCCCGCGTGCTGATGTGCAGGTTGTGGTGTTTCTCGTAAGCGTGTTTGATGCCCCGCAAGATTTCCAGGGTCTCATCCATCGAGGGTTCGTCGACCATCACCGGTTGGAAACGACGTTCCAAGGCGGCATCCGATTCGATGTGCTTGCGGTATTCGTCCAGGGTGGTTGCCCCAATGCATTGGAGTTCACCGCGCGCCAGGGCCGGCTTCAGAATATTCGCCGCATCCAGGGGCGACCCCGCAGCCCCCGCGCCCACCAGCATATGCACCTCATCGATAAAAACGATAGTGTTTGCACCCTTTAGCTCTTTGAGCACCTTTTTGAGACGTTCTTCAAACTGGCCCCGGTACATCGTTCCCGCTACAAGAGAGCCAATGTCGAGTTGGATGACCTGTTTTCCGAGAATGGGGCCGGGCACGCCGCCGGCAACGATACGCTGCGCCAACCCTTCGACGATAGCGGTCTTTCCCACACCCGGTTCTCCGATCAACGCGGGGTTGTTCTTCGTCCGGCGTGCAAGAATCTGGATGACGCGTTCGATCTCACGCTGACGACCGATGACGGGGTCCAGCTTCCCCGAGTGCGCCAATTCCGTGAGATCCACTGCCATTTGCTCCAACAGAGATTCAGACCCGCTGTCGGATTTGGAACGGGATCGTTCTCGAGTGCCCGAAGTCGTCCGAACCGTCCCCGGCGCAGAAGGGCTAGGAATCACCTGCAACAGACGGCGTCTTACCACCTCGACCGTCAAGTTGAACTGCACGAAAATTGCCAGGATCAGCCCTTCCTGCTGCTGTAGCAAAGCCAATAGGAGATGCTCGGTATCGACGACGGCGCTTTCGCGACGCTGGGCCTCCTCGATACTCATCGTCAGTAAGACCTCAGTAGAGCGCCGTAGCCGGGCGATGTCCGAGCGCAAAGGAGTGGCCCCGGAAAGCCGTTCGACCGCGCGCTGCACGTGCTGTGGGCGCAACCCCATGTCGCGCAATACACGCCCGGCTATCCCTTCCCCTTCCAGTAATAGTCCCAAGAAGACGTGCTCAGGTCCAATGGTAGCATGCCGCATGCGCATTGCTTCTGCATGGGCAAATTGCAGAACTTCGCGCGCCGCAGATGTAAATCGTTCGAGATTGTCAGCCATATCTGTATCCCTCAATGTCTCCAACAACCGGCGTCAAGATTTCAACGCGCGCCAGGCGCTTCGCGTTCCCGATCCCCCCAGATTTCAAGGGTGGATAGTACCATTATAGATACCGGCTCTCTTTCATTATAGCATACTCCCCCCGCATTTATGTTACGATTCGGAAGGTGGGGGGG
>JAFGNR010000152.1 GCA_016926915.1 Anaerolineae bacterium
GCTCACCGAAGGCGAGGAGCTCGAGGGCAAGGAGAGACTCAAGACCAAGTGGTCGCAGCTGGAAGCCCTCGTGGGCGCCGAAGAGCGTCTGGCGCAAGTGGCGCAGGATATCGTGGCTCACTTCGAGCTGCGTTGCGAGGCCCTGGAGGGCAAAGGGATGATCGTTGCCATGAGCCGCCGCGTTGCTGTGGACCTCTACGACGCCATCATCAAATTGCGCCCGGCGTGGCACGGCGAGCGCGATGAAGAGGGGGCGCTCAAAGTCGTCATGACCGGTTCGGCAAGCGATCCGCCTCATTACCAACCGCACTTGCGCAGCAAGGAACGGCGCAAAGCGCTGGCCGAGCGTTTCAAAGATCCCGCCGATCTTTTCCGGCTGGTTATTGTGCGCGATATGTGGCTTACGGGCTTCGATGCACCCTCGCTGCACACGATGTACATCGATAAACCCATGCAGGGGCACGGTCTCATGCAGGCCATCGCCCGCGTCAACCGCGTTTATCCAGGCAAGGAGGGCGGGCTTGTCGTCGATTATCTGGGGATTGCCACCGATCTCAAGGAGGCCATGGCGACTTACACCCGCAGCGGGGGCCGGGGGCTGCCTGCCGAGAATCAGTCTCGCGCCGTTGTCCTGATGCAGACTGCCTACGAGCGCGTCCGGGCTTTCTTTTATGGCTTCGATTACAGCCGTTTCTTCACTGGCGCGCCCACCGAACGCGTGCGCGTCATCCCCGCCGCCATGGAACACATCCTGCAGCAACAAGATGGCAAGAAGCGCTACATGGATGCCGTCGTGCGTCTTTCCAGAGCCTTCGCCCTGGCGATGCCGGATGAGGCCGCGCTCGCCATTCGCGATGACGTCGCCTTCTTCCAGACGGTGCGGTCGAGTTTTGCCAAGCATACCACAGTGGAGGGACGCTCGCGGGAAGCCATGGAGGGCGCGCTCAAGCAACTCGTCTCCCGCGCCGTTGCCTCCGGGGATGTGATCAACATCTTCGACGCGGCAGGCCTCCAGACCCCCGATGTTTCCATCCTCTCCGATCGCTTTCTGGCCGAGATTCAGAGCATGGAGCAGCGCAATCTGGCGTTGGAGCTGCTGCGTAAACTCCTCAACGACGAGATCCAGACGCGGGCGCGCACCAACGTCGTGCAAGCGCGCTCCTTTGCCACGTTACTGGAAGATGCGCTCAGGCGCTACACTAACCGCACCATCGATGCTGCCGAGGTCGTGCAGGAGCTGATCCGGCTGGCGCAGGATATTCGCGCTGCCAACCGGCGCGGCGAGCAGCTGGGCCTCACCGAGGAAGAACTCGCGTTTTACGATGCCCTGGCGGATAACAAGAGCGCCGTCGCGGTGATGGGCGACCAGCAGCTCGCCGTCATTGCCGCCGAACTGGTGCGCGAGGTGCGCAAGCGTGTCACCATCGATTGGACCCTGCGCGAGGGCGCCCGCGCGCGGATTCGGATACTGGTCAAGCATATCCTGTTGCGCCACGGCTACCCGCCGGATTTGCAGGCCCAGGCGACCCAGACTGTATTGGAGCAGGCGGAGCGTCTCGCTGCGGCATGGGCTTAGGTCAGGCCGTATGGTTGCATTTGACAACCAACCGGTCAAGAATGAAAGGTTCCCTTTGGGAATCGCCGAGACGCCTGGAAGCTAGCCATCGTCTTGCAGCGGGTCTCGCGACTCTTTCCTGATACCTTGGCGCTGCACGGTTCCTATCCTACTCTGGGCGGTTTCTCTTTAGTCTATTGACATTTTGTCACTAGATGGTATACTAGGTATGGAGGTGGACGATGCGGAATCGTTGGGGGCAGCAATGTGACGGGCGTGGTTGTAACCGCCGGATGGGGCAGTTTCTCGATCCGGCGTTGTTGCTTCTGCTGCAACAGGCCCCGGCCCATGGCTACACGCTGCTCGACCGGCTCGCGGAGTTCGGTCTGGAGAATCTACGGCCCACGGTGATCTATCGCGCGCTCCGTGAGATGGAGGAACGCGGGTGGGTGCATTCCACGTGGGACGAGGAGCAGACCCAGGGGCCGCCGCGCCGCGTCTATGCACTCACGAGCGCCGGTCGCAACGTGTTGCGCTGCTGCATCGACCAGTTCCAGCGTGTCCAACAGGTGCTCGAATACTTCCAGGCCCTACACGACGAAGTGGGGCTGAAGGATGCGCGCGCTTACATCGAACCTGAGGAGGTTTCCATGCGAATCGTCATTCCCGCCAGTGGTGTAGATCTGGATGCACCCACCAGCCCGGTTTTCGGGCGTTGTACGTCGTTTGTCTTTGTCGATCCTGAGACGTTAGACTATGAAGCGCTGTCCAATCCCGCGCTCTCGGCGCCCGGCGGCGCCGGCGTGCAGGCGGCGCAGACCGTGTTACAGCACGGCGCGCAGGCCGTCATTGCACCCAGCCTGGGCCCCAATGCCTTCCGTGTGGTCCAGGCGGCCGGCGTGCCGGTCTATCGCCTACAGGGGGCCACGGTGCGTGAGACGGCGGCTGCTTACCAGGCCGGCGAACTGGAACTGTTGGAGGCTCCCGGTGCCGATCACGTGGGCCTGGGGCGCGGCGGCGGTCACGGCCGCGGGCGTGGCTTCTAGGGATACCCGGCGCCACGCCATCATCACATCGCAGGTCAGGTACCGTATGCAAATTGCAATTGCCAGCGGCAAGGGTGGGACCGGTAAGACCACCGTTGCCGTCAATCTGGCGCTCAGTCTGTCCGGAGCCGGTGAGCGCCTGTTCTTTTTGGATTGTGACGTAGAAGCGCCCAATGCGGCGCTGTTCCTGCAGCCCACACTCACCGAACACCGCGACGTCGGGCAGCAGGTGCCCCGGGTCGATCCGGCGCGCTGCACCGCGTGCGGGCGCTGCGCCGAAGTCTGCCAGTACCACGCTATCACGGTTATCGGACAACAGGTGCTCGTTTTCCCCGAGCTCTGCCATGGTTGCGGTAGTTGCACGCTCAACTGTCCCACCGGGGCTATCAGCGAGGTGTTCGACAAGACCGGCGTGCTGGAACGGGGCCAGGCCGGCGCTATCACGTTTGGACAAGGGGTGCTGGATATTGGCGAGGCCCAGGCCGTGCCTGTGATCCGGCAGCTGAAGCAGTGGGTCGCGCCCTCGGATGACGAGGCGGCAATTGTCCTGCTGGATGCCCCGCCCGGCGCGTCGTGCCCCGTTGTGGAGACGCTGCGGGATGCAGATATGGTGCTGCTCGTCACCGAACCTACGCCTTTTGGTCTGCACGATCTGCGCGTGGCCGTGGAAGTGGCCCGGGATGAATTGGGGCTGCCGGTCGCCGTGGTCATCAACCGCGACGGGATGGGCGATGCGGGCGTCGAGACCTATTGCGCTGCTGAAGGAATTCCCGTGGTGCTGCGCATTCCTTTCCGGCGCGCCATTGCCGAGGCTTACGCCGATGGGATTCCCCTGATCGAGGCGCAGCCCGCCTACCGTGTTGCGTTCCGGGATCTGTACACGACCCTCGCGCAGTTGGCGACGGCCGGCAAAAACAGGCAGCCGGCATCCGGAGGTGTCGCGTGAAACAGCTCGTCATTCTCAGCGGCAAGGGCGGCACCGGCAAGACCACGGTCGCGGCCGCGCTGGCCCACCTGGCTTCCCAGGAATTCTCTCTTGTTTTGGCCGATGCCGACGTGGATGCGGCCAATCTGGAGTTGGTGTTGGCGCCCACCCTGGAAGAAACCCACGAGTTTCACAGTGGCCAGGTCGCGGTGATCGATCCCGAGACTTGTATTGCCTGCGGTCGCTGCGCCGAGGTTTGCCGCTTCGACGCGGTCGTTGCGGGCGAGGGCTATCGCGTCGATCCGCTGGCCTGTGAGGGGTGCGCAACCTGTTTCTATCAGTGCCCCGTCGAGGCGATCCGCATGGAGGAGCAGCACGCCGGGCGTTGGTTCGTCTCGAATACCCGTTTTGGGTCGCTCTATCACGCGCATCTGTTCGCCGGGCAGGAGAACTCCGGCAAGCTGGTGACTCTGGTCAAACAGATGGCTCGTCTCCGCGCCATGGATGATGTGGCCGATCTGGTGTTGGTGGATGGTCCTCCCGGCATCGGCTGCCCGGTCATCTCGGCTGTCTCCGGGGCGGACCTGGCCCTGATCGTGACCGAGCCCACGGTCTCCGGGGTGCACGACATGGCGCGCATCCTGGCGACCACCACGCACTTCCAGACGCCGGCTCTGGTTCTTCTCAACAAGACGGATCTGAGTCCGGCTCGCGCCGGCGAGATCATTGCCTACTGTGAACAGCAAGGGACGCCGGTGTTGGGGCAGCTTCCCTTCAGCGATGATGTCCCGCAGGCGCTGGTGCGCGGGCAGCCGGTCACCGCTTATTCCGGAGGCCCGGTCGCCATGGCGTTGCAAGACGCTTGGGCGCGGTTACGGGAGGCGCTGTTCTCCGACGAGGTCTAGCGGAACGTCTATTACACGACCCTGCCCTGGCCTTGTAGGCCAGGGCAGGGTCGTAGGTTGCATCGTTTCCGAAAAGGTCAGGACTGCGCAATGGCCTGCATCGCGGCCGTGACCAGGGGATAGACGGTGGGGGCCGGCGTGAGCAGGGGATGCGTCGCCACTTGCAGGGTTTCCAGCTGCGTGGCTGTCATCTGATTCTGCAGCGCCAGGGCAATCAGGTTGATGAGCTCGCCGGCTTCTTGTGCGCCGGCGACCTGGCCTCCTAGCAGGATCAGCGAGTCCGCCGAGAAGATCAGTTTGACCTCGGTGGTGTGCGCACCGGGGAGGGAACCGGGATGGCGGTTGATTGTCTTGGCGTGCCCAATGATGATGTCGAAACCTTCCTCCCGGGCGCGACGCTCGGTCAGACCTGCTGCGGCCAGCGTGGTCTTGCCCAGACGCGTCGAGAAAGTCGCCAGTGTGCCCCGGTTATCGCGCACGACGCGGAGGCTGTAGAGGTTGGCTCCGGCGATCCGTGCTTCGGCCGAGGCAGTGGATGCCAACATCACCGGGGTGACCTTACGAGTGAAGAAGTCTTTCTTTTCTGCACAGTCGCCAACGGCGAAAATATCGGGGGCGGTTGTGCGCAGGTACTCATCCACCCAGATGCCACGGCTGTACCCAATGGTTAGCCCGGCTTCTTGGGCCAGCGCCACGTTGGGGCGCGCCCCGATGGAGAAGATGACCAGGTCTGCCGGTAGTTCCGTGCCGTCATCCAGCTTGACGCCCGTGGCCTGCCCTGCCCCCGTGATCTGGAGGACCTTGCGCCCGGTGTAGAGTTGGACGCCCAGGGCGGTTAGTTCGGCCTCTCCGGCGGAGCACAGTTCCTTGTCGAAGGCTTGGGCCAGACAGCAAGGTAACATTTCCACGACGGCTACTTCTTTGCCGGGCATACTCCCGATTTCCTCGGCGAATTCCACACCGATGAAACCGCCGCCGATGATGAGAATGCGTTTCGCAGACTGGACTGCAGCGTACAGGGTTTTCAGGTACGCGGGATCTTTCTTCACGTAGAAAACACCCTCTTGATCGGCGCCGGGAATCGGCAACTGCACCGGCGCCGACCCAACGGCCAACACCAGTTTCTCGTATTCCAATACCCGGCCCGAAGCGAAGGTGACCGTGTGTGCTTCGGCATCCAGCCCGGTAGCTTCATCGATGAGCAGCTGGATGTTCTGTTTGGCCAGTCCGGCGTCGGGGACCAGGTTTTTCTCGACGCTGCCCAGCCGGTTGAAGATATAAGGGATACCACAGGGAACCACAGCCTGTTCGACGTTGCGGGCCAGCGTGATGGTCTTGTCGGGATAATAAGAACGCGCCGTGCCGGCTGTGACGAGTCCTGCCGGACCGCCGCCTAGAACCAAAATGTCCGTCTTTTCCATGTCTTTTCCTTTCACTGAGGGAATAGTCTGTGGGGAGAACCCGGTTCATCCCCGGAAAGCCAGGTATTTCATCCTGGACACGGGAAGGATGAACCCGTAGCGTTACTAGGCCCGGTCCTTGAGTTCCGCCACGCTACGTTGAATGGCTTCTACAATAGGTTCGAAATCTGCACTGCGGAACTGCTCAATGTTACCATTATCACAAGCTTGTGCAAGCCTGGGATCGAGGCCGATGCGCCCTAACAGCGGTATGTCAAAACTGGTTGCCAGGCTTTCGGCATGTCCGCCGCCGAAGAGGTTGAACCGCTTTCCGCAGTGCGGGCAGACGGCATAACTCATGTTCTCCACGAC
>JAFGNR010000153.1 GCA_016926915.1 Anaerolineae bacterium
CCCGGGCAACGTGAGCGAATTGCGCGCGCATATCTTCCACGAGCGCTTCGAGCTGCAACGGTGCGAAACTGAACTCCATGCGACCGGCTTCGACTTTGGAAAGATCAAGGATTGCGTTGATCAAGTCGAGAAGGTCTCTACCGCTATTGTAGATGATGCGCGTCGATTCAACCTGCTCCGGGGTCAGGTTCCCCTCTTCGTTATCTGCCAGCATACGCGTGAGGATCAACAGGCTGTTTAGCGGGGTGCGTAACTCGTGGGACATGTTGGCCAGGAATTCTGATTTGTACCGGCTGGCTTGCGCCAATGCTTCCGCGCGTTTTTCGAGCTCCTGCTGAGCCAATTTCAGTTGCCGGTTTTGCTCATCGAGAATGGCCTGTTGCTCACGTAGCGCCTGGGTGGATTCTTCTAGCGCTGCTGCTTTCTCTTCCAATGCAACATTGGTGGATTCCAGCGTTGCCTGATTCTCGCGCAACCGGCCTTCAGAAATTCGCAGGTTTTCCGCCTGGGCCTCCAGTTCCTCATTGATAGCGCGTAGTTCTTCCTCGCGCTCACGCAGGATATCTGCTTGCCGCCGGGTCTCGACTAACAACGCGCTTACCTGCTGTCGCGTGCGCGCCGTAACGAAAGCCACGGCGATATTCTCCATGAGGCTTTCGACAAAATAACGTTGCCGGTCTTGCAGCGGCGACGCCGTGGCCAATTCGACCACGCCGACGACCTCATTCTCCAGAATGAACGGGACGACCAGCACGGTGGCAGGAGAAGATGCTGCAAGGCCGGACTGGGCTGCCAGGTACTCTCGGGGCACATTCTCCAGCACAATGGTTTGCTTTTCGAGCGCTGCCTGGCCCACAATGCCCTCGCCAAGCCGGAAGCGATTGGCCAACCGTTTGCGGTGGGAAAAGGCGTAGCTGGCCAAAAGTTCAAGCACCTCTCCATTGCGCCAGTACAAGGCGCCCACGGCGGCGCCTACGTAGCGACAGAGATGCTCGATAATGTTGCGCGCCAGGGTAGGCAAATCCTGTTCCCCGCGCATGCGTTGCGCCAGCTGCGCCTGCCCGCCAATCCGCCACATCTGATCCTGGAGTGCTTTGTTCGCCACCTCGGCTTCGCTCCGCGCCTGCTCTGCGCGCTGCGTCCGTTCTCTGACTTGCTGTTCGAGGCCCAGGCGTTCCGTTTCCAGATCATGGGCCAGCCGGCGGCTCTGGCGGAGCGTCGCCGCCAGATGGGCAAAAATCCGGTCGATGGACAGAACCGTAAAGACACCCAGCACTGTGAAGAAAAGGCCATTACTTAGCCACCCGCTGATGATGGTCGAATCGACTTCGGTATAGCCCGTAATGAGGCCTTGTGAAAACGCCCATCCAAAGCCCGCCATCGTCAACAGACCTCCTGCCAGAGCCAACAACGCCTCACGCTTTCCCCAGAAAAGAGACGCCACAAAGCACAACACCAGCAGGAAAATCCGCGCCAGAGATCCCCGCCCCTCTGTGAAGTAGTTCAACAACACAGCGGCGTACAGTAACCCAATGAGCAAGCCAATCCGCACATGGTAGCTGATACGTCGGGAAAAGGTAACGGCAATGAGGAACGCATAGAGCGACCAGTAGATCGCTATGAGGTAATAGTTGCCCGTAACGTAGGAATAGTATGATGCCGCTGCAAATGCAAACAGTGCGATACCCGAGACCCAATAAAGGAGCGTCTGCACCAACGCATTCCGCCATTCCTGGAAGTCGTTAGGGAATCGTCCCTCATTCTCCTCGTGTTCGTTCCTAAGGGACGAGGTTGAAGGCTCGAATGCTTGCATCTTCACTTCTCCTTCTGCGTGCCGGATTATTCAGGCTTTTGCCTGGCGTACTGGGAAGCGGATTGTGCGGCTTCGGTTTGTGAACGCAGCTCTTCGTTGATTGCCCGGAGTTCCACTTCTTGCGCCTGCAAGATTGTGGCTTGATGCCGGGTTTCGGTCAGTAATTCTTCCATGCGCGTGTGGGTTTGAATCGTGTTGAATGCCATCGCAACTTCCGCCATGGCTCTCTCCAGGAACGCCCGTTGGACCGTGGTCAAGGGTTTCAATAACCCGAATTCCAGAACCCCCACGACCTCTGCTTTGTGGACGCAAGGGACAATGAGCAAGTATGCCGGCAACAGTGTTGTCGAAGCCGACGATATGGCCAGCAACTCAGGTTTGACATTTGCAATGGTGATCCACCGCGCCTCGAGCGCTGCCTCGCCCACCAACCCCTCGCCCATTTCGAAAGACAGGGAGCGCCCTTCACGCGGCGTGTAGGCAAAGCTGGCCATCAAATCGAAGCGGTTTCCTTCCCGGAGATATAGCAGCCCGACCGGCACACTCAACACGTGGCACAGTTGCTTGACTACGCACCTTGCGAGATCATCCAGAGACTGGAGATGGCGCATTGCTTCGTTCAATTTTGACAGCTCCGTGACCTGCCAGACCTGCTCGCGCAGCGCCTGATTCGCCGCTTCGGCCGCCTGGCGGGCTTGTTCTGCGCCTTGTGTGCGGATATCCACCTGTTCTTCGAGAGAGAGCCGGATGGCTTCCAGGTCCCGGTTGCCTTCCAATAGTCGCTGTTCATTTTCTCGGATCTGTATGAGTGCTTCGGAAAGTCCTTTTTGATAGAGATATACGAGCCCCCCGGTGATAATGAAACTGGGGACGACCGCAACGTACATCATGTCTATGGACAACATCCCCGGATCGGGTCGAACGACGCCTTCTCTCTCGAGAAAGAACAACACCGTCCCCACCGCCAGGCTCAATGCAGAAACGCCGATGGCGGCTTTCCCACTTAAGAGCAGTCCTGCCATCAAGATAATCGTGACGTAGCTACTGAAGCCCGCGCCTCGCACACCGCCTTGAAAGAAATTCGTGACACTGATGACGATCCACAGGAACGCCACAAACAGAATGCTGGCGGTTCGCACATGCCCCCGCTTCTTGAGCTGCAGTATACTCAGAACGATCGCAATGACGACGCTGTTGACGATCAAGTTCACGAGAGGATCGTCGACGCCCGGCGAGATGATCCTCAGACAAGAGACCGCGATGGTCAGCCACCCAATCGTGTCCAGGAGTGCGGCCTCACGTTGCCCTGCCTCGTCGAGGATAGCCGGGATCGCCAATTTCTGTTTCAAGTCTGCCACAAAGTCGTGAAAATTCATCAGTGATACTCCATCGGTAGGCTCACACTTGCGTGGCCCCCCCTATATCTGACGTGTAACCGGCGTCGCGGATCTTCCGCTGCAATTCGGCGTTCAGAGCTGCCAGCTCCTCGTTGGCGGCTCGGAGCTCTTCTTCCTGTAGCTGTAGTACCTCCGCCTGGCGTTGTGTTTCTTCCAATAGTCCACGAATCCGATCCTGAGTTTTGACAGAATTGACCGCAATGGCAATGCTCTCGGAGCAGTGTTCTAGGAATGCGATTTCCGCAGCCGTGAACGCGCTGAGCTTGCCGATCTCGATTACACCACAGACTTCACCTTCATAGCTGAATGGAACTACGACGAGTTCGTCAGGTGCGGACTGGCCCAGAGCTGATGCGATGATCAAAGGGGAGGCTTTCAGGTCGTCAACCCTGAGGGTCACGCGTTCGGATGCGGCCTGACCTACCAACCCTTCCCCCATACGGAATTCCTGTGGCAGCTCCGGGTGAGGCGTATAGGCGTACGTTCCTGTGAGTCTGAGTCGTCCCCCTGCGGTAACGAACAGCGTTCCTACCTGCGCGTTGAGATAGCGACACAAGTGCTCGATTACACGGTGCGCCAATGTGTGTACATCTTGCTCGCCTCGCATGGTTTCACTTAGCGCAGCCTGTCCCGTGACTTGCCACATTTGCATTCTGAGCGCGTAGTTGGCGGTCTCGGCCTCCTGGCGAGCGCGTTCTGCCACCTGAGTTCGGTGGGTAATTTCATTCTCCAGCCCTGTGCGGTCGGCCTCCAGGGCTGTGGCCAGTTTTTTCGATTGGTTCAGGGAGATTGCCAGGTGTTCGAGCAGGTAGCCTTGCGCAAAGACCAAACCGTAACTCAGGGCCAGGAACACCCCTGCCGAAACCAACCATCCTTCGATGTCGGCGCTGCGGGTGGGCGTTCTATTGATGACGACTAAGCGTTCGTTGACGAAGAGCCAGGCGATTGCGCTCAGCGCCAAAAGGATGGCCAGTATGGTGCGGTTGCCCGCCCGGTCTCCGAAAAAGAGACCGGCTACCAGAGGAATGGACAGTAAGAAAAACGCGCTGTCGGCATTGAGTCCAAAGCTTAGGAGATTGAAAATCGCGAATCCGCCTACCAGGACCATGTAAACCAAAGCCTGGAGCTTGTACGAAATGCGATTCCAAAAGGTGATCACCAGGATGCCCATGTAAATGCTTACCCGTATGGGAATCTGGAGATAGTATCCATCTACGTAAGCTTGGTAGGCGCCGGCAATGGCGGGGATGAAACCGATGAGCGACAAAGCTCGCAACAACAACCGCGCCAGACGCTGTCGCCACTGCGCAAGGCTGATTGCAACCTGTTCGACTGTGTTGGACATGGAACCCTCACTCCGCGTTTATTTCTGTTTCTGGTAACGCCGCCAACAACCTTCCGATATCATTCAACGACAGCACATGGTCTGCCGGTATTCTCTCGAGGGCGGCGCGGGGCATATATGGCGATTCAGCTGTCTTGGGATCCTGTACAACGGTCAGTCCACCACGAGCATGAATACATTGCAATCCCTGCGCCCCATCACGATTTCCTCCTGTTAGAATAACGCCGATCAGTCCTGCGCCAAACACGGCGACCGCGCTTTTGAAAGAAACGTCTATAGAAGGTCGCGCGAAGTTCACCTTCTCGTCCACAGAGAGTGCAAAGGTACTTGCGTCCTCGAATAGCAGGTGATAATTAGGCGGTGCAAAGAAGACATAGCCTGCCTTGATGACGCCTTTGTCTTCCGCTACTGCGAGCGGAAGATAACAGGAATATTTGAATTGTAGCATCCCTGCGCCATTCTGTAAAGGGTGAAGGTGTTGCACCACAATCACCGGGAGTGGGTAGCCGGCGGGTAACAACGGCAGGAGCACCTTTAGGGCTGCCGTTCCACCGGCGGAAGTTCCAATGATTACAGCGCGATAGCCATCAGACATCGTCGATCACCGGTTCTGTTTCTGGTAAACTCGTTGTTTGATATCGAAGGGTTTGAAAGCCTCCTGTACTTCCGTGAACTGTAAGCTTTCGCGGGTTCCCAGACAGAGAAAACCACCATAAACCAGACTGTCGTGGAGAAGATGTAGGACGCGGTTCTTGAGTTCTTTGTCGAAATAGATAAGCACGTTACGGCATAGGATCAGGTGCATCTCTCCGAAAACGCCGTCGGTCACCAGATTGTGATTGGCAAATGTAATGTGCGCCTTAAGACCTGGATCCATGACTGCCGACTGGTAGCCAGCATGGTAATAATCAGCAAAAGAGTTTCGACCGCCGGCCAGCTGGTAATTGGGTGTATAGTCCCGAATGCTGTTGAGAGGATAGATGCCATCCTGTGCTTGTTGCAACGCCTGGTCGTTGAAGTCGGTCGCGAAGAACGTCGTGCGGTCGTAAACCCCTTCCTCTTGTAGGATGATCGCCAGTGAATAGACTTCTTCACCAGTGGCGCAGCCCGCTATCCAGATGCGCATGAAGGGATAAGTTGCGAGATAAGGGAGCACCTTGCTACGGACTGCGCTGTAGAAATCCGGATCCCGGAACATCTCCGTGACAGTGATGGAAAATTCGTAGATCGCCGTTTGGGCGAAGAGCTCATCATGGAGAACCAGCGGGATCAGCTCGACAATGGATGCAGCGCCGCTTCTCATCATCAGGCGTTCCAGACGCCGCCGGACCGAGGCGCGTGCATAGTGACGAAAATCGTAGCCGTAGCGCCGGAAGATGGCCTCGAGAAAGAGGTCTATCTCGATTCTCTCGTTCTCCTGCATAGGCCTCCCTTGCCTGGTGTGAGCCCACCTCGAAGGTGTAACAGCCGGTTGGAGTATGGGGCGAGTGTTAAGTTGATTATAGCGCAAGCTGTGCGAAACTGAAATCCCAAAATGACGCGAAAGGAAGAACAAAATGCAGAATCTTGTCTGGGTGGTTGTGATCGGCCTGTTGGGAGGCGTCGCTGTCGGGTTGCAGGATCCGTTGTCATCCTTGATGAGTGAACGTATCGGACCGCTTGAAAGCACGTTCATTATTCATTTGGGGGGTGCTGTGCTTTCCTTCTTGCCATTGTTGGCTGTCCGAGGGGGGAACCTGTCGCAGTGGCGCTCGGTGCCCTGGTATGCGCTGGTATCCGGTGCGTTGGGTATCTTGCTCTTTGCCACACTGAGCTATACGATCCCGCGCATTGGTGTGACCAGTGCTGTCACGTTGCTGATTGCAGGACAATTGGCTGCCAGCGTCGCCCTGGATCATTTCGGGTTGTTAGGGCTTGATCTGCGCGCTCTCGATCCCGGGCGCTTGTTGGGTATTGTGATCGTGTGTCTTGGCGCCTGGCTGGTCGTGAGATAGGGCGTACAAGGCGATTTCACAAGATTCACACCAGGGCTTTACAGGTTCTTTACATGGACATGTTATCGTTGAAGCATCGAAAAGGATAAGGAGGTGATAACATGTTCTGGGGAGCGTTTTTGATTGCAGGTTTGGCGGCGATGTTGTTGGTCGTTCCGTGGTTCTTCCGACCGCTGCGAGGGCGGCGTCCGTTCCGGCGCCCTCTCGTGCGGCGTCCCTATGTGTACGGCCCGCCCAGGCGCCGGCGTCTGCGCTGGTAGTTATATCATCTGCCATGGGCTGCGCCTGCCCTCGATCGCACTCGATCGAGGGCAGATTTGTTGTGGGGCGCTGGTTCCAGCTCCGGTGAATTGTAAATGATTGGTTAACTCGATGGTGTCCCTGCTATTATCTACATACAGGTCTGCTATAATGAATGTGGGCACACGGTGTTTCACGGAGTCTCCAGGGTTTTCCGGTTTCTGAAACCACCGGCGCTAAAACACGTATAGGTATTCAGGAAAAGACTTTACCGGGGGGATGATCATGGGCAATGGCTACGCAATTGAGGTCAAGGAGCTCCACAAGGATTACGGCGATGTCCATGCCGTGCAAGGCATCAATTTCACCGTGGAGCGTGGGGAAATCTTCAGTCTACTGGGTCCAAATGGCGCAGGCAAAACGACGACAATCTCAATGCTTTCCTGTCTTCTGCATCCTACGGCTGGGGATGCCTGGGTCATGGGACATTCCGTCAGTCAGGATCCCATGGCGGTCAAAGAGACCCTGGGGATGGTGCCGCAGGAAATCGCAATCTATGAAGACCTCTCCGCCCGCGAGAATCTGACTTTCTGGGGGAAGATGTATGGTCTGCGGGGGGACGCCTTGAGGCAACGCGTCGATGAGATCTTGGAGATGATTGGCCTGACAGATCGGCAGAAGGGGCGCACGGGTAAGTTTTCCGGCGGTATGAAGCGACGTCTCAACATTGGAATTGCGCTGCTGCACAAACCTCAGATCATCTATATGGATGAACCGACGGTCGGCATCGATCCGCAGAGCCGGCGTAAAATTCTCGACAGTGTCCTCGATCTCAACAAACAAGGGATGACTGTGCTCTACACCACGCACTACATGGAAGAGGCTCAGGAACTTTCCGACCACATCGCTATCATGGACCACGGAAAGATCATTGCCTATGGCGCTCACGAAGAACTGATCAAGATTGTAGGAGAACTCGATCGTATCACGTTGACCCTCAACATGGAATCCGCCGGAGTACTGGATGCTTGGCGCGCTCTTGAGGGCGTCAAGACGGTTTCGGCAGAGGATGGTACGGTTCATCTTTTCGTCGACGACAGCAATCTGGTTCTCCCGCATTTGTTCGAGACGGCAAACCGGTCGGATGTGCGTATCACATCAGTAGCTATTCAGGAACCAAACCTGGAAGCTGTGTTTTTGCACCTGACCGGACGCGCTTTGCGCGACTGAAGCCGCCTCAACTGCGAGGAGACTATTATGAAATTGCTTGACGTCGCATTCAAGGACATGACGCGCTCGTTTCGCAGCGCCTTTGCCCTGGCCTTCATGTTTGGCGTTCCCATCATTACGGCTTTCATTTTCTTCCTGGCGTTTGGCAACGTGGGCAGCGGCGAGATCACGTTAGCCCGGACGAAAGTGCAGCTGGTCAACCTGGATAGCCCTTCCGTTGCGTTCAACCCGGCGACGGTCGAAATGCCGGAAGGCTTCGAGGGTGCAGATACGGCGGCCGGCGTGGAATCCATGGGGGAGTTGATCGCCAACGTATTGCGTTCGGAAGGGTTGGCGGAGATTATCGAGATCACGGAGACCGGCGACGCGGTCCAGGCGCGCGCCTCGGTAGATGGGCAAGAAGCCGGCGTCGCCGTCATCATTCCGGCTGGATTTACTGATGCCGTTTTGAGTTCGCAGACGAGCGCAGAAATCGAGTTCTATCAGGATCCCACCCTCACCATCGGTCCCAGTATCGTCAAGAGTGTGGTCGGACAATTGGTGGATGGTTTCACCGGCGCGAAAATCTCCATCGCTGTGGCGTTGGAGCAACTGGAGGCTGCCGGGGTGCAGATCACACCGGAGCAGATGCAGACTGTCGTGACCCACTACGTCCAGTGGTCCACGGAACAATCACAGAGAGGTACCGGGTTGGAGGTCAGGGCGCCACAGGTCCCCGATGCCGAAGGTGAGGCGCCTGACTGGGTTGCCGCCATGATCGGGACGGTTCTCGTTGGGATGATGGTCTTCTACGCTTTTTACACCGGCACGACGTCGGCGCAGACTATCATTACCGAAGACGAGAACGGCACACTGCCGAGATTGTTCACTACACCTACACCCGTGGCCGCCATTCTGGGTGGTAAGTATCTGGCCAGCGGATTGACCATTGTCGTTCAGTTGGTGGTCTTAGTGATCGCAGGGCAGTTGATCTTTGGTATTGTATGGGGTAACTGGCTGCTGGTGGTCGTCAGCACGTTGTTGACGGCGGCGGCGGCGGCTACATTCGGAATCTTCGTGATGTCGTTCATGGAAGATGCGCGCCAGGCCGGCTTCATCTATGGCGGCGTCGTGGTCGTTACCGGGATGCTGGGTATGGTCAGCGTCTTCACGGCTGGCATGCCGAATCCTCCTACCGGTATCAACACCGCTGCACTCTTTGTGCCCCAGGGTTGGGCTGTGCGCAGCTGGACGCTGGCGATGAACGGTGGTACGGTTTCTGAAGGGCTGCTGACTGTGGGCGTGCTACTGGCATGGAGCGCGCTTTTCTTCCTGGTGGGCCGCGCTCGTTTCAACAAGCGGTTTGCCTGACGCGAATCTATGAGGGACATTATGCGAATACTCGATCTGGCGCTCAAAGATCTCTACCAAATTATCCGCGACTGGAAAGGCGCGATCTTTCTGCTCGCCATGCCTATCGCGTTCACACTCCTGCTTGGCTTCGTCTTCGCCGGCGTTGATGAGGGTGGAGATGCACGGTTGCCCATCGCTGTGCTCGACGCCGACGGCAGCCCGCTCAGTCAGGAACTTATTGCGCTCTTTGACGCGTCCAGCGTCATTGCGCCGGGGTGGGTTGCCGAAACCAGTGCAGCTGATCTGACGGAGTTGGAGCGGCAGGTTGTGGATGGGAACGTCGTTGCTGCTGTCGTGATTCCGGCGGGTTACAGCGATGCGTTACGCGGTGAAAGCAACGCACCGCTACAATTGATCGCCGATACTGCATCCGGTACGGGATCAGTCGTGGAGAGCGAAATACAGCGATTGCAGACACGACTTCGCAGCGCCGTTGCTGCGGCCCGATTGAGCGTAGAAGCGCTCGTCGCAGCCGACCCGGCAACCTATGGCAGTGAGACCGCGCAAACGGCTGTTTTCGACGAGTCGCTGGCTGCGGCGTTGGTAGCCTGGGACACTCCATCTATTACGCTGGCGGAGACCGGCACGGGACAGGAGCAAGAGGCTCAAGAAGAGGAAAGCAGCGGTTTCTCTCACACATCCGCCGGTATCATGGTGCAGTTCGCAATTGCTGGACTTATCGGCGCGACCGAGGTAATTGTAGTGGAACGCAAGTCGCGTACACTCCAACGGATGCTGACCACGACGTTATCAAAGGCTGGTATCATTGCCGGTCATTACCTGGCGATGTTCGTGATGGTATTCGCGCAGCTTTTCGTCCTGATTCTGTTCGGGCAACTGGCGCTAAAAGTCCCCTACTTCCGGGAACCGGTCGCAACGCTCATCATGGTGATCGCGTTATCGCTGTTCACGGCTTCTTTGGGGCTTCTCATTTCCGCTATTTCCAAGACCGAGGAACACACCATCATCTGGTCAATGGTTCTCATGATGGTGCTTTCGGGTATGGGCGGCGCGTGGATGCCGTTGGAGACCACGAGCGAGACCTTTCAGACCCTTGGGCATTTTCTCCCTACGGCGTGGGCTGTTGACGGTATGAAAAACATCACCGTGCGTATGTTAGGCGTCAATTCGGTGCTGATGCCCGCGGGTATCTTGTTGGGATTTGCGGTCGCCTGTCTCGTTGCCGGTGTGGTGTTATTCAGGACAGAGTAGATCACGTCCTAAACCCATGATAACGTCCGCATCTCTGAAAGGGTGCGGACGTTTGCCGTATACATTGGCGCAGCCTGTTCCTTCGCGTACAATGAGTCCCAGCTGATTGAAAGGAATGACTGCCATGAACTCTCTTATTGCACAACGCGTCGCTGAACTCTTCGTCTCCGGGCGTTATAACTGCGCTATGACGTCGTTAGCGGTTCTGGGTGAAGTGTTCGATATTCCGTTGGAGCCGCAAACTTTGGCTGCCGCACGCTGTCTTCCCGCCGTCGGCGATACCGGCGGTCTCTGCGGTCTGGTCTCCGGCGCCCTGATGTTTATCGGGGTGTGGAGTGCGGCGCATGGTTTCCACCGCTCCGATCTCGGCGTCGCGACGGCGGCGTTCGTCGCGGGCGTGTATCAGGTATTTGGAAGCGCGCAGTGCTGTGATTTGCGATCCGAGGAGACCGGATGCGGCCCTCTGGCCGTTCGTGTGATCGGCTTTGCCGCGACGGTTCTGGAAGAGGAGTTTGCAAAGCTCCTGCGCGGTGGATTCTGACGATTCATACAGGTTGCCGAGGTATTTAACTACATCATGAGCAAAGCCCCCGTTTCGTGGTACACTGAGTGCACGCAAACCACGAAGGAGGAATCCATGCTCAAGGAGTTAATTCACAAGAACCGCAGTTATCGCCGCTTCCACGAGACCATGCCCTTGGATCGCGAAACTCTGATCGAACTCGTCGATCTGGCGCGCCATTCGGCCTCCGGGTCGAATAAGCAACCGTTGAAGTTCATCCTTTCGGCAGATTGCGACACTAACGCGCGTGTCTTCCCTTGCCTACGCTGGGCCGGCTATCTCAAGAACTGGGCTGGCCCCCAACCTGGCGAGCGTCCTGCGGCTTATATCATCATCTTGGGCGACACTGCAATCAGCAAGGATGCTGGCGTGGATCATGGTATTGCTGCCCAAAGCATCATGCTTGGCGCGGCGGAACGTGGGTATGGGGGATGCATGCTCGGTTCCATTGACCGGGCGCGGCTGCGAACTGAGCTGGCGATCCCCGAGCGGTACGACATCCTGCTCGTGCTGGCCCTGGGCAAGCCCGCCGAGACGGTCGTGATTGATCCCGTGGGGCCAGATGGCGACATCAAGTACTGGCGCGATGACGAGGATGTGCATCACGTCCCGAAACGCTCTCTCGACACGTTGATTCTGGCCTGATCAAGGAGCGCGTCCATGAACCAGACCCCCCAGGTTTTCCAGCAGTCTATCACCAAAACGGTCCGCTTGAACTACTTGCTTTCACTTCCAGAGGGCTACGCTGCAGACGGCGCGGCCTGGCCCTTGATCCTCTTCCTACACGGGATCAGGCAGCGCGGCGATGACGTTGGTGTGCTCACGCGAAATGGTATTCCCGCGCTCATCGAGAAGCAGGGTCCCTTGCCCTTTATCGTGGTTTCCCCTCAGTGCCCCGTAAATACTCTCTGGTCCGATCACGTGGATGCTCTCGTGATGCTGCTAGATGATATCGCGACGCAGTATCGTGTCGATGTGGACCGTATCTATCTCACCGGCCTCAGTATGGGAGGATATGGCGCCTGGTTCCTGGGAACGGCTCATCCCGAGCGCTTTGCAGCGGCGGCGCCGATTTGTGGCGGCGGCATCTGGCAACATGGTTTCCCGGAACGTGTGTGTGTGCTCAAGGGTGTTCCGGTTTGGGCATTCCATGGCGCTAAAGATACGACAGTGCCGGTTGCGGAATCGCAGACTCTCGTGAATACATTGCGGGCCTGCGGCGGCGACGCGAGACTCACGATCTATCCGGATGCCGGGCACGATTCTTGGACGGAGACTTATGACAATCCCGACCTCTATACGTGGTTCCTGTCGCACGTAAGGAGACCAATATCAAGGTGATCGCCAGGTACAAGGCACGTTTCTTGAGCGCCGGCTTATGGTTTTGGATTTGAGAAACGCCGGTGCGTTGTGCTTTGTTTACCAAACGCGTGCGATCGAGGTAAGGGGACCTGCTCCCCAAGAAGTGGAGTCGAACCATGCAAGATCTGTTTTTCCATGCCGGGGCTGCGCTGGTGATGGGGCTGTTGATTGGCCTGGAACGAGAGTATTCTCAGCATAAACACACTGGTGAACCGTTCGCCGGCGTGCGTACGTTCCCGTTGTTTGCCTTAGCCGGATACGTAGGGGGCCTCCTGGCCGCTGAACAGGATTCTCCCTGGATGCTCGTGAGCATCCTCGTGATTGTAGGTGGCTTGTTAGTAGTAAGCCACACCGTCAGCGCGCTGCATGGCAAAACCGGCATGACGACAGAAATTGCTGCCGTCATTACCACGCTCGTGGGCGCGCTCTGCTTCTGGGATTACCTGCCCCTGGCGGCGGCTGTAACCGTTGTGGTAACGGTGCTGCTCTCACTGAAGCCTCAGATGCACAGCCTTGTTCGCAATCTGACGCGCGAGGATATTTTTGCTACACTCAAATTCGCCATTATCTCTGTCATTGTACTGCCGGTGTTGCCCGATCAGACCTATGGGCCGCTCAACGTACTCAACCCTTACAAAATCTGGCTGATGGTGGTTTTCATCTCCGGCATTAGTTTCTTGGGATATGTGCTGATCAAAATTCTCGATCCACGCCAGGGCATCGGCCTGACCGGTCTGCTGGGGGGATTGGCCTCTAGTACGGCCGTCACGATGAGTTTCGCGCAGCGCAGCAAAGGAAGTGACGCACCTGTCCGCCCACTGGCAATGGGCATCATGCTTTCCTGGACGGTGATGTTCATCCGGTTGGCTGTGGTCGTGGGCACGCTCCACAGTTCACTCCTGAATACGCTTTGGCTTCCGCTCCTGGTTTCCTTCCTGGTCGGAGCCGGTTACTGCGCCTACCTCTACGTGCGGGGCCAATCCCGGGAATCTACTGCTGTCAATTTCTCTAACCCTTTCGAACTGGGACCTGCTATCAAATTCGGCTTGCTGTACACGTTGGCCGGGTTTGTGGCTAAAGCTTCACAGCAGTACCTTGGCAATGCTGGCGTGTATCTATCCAGCGTCGTTGCCGGTTCAACGGATGTCGACGCCATCACCCTTTCGCTGATTGACCTGACACGGACGGCAACCGCCATCGATCTGACAACGGCTTCTCGCGGTATCATCCTCGCGGCGATGGCGAACACGATTGTCAAAGGCGGTATTGTCATCAGCGCCGGTTCCCGGCAGTTGCGGCGGATTTTGTTGCCGGGACTGGCGCTTCTACTGATAAGCAGCATCGGCGCTGCCTTTATCTTCTGAGCCGGTCCGGCAAGGCCCGGCGGCGCCGGCCTACACAATCCAAACACAGGAAAGGAAAACTAAAATCATGAACGCATCGATCAAGCCCTATGGCGCCTGGCAATCGCCCATCACCTCCGATCTGATCGTCTCGGGTTCCGTCCGCATCGGCGGCGTATGTCTTGATGGCGATGACATTTATTGGCTGGAAGGGCGGCCTCAGGAAGGCGGGCGGAACGTCATCGTCCGGCG
>JAFGNR010000154.1 GCA_016926915.1 Anaerolineae bacterium
GCCAGTCCGATGCGCACGTAGTCGCGGATGCGGTAGCCGCCGGGCGCCATGACCATGGTGGTGCTCATGGTAGCCATGGGCATCGCGAAGGCGGTCGAGGCCGCGACGGCGACCGCCACGAGAAAGCCCTGCGGGGCGACGCCCAACGTCACCGCTGCCTGGTAAGCGATGGGCGCCATGAGTACGGTAGTCGCCGTGTTGGAGATGAACTGGCTGAAGAGCGCCGTGAGTAGGAAGATCCCCGCCATCACTGTGACCGGCCCCATGGATCCCAGGCTTGCGGTCAGGGCGTTGGCAATGAAGGTGACGCCGCCGGTGGCCTGCAGTGCGCTTGCCAACGGCAGCATCCCTGCCAGCAGGATGAGGCTTTGCCAGTTCATGGCGCCGTAGACTTGCTCCATCGTCAGGCTTTCGGTGAGAACCATGGCGACGGCTGCCAGCAGCACAGCCGTCACGGCAGGCATGATTTCCAGCGTCATCAACGCCAGCATACCGACCATAATCACTCCCGAGATCAGGGCGTGCGCAGGGGTGCGTTGTACCTCCAGCATCTCTTTGGGCAGCCCGACCACGACGAAGTTCCGGCGTTCTTCTTGCAATAGTCGAATGCGCGCCCAGGTGCCGAGCACCAGCAGCGTGTCGCCGAAACGCAGACGTGTGGCGGCGCTTTCCTCCGGCGCAAGCACTTTATCGCCGCGTTTCAGCGAGAGCACGGTGACATCATATTTGTCACGGAAGCGGTTCTCTTGTAGCGTGCGTCCCAGCAGTTGGGAACGCGGCGGCAATAGTAATTCCACCATCCCCAGCTCGTCAGAGAAAAGCAGGGAGGCATCCGGCCCGCCCGACAGGAGGCCTAACCGTTCTTCCTGCGCCATCTGGGTGACGTTGGCAGGTTCGCCCTGCACGTGCAGGATGTCGTCGATCTCCAGATGTGACTCCGGCGTGACGGGGTGGGCTTCTTCCGGCGCCGCGCGTCGGTGGGGCCAGTGTTGCACCTCCAGGACATTGACATGGTAGCGGGGACGCAAGGCGGCTTCGCGCAACGTCATCCCCACCAGCGGAGAGGATGCGCGTACCCGCACGCGCATCAAGTCTTCCGGGAGGTCGTAGGTTTCCCCCAACTCTCCCAGTGAGACATTACTTTCGGGATCGTTATAGGCGCCTCCGCTGTGTGTCTTCTGCGGCAGCAGCCGGCGTCCCAGGGTGAGCATAAACACGATCCCCAATCCCAGGGTCGCCAGGCCGATAGGGGTGAAGCTGAAGAAACTTAGCGGGGCCAATCCATGCCGCACCAGTTCGCCGCTGACTACGAGGTTGGGCGGGGTCCCGATCAGGGTGAGCAAACCGCCCAATAGCGATCCAATGGCCAGGGGCAGCAACAGCCGGGCGGGACTGATGCGGGCACGCCATGCCATACTGACGATGACAGGGATCAACACTGCCGTCGCGCCTGCCGAGCTCATCAACGCGGAGAGTAGCGCGACCGCTATCATCGAGACGACGATGAGGCGAGGTTCACTGTCGCCGGCGACGCGCGTGAGCAGGGCGCCAATGGCATGAGCCACGCCGGTTTGGTACAACCCGCTGCCCACGACCAGAAGCCCGGCGATCATTAGAACGACGGGATCGGCAAATCCTGCCAATGCCTGGTCCGGCGTCAGGATGCCGGTCAGCATCAACGCCAGCAATACGAGCATGGCCGCCACATCCATGCGGATTCGTTCCGTCATGAACAGCACCATGGCAGCGGCCAGCAGTCCAAACACCAGGAGCATATCGAAATTCATAAGCCTCCGATCGGTCTGTCGGTTACCCGAGCATGTGCCTTGATGATACCTGGACCTTTGGGATTTGTCGAACGGAGCATGCCCCCACGGCAAAAGTGGGAATTCACCGCAGAGATCGCCGAGATCGCGAAGCAGACTTTAATTTTCTGACGATATGCAGCGCCATTCTTAAAGAATTTTGATGCTACCCTTGCGTTCTTTGCCGACGGTCACAAGGCCTTACGGTCGTTGGCGCGCTCTGCGGTTAGGAAACCGTTTTTTCAGGTAAGCCTGGGGTGTTTTGAAATAAAACGCGCTTGCCCTCCTTTTATTTCGGGCTAAAATGAACCGGCATATGTCCTGACGGAAAAAAATTTGCAATCAAACAGCAGGTATTCTGCGAATGACTGTTCGTGTGGCAGATTCGCCATTCACCATTTCCGGAGGAGCTATTCTTGACCGAAGTCGTTGTTCATGGTAGCCGCTTTTTCAACGAGGACTGTATTGGCGGTTGCCGGCGTCATATCGCCGATACATCCGTCGATCTCATTGTCACGGATCCCCCGTATGGTATTGCGGGGGATACGCTGCACAAGCATTACAATCGCGATGAGGACTTTGTGATCGATGGCTACGTCGAGGTTCCGGCGGATGCCTACGGGGAGTTCAGCCACCGTTGGCTGCGCGAGGCGGCGCGCATTCTCAAGCCTAACGGGCAGCTCTATGTCGTGTCGGGTTACACGCACTTATATCACGTGCTCGGTGCGCTGCGCGCCGCCGGCTTGCAAGAGGTCAACCACATTATCTGGAAGTATAACTTCGGGGTCTTCACGCGCACCAAGTATGTCTCGTCGCACTACCACATTCTGCTCTATGAGAAGCCGGGATCGGGGAAACGCGCGTTCAATCTGGAGGCGCGTTATGGTCTTCAGGAACAGGATGGGGAAGGCGGTTCGTTGAACTACCAGGATCGTGAGGACGTCTGGATCATCAACCGGGACTACAAACCCGGGCAGGTCAAGAACAAGAACGAACTGCCGGTCGCGCTCTTGGTCAAGATGATTCAGTACAGCAGCCATCCCGGCGATTGGGTGTGTGATCCTTTCATGGGGGGGTTCTCGACAGCGCGCGTCGCGCTGGGACTGGGGCGTAACTTCGTGGGATTCGAGATTTCGCAGGCTGCGTTCGATCGTGGGGTGAAGGCGCTAGGGGCGATCACACCCGGCGACCTTCTCGATACCCTGCCCACCCCGGAGCCTCAGGCGCTTGCCAATCAGGGGAAACCCTGGGATGCGGCGGAGATTGCGGCCTTCCTAGAGCGCTACGCGGCGTTGCGTGCGGCCGGCGTGACCAAGAAAGACGCGTTTGCGACGCTCTCCGGGGAGTTCGGGCGCGGGCGGTGGGCTTTCGAACGTATCCTAAAACGGTATGGGGGTGTTTCAAGACAATAGGATCCAGGTGAGACACGCTGGGTTAGCCCGGAGAGTGCATTCCCCCATTCCGCTCGATGGGATATGTTTCATGTCCATTGGACTTTCGTTCTGGGACGGCTATACTTGTTGCTACCGTCGGCGCTGGGGAAACACCCGGCGTCTTTGAGGAGGTTTACATGACGCAAAAAGACTATACCGGTCGGGGGCGGGTTGCTATCGTGCGCACCAGCCCGGCGACCGTATTGGAGGATTATGCTCGCTTGCTCGAGCTGGCGGATTACGCGTCGGTGCTGCCCAAGGAAAACAAGACCCTGCTCAAGATCAATATCTCCTGGCAGACCTGGTATCCGGCCTGTTCCACGACGCCCTGGCAGCTCGAGGGGGTGATCAAGCCGCTGCAGGCTGCTGGCTATGACCTTCTGGGCGTCCATAACGACACCGTCGTGGTCGATACCGGCGATGGCGAGGCCAACAACAAGCAGCGTTACGTGACCGACAAGTACGGCGTGCCGTGCACCTACATCTACAAGCCCGAGTCGAAGTGGGTGCGCTATGAACCTAAGCAACCTTTTCTTGTGCTGGACAAGATCTATCCCGAGGGCGTGCACATTCCCGAGGTGTTGATCGGCAACAACATCATCCAACTTCCCACGGTCAAGACCCACGTCTTCACCACCATCACCGGGGCGATGAAGAATGCGTTTGGCGGGTTGTTGGGTCGCAAGCGTCACTGGACGCACAGCGTGATCCACGAAACCCTGGTGGATCTGTTGATGATTCAACAGGACATTCATCCTGGCCTCTTCGCCGTGATGGATGGGTCCTTTGCGGGCGACGGGCCGGGGCCGCGCGCCATGCACTGGCACGAGAAGAACGTGCTGCTGGCGTCGGCGGATCAGGTTGCCATCGACGCGACCTCGGCGTTGATCCAGGGCTTTGATCCGTTGCAGATTCCCTTCTTGCGCATCGCCCACGAGCTGGGATTGGGTGTCGCCGATCCCCGGGAGATCACGTTTGTTGGCGATGTCGATGTGGCGAAAGAGCGTTGGGGCTTCGTTCAGGAAGACACCTTCGCCAGTACAGGGCAGAAGATGATCTATCACGGTATGCTCAAGCCGTTCGAAGCGCTGCTCCTGCGCAGCCCCATTGTGCCCTGGTCCTATTTTGCCAGCAACTTCTACCACAACGTCTACTGGTACCCTGTCGTGGGCCGGAAACGGGTCGAGGCCGCGTTGGAAACGCCCTGGGGCCAGTTGTTCAGCCGGTACGGCGCCGATGCCGGTTTGGAAGGAGCGGTCCTGCCCACGGTTGAGAAGAAGACAGTGCTTCAGGCCGCTGCCTTTGCCGGTGGGGCAGCTCTGGCGCTGGGCGGCTTGGCAGCCCTGGTGGGAAGCAAGCGCCGCAGCTGATCAGCGGTCGGAAACAGCAAGCGTCGGGCGCTGCGATATAGCCGGGCGCTTGCTGTCTGTATCAACGAGGAGGCGCGCGTGGCTATTCTGCTGATCCCCATTCTCAGCTTTGTTCCGATGTTGATTTACGCCATGGTATTGTGGTGGCTGGATCGTTACGAGAAAGAGCCCCTCTATTTGTTGGTTCCGGCCTTGCTGTGGGGCGGCGTGCCCGCCATCATCCTCTCACTCATTCTCGAACTCATTCTGGACGTGCCGATCCTGGCGCTGGCGCCCAACGCGCTGGCTTACGATCTTCTGGGGAGTTCCTTGCTGGCCCCGCTGGTTGAGGAAGGCACAAAGGCTTTGGCCCTGGTGCTTCTTTTCCTCTTTTTCCGGCGGGAGATCGACAGCCCCCTGGATGGCTTGATCTACGGTGGAATGGTGGGGTTTGGGTTCGCGGCGGTGGAGAATTTCTTCTATCTTGTGGGCGCTTTTGCCGTGGGGGGACTTCCCGGGGCGGTGGGCCTGACGTTGTTGCGCGCGGGATTATTCGGTCTCAATCACGCGATGTATACAGCATTTACCGGCCTGGGGTTGGCGCTGGCCCTGGAATCACGATCGTTGGCGCTCAAAGGGCTTCTGCCCGTTCTCGGCTTTGCCCTGGCGATTGGCGCCCATGCGTATCATAACACCTTCGCAACCTTCTGGGCCTACCTGGAGGGCGACGGTTCGCTCGTCTGGGCTGCGGTGGGAGACTGGGTTGGTGTCGCGCTCCTCCTGGTGGTGGCAATCTGGACGCGTTTCCTGGAGCGGAAACGGATTCGGGATTTCGTGAATGGGTACGTGACCACGCAGACGATTCCGGAAGCCGAAGTCCCCTTGTTGATCTCTCCCTTGCGCCGTTGGTGGTTCCGCACTCAGGCGCTCCTGCGCGGCGATGCACGCCGTTGGTGGCAGTTGGGAACCTACTTCCATCGGATAAGTGAAGCTGCGTTCAAATGGCATCGTGTCCAGCAGGGCGACGAGAAGTCGCGGATCAGGTTGACGGCCATCGAGAAGGAACTGGCATCGCTGCGGAAGGCCCTGATTCTGCGGTAGCGCGAATTGTCTCGGGTCTGTCCCCGGCTACTGCGGCACCGTCACCCGGAAAAACTCGCAGGCCGTCAGCGCTCTCGTCGCGACCGCAGGCAGACAGGCCGGAATCAGGACAGATTGCCCTCGGGTCAGTGTCTCACTCCCATCGGGCCACAAAAACTGGAGAGTTCCGGCGGTAACCAGCACGATCTGTGGCCTTGCCCATGTCTTCTGGTGTAGTTCCTCGCCTGCCCGTCGCTTCCCCCAGTGCATCCGAAACTCCTTTGCCGGCGTTTCGTAAATGATCTCCCCGGCGTCCGGCGCACCCGATAACACCGGGGGGAAACCCATTTCGTACGTCAAAAGTGTGGTCAGCGTTTCCACGTCGCGATACTTGGGCGTCAGTCCCGCCCGGACGACGTTGTCGGAATTCGCCATACATTCCACGATATTCCCTTCCAGGTAGGCGTGGGGGACGCCGGCCGTCGTGTAGATGGCTTCTCCCTGTCGTAATTGGACCAGATTGAGTAAGAAGATAGAGAACAGCCCCACGTCGGCGCCGTATTTGGCCCGCGCTTTAAGAAAGACCTGTTCAGCCTGTGTGGGGTGGGACTGTTCGCTGAGTCGCGTTGTCAAGTTCCCCAGGGCCGCCTCCAGGGCTTCCGGCGTTTTCTGGGCGCGGATGTTGAGCGTGGTGTACAACTCTTGCAGTCTGGTGCGTTGGTCGACCTCTGTGAGGCTGCCGGCTTCTGTCAGATTCCGGACTACCTCTTCGCCGAGAAAGGTCGCGAGTTCAGGGAGAGCTGTCAACGTTTGTACCAGCTCTGGGAAGGCTTTGAACCCCACCAGAGCTGTGAGCGAATCCAGGGCGACCGCGGCCTCAGGTTTATGGTTGTCATCGGGGTAGTGCTCGGGATCACGGGCATGAAGCATCTCGGCCTGGGCTTTGTTGGGATGTACCTGGATCGAGAGGGGTTCACCTGCGGAAAGGACTTTGAACAGGAACGGCAGGGCGGCGCCGAACTGCGCGGCGACGGCCTCCCCCAGAATTTCGACAGGGTAGGCCTGGATGACGGCATTGAGGTTGAAGGATTCTCTTTCCAGGATGATCTGTGAAGGGGCTTTAGGATGTGCTCCCATCCATAGTTCGGCGTAAGGTGTTCCCACCTCGGCGGGGATTCCGAGTAGCCGTGGAATGAAAGCCTCATCGCCACGGGTTCCCCAGGCATAGGGTTGGATGGGATTGCTGAGCCGGTAGGGTCGCGGCGCGGGTGTTGGTATGCTCTTCAAATGCTGATCTCCTTCTGATAACCACTATCCAGGGGGAGTATAGAGGCGCCGGGCGCATAGTCAATTGGGGTATCTGCGCTAAAATGGCAATACGGCGCTGGATTGTCTCGCTCACTGCGACAGAATCATTGGAAATGCGCGCTATCTATTACGTAAAGGAGGTCAACCATGGAAGAACTTGTGGAATTGGTGGTCAAGAAAACGGGGATTCCCGAGAAGACGGCGGAGACAGCGGTGAAGACCGTGATTGGTTTCTTGAAGGATAAGCTACCGGCGCCGTTAGCAGGGCAGATTGATGCAGCGCTCAAGAATGAGGGCATGCTGGATCAGGCCGACGATGTGCTCAAAGGATTGGGCGGGCTTCTGGGAAAGAAGTAGCATCTGGCGTCTAACTGAACATCCCCCGAATCGAGCAAGATTCGGGGGATGTTGATTTTCCGATCGAAGCGGCGACTCTCTGCAAAAAGGTCGTTGGCGCGCTCTGCGGTTGGGTGATCTTTTTTCAGGAGAGTCAGAGATCGTTTTACGGTTCATCTAGCTGAGATTCAGCTTTTTCTAGCCACTGGCGAACCCGTTCGTCTCCAGGGTCAAGCAGTAGGGCGGCCCGCCATGCATGGGCGGCGCGCTGATAGTCGCCGTTGACCCAGTAGCGGGACCATGCCTGCCCATCCAGACGGACTTTCGCATCGCTCTGTTCACGAACGACCTCAACCGCAGCTTCGACTTCCCCCATCGCTGTCAGGGCATCGCCCAAAACGAGACGGGTGACGTGATCACGATGCCCGCCATCCCAGGCGGCTTGGGCATGCGAGAGCGCTTCGCCATAGTGTCCTCGTGCCAGCGCAATTTGCGCCAGCCGCGTCCGGGCGGTGACCTGGGAGG
This sequence comes from Anaerolineae bacterium, assembly GCA_016926915.1. Taxonomy (GTDB): domain Bacteria; phylum Chloroflexota; class Anaerolineae; order B4-G1; family SLSP01; genus JAFGNR01. The sequence goes on from JAFGNR010000154.1 coordinate 7,837, forward strand.
GATTGATCATCAGGGCGCGATTGAAGTAGGCTTCGGCGATCGAAAGATTGGCCTCCTGTCGCACTTGATCCAGGGTTAACTTATCATAGTTGTTGGAATCGTAGGTCTGGAGTTCTAGCTGTGTTTGATACACGGCGCCGAGGTTAGTGTACCATAGTGCGCGCAACGGGGTCCAGAACGCTGCCGTGAAAATGCCGAGAAGCACTATGATTCCCAGGACGAGATACCGTTGCACTTGTCGGTTGCGCGGCGCGGGTGGGTGTCCCGTTGGCGTCTGGCGCGCTCCGGCGATGACCAGGGCCGCCGGCATCCACAAGGGTATGTTTGCCCAGGTAATATAGAAGGCATCGTCGGTCCAGCCGGCGAGTATGACGGCTATCAGTGCAAACAGCCCGGCTTTCAGGGCCGGAGCACGTCCTTTGATGTGCGCCAGGCGATACATGCCCAGTACAATGGCAATTCCCTGGGCGCTCATAACGGCGAGTAGCCCGGGGATCCCTTGGGCGATGGCGATGTCCAACATCCGGTTGTGCGCATGCGCTGTCGCCGGGACATGGAGCAGTCTCGCATAGATGCCATGAACCATGGGGAAACTTCCCAAACCGGCGCCGGTGAACGGATAGTCCCTGACCACGAGCCAGGATTGTGAGAACAACGCCAGCCGGTTGGTAACGGCCCCGTTGTGGATCACCCAGGTGCGCAGCGCTGGCCAGAGCCACAGGGTTCCGACGCCAATGACGCTGCCCACACCCAGGACGGCGAAGAAGATTGTAAACCGTGCTGCGCCTTGTGCGAACCTTCCCACCAGCCACCAGAGTGCGGTCAGCATCAAAGCCCCGACCAGTCCCAACCACGCCCCCCGGGAAGAGGTCAACACCAATGCGAAGGCCATGATGAAGCTGGTGACGATGCCATAGGCGCCCCATGCTTTGCGCCCCCGGACGCCGGCGTCTCGCGCATCGGCAATGAGCGTCAGGCCCAACGGGAGAAAGGTCAACACCATTCGTGAAGCCGTGTTGGGATGCATGCCGCCATTGCCGCCGCCGGGAAACCAGGACTGTATCCATTGGGCAAATCTGAAGAGAATGTCGATCTTGTCTTCGAGCCGGGTCCAATCGAAGGCCATAAGTAGATAGAAGTTGATACCCGCTCCGAACAGGAGCAAAGGGATGGATAGCCACCTCCGCTCTGCCTCCGTCTTGATGGGGGCAATGGTGTAATAGACCAATACTGCCAGGATGTGACCGGTGATGACGGGCCAGCCCGTGGGGATGCCTTGGGGGAAAACGGCGCGGGTCCCAACGCGATCGAAGGTAGCCCACAGCCCAACCCCCAGTGTGAGCAAGAATACCGCCATGGGCAGATCTAGCGGGGTGGCGCGGAATGGAGGGCGTTTTCCCAACGCGCTGACGGCGAAGGGGGCGAGCGCCAGCACCAGCGCGTACCAGCTTCGGGGTTGGGCATACCACAATCCCCACGCGCCCATGACGCACATGACTTGTAGCATGGGGAAGACGGGAGAATGGACAAAACGAAAAAGCCAACCGCCGTTTTTTGTGGGCTTGTCAGATGATTGCATTGTAAAAGAGGGTTTCATGGAATATCCAATAGGTGTTGGAATGAAAGGGCCGGCCACAGTGTGGCGTGGCCGGCCGCTCGTCAGTGTTTGCTGTTACAGTCCCCCACGGGTGACTGCGGTAGCCTGCACTTGTTCCAGAAGGGTCTCAGCTTCGCCGAGGATTTCATCCAGCCCGGCGAGCCACATGGCCTTCTTCTCTTGATCGGCAATGGATGCCGCGTTGATTCGCACGTTCAGAGCTGCGCCTTGAATGCCGGCCATAGCCATCCACGCAGCCGTAGCTGCGTCGGTGATAGCATTAGGGTTGCCATGTTGCGTTGCCTGGAAGGCCAGACGCATCGCCGCCAGGGCATCACGCGCCGTGGCCAGGGGGACATCTGTGGCGACCGTCATCGCTTGCTGGATTGTGTCCTCACGCGCGGTCTTCTCCTCCGGTGTGTCCTTGGGCAATTTGTAGGCTGCCATGACGGCGTTGAAGGCGCGTGTATCTTCTTCCATGCGCGCCGTCAGCGCCGCGCGAAGCCGCTCTGCCTCCACGATGAGTGCGCTCATCTCATCTTTGACGTCGTCGAACCGGCGTTTTCCCGCCGTCAACCGTCCTACCATGGCGGCTAAGGCCGAGGCGAGGGCGCCTGCCAGTGCGGCCACAGAGCCGCCGCCCGGCGCCGGTGCTTTCGAAGCCACGGCGTCGAGGTATCC
>JAFGNR010000155.1 GCA_016926915.1 Anaerolineae bacterium
GACCATGATGACCTGCAAGATATGGCCACGACGCTCTGGGTTACCGGCTTGTTGAATCGTGCGCTTCGCGAGGTTGATGAGGGTCAGTAGATCCAGTCTGCGATATAAGCATGTACGTTCACTGGGAGGCGCTATCATGCCTGTTGATCTGTACCTGACCGGTCTTGCCGATGGCTACGAGACGCTCTGCGAGGCGGAAGGGGAGCTGCCGCGCACGTGGCGTCCGGCGCTGCTGGAAACGTATGCCCGCCAACAAGCCGCCTTCGCCGAACGGCAGGCCCGCGAGGCGCCGCTCCGCACCCTCTCTCTGGTGATGTTTGGCATCCTGGCGCTGACGCTGGCGACCGGCATCTTCTTCGGGAAGCAGCTGGGGACGCTCCGGCTGCTCCTAATCGGCATCGGCGCCATGGGCTGCGCGCTGTTGATGCTTTACTGGACGTTGAACGACACCGCTGAAGCCCACAAGCCCCAACATCCGCTCCGCTCCCCGCTGCGAGAGCGCCTCTTTCCGGATCTCTATCCGCGCTGGCGCGAACGGCTGGCCGGCGCCTACCCGGAAGATGAGACCGACCACGGGCTGCAGGGGGAGATTGCTTTTGCACAGGCGTTGGAAACGCATTTCGGCGACCAGGGGTTCGTACTGCACCGCGTGCAGCAAACCTATGGCGACGACGTCGATGTGCTGTGGGCCGGTCCGCAGGGGATCTGGGTCTTCGAAGTGAAGTATTGGAGCGGCGCCATCCAATGGCGCGAGAACCGCTGGTTCCGCACCCAGGTGCATCACGATACTGGCGGCGAAGAGGTTATAGAACATCCCGACGTGCGGCAAGGTCCCGACGAACAGTGGCGCCGCATGGCCAATAACGTCGCAAGGACACTGCGCAGGCACGCGCCCATCCTCACCCAGCAGTTCCCGGCGCTGCTCGATGTGCGCGGGGGCGTCGTCTTCACCTGCGAGAACGCCACCTACGATATACCAAAGAACGCGCCGTTTTACTGGGGTACCATCGAGGAATGGATGTGGATTCTCGCCAAGACGCCGCCTATAGAGAATCTGGAAACCGGCGATCTACTCAAAGTCATCGACGCACTGCTCAAACGCCACCAGGATGTGACGGAGGTGCGGCCCAGCGCCTCCATGGCGGACTTCGCCAAGCAGCTAATCGCGCATACTGAAGCCGATCTCCAGATGTGGAGTGTACAGAGATAGCGATCCCCCTTGGAATGCTTGGCGCTCCTGGCGGTTGTTCGTGATAGGGTCTTGTCATTCTACATCCAGCTAGGAAGAGGCTCACGGATAGACACGGATGAACACAGATATTATCCCTCTATGTATCTCCGGGCCGGCTCTGTGCATCTCTGTGTAACTATCTTCTCGTACTATTCTCGCGCCGCACCTGTCCCTATCCTGAAGTCGCAGCAGCTGTGCGCCGGCTGGCGTCGGATGGCATGACGCTGAGCCAGAGAATGATAAAGCCCTGTTGTTCGTGAAGTCACCTATTGACATCCGGCATAACGCGTATATACTTATAAATAACTGACCGGTCAGTCATTAAGGATAAGGGTAGCATGAACATCGGAATCTATTTCTTCAGTGGAACCGGAAATACAGCCTGGATGACCGCCCGGTTGGTCGAAGCGTTGACGGCGCGGGGAGATCACGTGATGGCCCAATCGTGTGAGACTTTCGACGCGGAGGCTACGCCGCCGGTGACCGGCGATATGATTGGGCTGACGTTCCCCACGCACTCTTCGTTTGCAGCGAGCGTCTTTCGAGATTTCATGGCGCGTCTGCCCCAGGCTACAGCGCTGCCCCTTTTTGTCATTACCACGGCAGGCTACGCCTCCGGCGATACCGCCTGGTACGCGGCCCAACCGTTGCGCGCGCGTGGCTACGAGCCTTTCCTGCTCGCCAATGTCCTGATGCCTAACAATTTCTTCATACCGCCGATGGCCTTTTTGCCGGTGACGCCGGAAAAACGTGTACCGCGCCGCCTGGAAAAGGCACAGCAGAAGATCTCGCGACTCGCGGATCTGATTCACACTCAAACGCGTCACATCGAAGGCGCGGGCCTGTTCGGGCGCTTGCTGGGCCTGCAACAGCGTTGGAGCATGCAGACGTTCGAGAAACGCCTGTTCAAGCCTTTCTTCGCCGATGAAACCTGCATCGAATGTGGGTGGTGCACCCGCCACTGCCCTGTAGATAACATCACGACCAATGAGAACGGCGTGCAATTCGGCGAGCGCTGCATACTATGCATGCGGTGTTACAGTTTTTACCCGGTGCACGCTATCCAGGCCACGCAACGCACGCGCAACACCCCATGGTACCGGCGTTACACAGGCCCGGAGGGCAAGCGCTACACCCCCTGAGACTCAGGGAAAGAATCCTATCAGATTGAAGACAAGGGGGTATCTCACCATGCACCTTGACTCCGCCATCGAGATCGTTCCCGGATTACCGGAAGAACACAGGGCCTCGGCTGCACAGCTCTACTACACGGCATTCCGCCAGAAACTGTCCCCGATTTTCCGCTCGGATGAGGACGCGATCGCGGTTCTAGAGGAAGCGCTGAACTCGAACTTTGGCATCACGGCGCTCTATGAGGGGGAATTCGCCGGCGTCGCAGGCATACAATATGGAGGCGGCCATTTCGTCGACATCTCGCCTGCGATCATGACACGCCGGTTCGGCCGGCTGCGTGGCTGGCTGAAGTTGATTCCACTGGCGTTGATGGCGCGCCCACAACGCGAAGGCCAGCTGTTGATGGATGGTATCGTGGTCGCACCGGAGATGCGCGGCAAGGGGATTGGGACCCGGCTGCTCCAGGCGGTGATGACGTTCGCCCGCGACCACGGATTCCGCGAAGTCCGGCTGGACGTGGTGGACACCAATC
>JAFGNR010000446.1 GCA_016926915.1 Anaerolineae bacterium
CCAGCAATACAGAGAGTCAAGCCCCTCTCCCCCCGGCTCCCCACCCGCTCCGCGTGCGCTGGCTCGCGCCGACAACGCTCGATCCGGCCATGTCGCCGGACAACCACACTTCAACGGTGCTGATGCAGCTCTTCAGCGGCCTGGTAACCTTGAGTGTGAACATGAGCATCGTGCCCGATATCGCCTGGGCCTGGGACATTGCCGAAGACGGTCGCCGGTACACCTTTTACCTGCGTGATGATGTCCGCTGGAGTGACGGTGCGCCGGTAACAGCCTACGATTTCGAGTTCGCCTGGAAACGCGCACTCGACCCGGCCAGCGGCTCCCCCTCGGCGGGATTCCTGCTGGATATTCGCGGAGCCGGCGCTTTTCGACGCGGCGACGCCGGGCCGGATACCGTGGGAGTAGCAGCCGTCGACGAAACCACATTGACCGTGGAACTCGAAGAACCGGCCGGTTACTTCCTGCAATTGCTGGTACGGCCCGACTTTTTCCCCGTTCCCCGTCATATCGTCGCCAGCCGGGGCGCCGCGTGGACTGAATCTGAGCACTTCGTGACCAACGGCCCTTTTCGCCTGGCGCGTCCGCAGCGCGCCGGGCAGCTGACCCTGGCGCGCAATCCCGACTATCATGGCCGGTTTGGGGGCAATGTGGAGCAAGTGGCGCTCTTCCCCATCACGGATTGGCCGGCCCGCCTGCACATGTACGAAGAGGGCCGCCTGGACCTGCTAGGCATTACCTATTGCCCTTCAGAGCTTCTCCGGACGATCCTGGCGCGGCATGCCCGCGAGCGGGTCTCGACGCCCGTCCTGGAAAGCTGTTACCTGATCTTCGACGTCGCCCGCCCGCCCTTCGACGATGTGCGTGTCCGGCAAGCCCTGGCCCTGGCGACCGACCGGCAGACATTGGCCATGGAGATTCTCTCCGGCGCAGTGACGCCGGCAACGGGCGGGTTGCTTCCCCATGGCATGCCCGGACACAGCCCCCGCGTTGGCTTGCCCTATGATCCCGCGCGCGCGCGCCAGCTACTGTCCGAGGCGGGCTTCCCGGAAGGACGCGGGTTCCCGGCGATCGCCGGATTGGCCTGCGACGCGGTCGCGCCTCGCGTTGCCTACTTGCACACGCAATGGCAGGAGACACTGGGGATAGAGATCGCATGGCAGACCCCAGGGTGGAGCGAATTCCTCAAGGCGCTCAGGAGCCGCGCTTATCCTCTCGTTTACGCTATGTGGGTAGCCGACTATCCCGATCCCGACAACTTCATGCGGGTCAGCCGCGCCGAAGTCTGGCCCAACTGGCAGCACGCGCGATACACCGCGCTGGTCACGCAGGCCGGACAGGTCATGGATCAGGCAGAACGCATGCGCCTGTACCGTCAGGCCGACGAACTTCTCATCGCCGAGGCGCCCATCCTGCCCTTGACCTATGAACAGGAACACCTGTTGGTTAAACCCTGGGTGCGCCACTATCCCACCACGGCGAGCCGCGCCGTGTTCTGGAAAGACGTCATCCTCGATCCGCACGTGTGAACTTCATGTGTCCAATTCGTGGGCTGTGTTTTTGATGAGGTCGCAAAATTACCTAGTGGCTCAAGCGACTCTTTTGCCTCATAAGTTGTCCGTCACCCGTTGCTCGTCAGCCCCGCCACCACCTGCACGAGCGCCAGTATCGCCTTCTCGATCAACGCCGGGTCCCGAGGGCTGAAGGGCGCGCCGGCCGAGGCGTCCGGACGGCGCCGGGGGATGCGCAGGTGCGCGTTGAACTCGATCTGGGCTGCCTGGATGTCGTCCCCGAGCTCGGAGGAGACGAACCGCGTGATGGTGCCCGCGCCGGCCGCGGCATAACCGCTAGGATTGACCCACACCGCAAAGCCGGGCTGCTCCAGCGCCGCCACCATGACCGCCTGGGTTTCTGGCGTGCAGCTCTCTTCTCGCGCCGTGCCCAACGCGATGTCGAAGGGCCGCGTGGCGCGCGCGCCATGAATATCGAGCACGAAACGGATGGCGTGTTGCTGCACCAGACGGCGTAGCAGCTCCTTGTACCGGCAAGCGCGATCCCGGTTGGGGTCTTCCGGCGAATGCCGCCGCAGCCAGAGCACGTGGGCGCCGGACCGTTCTGCTACGAGCCGGGCGATACCTGCCGTAAACTCATCCTCATCCTTGGGTTTCCCGTGGCGTGTGTGGACGGCGCCATGAGGGGCGGAAAGCAGCAGGGGCGCGGCGCCCGGCGTGTAAGCGAACTCCGGTTCCTGCGCCGTGGGCGGCTCCTGGTACCGGACGTCGGCTTCCAACGCGATCAGGCGTGCGATCAAGTCTGACATGCGCCTCCTTATCATTCCGCCAGGCCCATTCCGGCGTGTGCATGGGCAAAGAACTGCCTCAAGCGGGTAGCCTGCTGAGCCTCCTGCAGTTCAGCATCATAAGTGTATGACCAACACGGGCGACTGTCAACGCGCTTTTGGCAGACCGGCGCCTTCCGGGAAGATTCCGATTGACATTTAGGCAACCTTATATTGCATATTCGCTAAACCCATGCATGGCTCTGCTGTAAAAAGTAGGAATACACCGCAGAGGACACAGAAATCGCAAAGAAGACTTTACTTTTCTGATAATATAATGTGCTCGTGCCCGGTGGGGGCTGGTGGACGGTGCAAACCCCGATCCAACCGCGCTACTGCACCGTAGCCAGCGGATCGGCGAACACGGTGTAGGCCAGGCGCGTCGGTTCCCCCGGTTTCTTGATCGCCAGGCGCGCCTGGCGGACGGCTTCGCCAATGGGGAGGCGATGCTCCAACAACCCGGTGTAGAATGCTTTGGCGAACTCCAGGGCCTGTTCGTCGATAATCGACCAGTAGGCGCCGATGAAGGCTGCCGCCCCCGCCTTGATGAAGCGGGCCGACCAGCCCCCAACATCGGTCAACGACATGCCGCCCTGACCAATCTCGCACGCATTCAGGAAGACCAGAGGATGCGCCCGCCCCAGGTTCTTGATCTTGCCGTTCAGATCTTCCGGTCTGAGGGTCTCCTGTTGGTCAAGAATCATCTCCGAGCGGTTGGGGGTTGTCCCCCGGAAGCTGCCATGCCCGGTGAAGTGCCACCCATCGTATTGCCCGGAGGCCAGGGCGCGGCGCACGTCCAGGAACCGGGCCGGGATTTCCTGGACGTCCCGGTTCTTGAGGCTCAGCAGATAGGCGCGTTCGTCAGGTGCGTGGGGCAAATAAGAGCTTTCCGGGACCACCAGACCGATTTTGTTCAAAGTGAGCGTGGGCCGCTGCTGCAGGTTGGGATTCACGAACCACCGCGTGATGTTGAAGGCTTCACACAGGAACTCCCCTTCCACGATCCAGCCATGCTCTTCTCCTTGCAGCCTGCACAACTCCCAGGGAATCCACGGCTCCTCCGA
>JAFGNR010000447.1 GCA_016926915.1 Anaerolineae bacterium
AGCTTGGCAGACAGGTTCCGCTCAACTTCGGTGATAGCTTGTTCGGAGGTGATGCATTCGATAAGGGTGAGCTCACTCATGGTAAGGAGCACGTGACTGGCGCCATGGTTGGTGGGCGAGGCGGCCCCGGCGAAGATGACGTCGGCGTCGGCAAAGATGCGGAGTTTACTCAACGGTATTCTCGTCTGCTAGGGTCCCGTATTTCTCGGCGGTATAGCGCTCGCGCTGGGCGCGGAGGTCTTCCAACATTTCTTCGACGCTCAAGCCGGCCTCGACGCGGGCGCGCTCGATTTCCCGCGCCAGTTCGGGCACCAACGGCGCCAGGGGCGTGAGGACGAGGACGCCATCGAGATCAACCAGACGGTAACTGTCTCCCGGCTGGATATTGTAACGCTGGCGAACATCGGCGGGAAGAGTGAGTGTACCCCGCTGCCGCACTTGTACGGTGGTGGTTATTGTCATGTTTGACTCGCCTTCTGTTTTTCTGAAATGACTGATTTACTGATATTGCACATCAAAAGCAACCGAGTTGCAAGGGGGGGGGAGACGACGGCCGACCGACGACCGCAGCGCGGGTACGGCTTCCGGCGGTCGATGGTCGGCGATCAGTCGTCAGTTGATATAAACGGGACAACACCATGAAAAACGAAACTGTAGGCACCATCGCTAAATTCTTCGATGCATTCCAGAAAGTGAATGTAGCCGCAATACATCACACGTCAAATGTCTTCTCGGTGCTGAACATCGGAACCGACGAAGTAAGGCACAGCGCGTTCCTGAGCTGGCTTTTCGATCCGAGGGCGGAGCACAATGAGGGTCCACGTTTCCTGCGCGCATTTCTGGACGTTGTGACGTCTTCCGTGCCGCTTGAATTGCCACACGATTACCAGGTTGAGACTGAATTGAGCGGTGTGAATGCTATCATCGATATCGCTGTCCATAAATCCGGGGACTTTCTGCTGTTCATCGAGAACAAGACCACCAGCCCTGATACGCGAGGGCAACACGACCGCGAGATACGGGATATGCGCCAACTGGGAAAGACTCTACGGGTGCCTGAGAATCGGCAGTGGGCAATCTATTTGACACCCAATGGACGCCATGCTCAGGGGAAGTATCGAAGTGCATGGCATCGCGCAGCATACAACAACCTCGGTGCGGCTTTTGTGAAACTAATCCCGGAAATCGCCTCGGCGCGCGCGTGTCTATTGATGAATGATTGGCTTGAGACCATCACGGCTTTCACGATGACTTGGAGGAATACTATGACACAATTCACCGAGGCGAGTAGATTCCTCGGCGAGAACTGGGCCACAGTCGCAGCAATCGAACGGGCAAAAGCTGATCTCGACCATGAATTGATGGCCATACTGCTTTCCGTTGCAGGCGAACTGAAACGTCAAACCTGGTGGCAGGAAGGGTGGACGTTTGAGCCATACAAGCACGGAATCTGGACTTGGAATACCAATTGGTTGAACGCAAACGGGAGAGCGCTCGTGTGGATGGGCATCGACCCGTTCAAAGCTTCACGTGTGTTCGGGCACAACTCACCGCCGATATTCCACTTTCGCCCACGAAAGGGCTTCGAGGAAATGGGGAATCGGCTGCGAGAAGCACTGCGCGTTGAAGGATTCGAGGTACTGGAAGGAAAACGGGATCTGGTGCATCGAGCCGTACTCAAATGCGCCCGCGATCCCGCTGCAATCACAACTTATCCCGAGCAGGTTCATGCGCAGCTGGTCGGGCTCTTCTCGGATTACGCAGCGTTTTGCATGCGCCACAGAGAAGTCGTTGAGGAGTACGTGGGGAAATGACTGCCGATCCGTCGCAACGCGCAGGACAGGCTCCGGTCAGGGGTCTGCGGTCGTCGGTCCATAGTCAGCGGTCCATAGTCGGCGGTCACTCTAGATGGAATCCATGCTCACTGTGATTGAAGCCTTCGCCCGATTGCACGGAGAGCAGCGCGAGGCGCGCCTCACTGCGATGCAGCGCGCGTTTGCAGCGTTCGAGACACAACGCAGCGAGCGTGCAGACGGCGCGTTCAATGCCTTTGCCCTGTTGGGCGTAGGAACTGACGAGGTCAAACACAGCGCGTTTCTGGCCTGGCTGCTGCAGGCGGATGCCGGACATGGGCAGGGTGAGCTGTTCCTGAACGTGTTTCTTGCTGCGTGCCAGCCGTCGATTGACCTGGCGCTGCCGGAGCGATACCGCGTACAGACCGAGTTCGCGGGCGCGGAGTCGATTATCGATGTTATGGTCTACAAGGCCGGTGCGTTTCTGCTTTATATCGAGAACAAGACGGTCAGTCCGGCCATGCCGGACCAACACGATCGAGAGTTCCGTGATCTGCGCCGCCTGGGAAAAGCGCTCGACGTGCCGCCCGAAGCACAGTACGCGATCTATTTGACGCCACGAGGGCGCCCGGCGCAGGGTGAGTCTGCGGGGCACTGGCGCCGAATCGCCTACCGGACATTGGGCGCCGCGCTGGATGGTTTGCTGCCGACGATCACAGACGCCAAAACGCACTCCCTGGTACAGGATTGGCTGGATACGCTCGTTGGCTTTGCCGGAACATGGAGGAGAACGATGACGGGATTTTCACCAGAGAGTCTGCTCGTTGCCGAGCATTGGAACACGGTATTGGATATCATCCGTGCCAGGGACACGCTTGATCGCGAGTTGACCGAGATGCTGTGGTCATACGAGGCCGATTTGGAAGCGCAAGATTGGTGGGAACAGGGTTGGCGATTCCAACGACACAAGAACCGTTTCTACATCGACAATCCGTCTTGGTTCAACACTGAGGGAAAAGCAGTGGTCTACATGGGGGTTTTCGACTTCGATGCGGATCATGTTTTTGGTCTCAAATCGCCCCCGTTCTTCTACGTCTACGTCCGCAATGGCTACGATGTATTGTATCAGGAGCTGGTGGCGCTCTTGCAGGACGGCGGCTACACGGTTGCGGCAGAAAACCGGTACCTTATCCGCAGCAATCTCCAACAGTGTGCGACCGAACGCGAGGCTGCCGAGGCGTATCCTGACAGCTTGCGCCGGCAGATTGTCGCGTGCTTCACCCAATACGCCACGCTGATCATGCGCTTCGATGAAACGATCAAGCAGTATGCTGCAGCGAAAGATAGCTAGCCCAGTGGGAGCGGCGGTTGGGGAACGACGGACGACGGACGACCGCTGCCAACTGCTGATCCTTCGCGGCACTCAGGACAGGCTCCCGGCGGTCAACGGTCCACGGTCGGCAATCATCGGGCCACAATCGGCGGTCGGTGGTCAGCCGTCGGCGGTCAAGCCCCCGCCATCACCCAATAACCCTATCGTAACAGTGAAGGAACCGATATGCGAACCATAACGCGCGCGACATTCACCACCATCAAGACTGAGGGCGGGATTCTGCCCGCGGATTTGCTCCAGCGCATCGCCGAGGGCCGCGATCTGGATGGCCTTAGTCCAGAGGACTACCATCTCTATGCCGGAGAACGGCTCAACGAGGCGATCAACCGAGCGTGGAACCGCTGCCTGGGCGCCTGGCAGGCCTTTGATACACAGCGCGTGGCGCTCCCCGACTCCGACCG
>JAFGNR010000156.1 GCA_016926915.1 Anaerolineae bacterium
TATTGGAGCAGACACAGAAGTATGCCCTGCTCTACAATCAGAACCGGCAGGCGCTAGATTCGCTGGAGGCGTTCCGCACACGGCTGGATAAACGCCAGAACGAAATCGCTGAAATGCAGCGCTTGACAGAAGAGCGCCTGAGGCGCGAGTGGGAGGAATGGCAGGCCGCGTTTGCGCGTGACTGGCAGAAGCGCCTGGTTACCGAGGAAGACCGCTGGCGCCGGCAAGATTTGTCCAACCAGAAAGTAGTGGAACATCTCGGGGAACTCGACGAAAGCACAGCGTTCTACTACGAAGAAATCTTGACGCTATGGGAAGTGGTCCGGGATGCCAACGAACGGTGGGGAAACGTCCTCCGAGATACCATCGCAGAGAGCCAGGAAAAACCCAACCGCCAGATCAAAGAGCTGCGTCGCTACGCCGAGGAAAAGCGCAAAGACCTGCTCTAGCACAACGCGCACTCGCCAGGTAACCGGCCGGCGCCCGCGTGGGCGCCGGTCTATGTTTACTACGTCAAGTCCACCCAGTTTCCTGCTACCATGACTCGTTGAACGCAGGTTTGGAGTAAGGCTTCGGGAGGCACAGCCAACACATTCTCATTCAGAACAATCAGATCCGCGATGTAACCCGGCCAGAGCCGTCCCAGGTGCGATTCCAGCCCGGCGGCATATGCACTGCCCCAGGTGTAAGCGATGATTGCCTCTTCCAGAGCGAGGCATTGCTCAGGGTGCCAGCCCTGCGGACCGGGACTGCCGTCTCTCTCGTGGCGTCGTGTAACCGCCGCGTAGAGTCCGGCCCAGGGATCGAACACTTCTATAGGGGCATCCGATCCAAAAGCCAGCGTGGCGCCCGCCTCTTTTACCATTCGCCAGGCATACGCATAACGTGTTCGCGCGCCCCAATACCGCTCGGCCATAGCCCGATCATGCGGCGCATGGATAGGTTGCATAGAAGCAACGACCCCCAGACGCCCCAGACGCGCGCTATCATCGGGGGTGACAAGCTGGACATGTTCGATGCGGTGACGCAGCGCCGGATTGAGCGGCGCTACCTCTTCGAGGACGTCGATGACAACCCGATTGGCGCGGTCCCCGATGGCGTGAATCGCCATCGCAATGCCGTTTGAGGCAGCCTGTCGCGCAATGACAGCCAGGTGCTCGCGATCCAGGGTCAACAAACCGGTGTTGTCCGGTTCTCCCACGTAGGGCTCCAGAAGCGCGCCCGTCCGTGATCCCAAGGCCCCATCGACGTAGAGCTTAAGCCCGCCAAATCTCAGCCGGGCGTCGCCGAATCCGGAACGCAAACCGGTCTGGAGAAGCGCGTCGAAACTGTCGATACGCAGGTATTTCACAACACGGAGCGCAAGGCGGTCTTCAGCGTGCAAAGCCTGGAAAGCCGCAAATGCCACACCGCCATCCATATCGTGAACTCCCGTGATTCCGGCAGCCAGCAGGCGCCGTTGCACGATCTGCAAAGCGGCGATGGCTTCCGCCAACGTGGGGCTGGGTGCAGCAGCCTGTACGATCTTAATAGCATGTTCGAATAACATGCCGTTGGGTGCGCCGTGTACGTCCCGGCCCAGACGCCCGCGCGGCGGATCTTCGGCGTCTCCGGTGATGCCGGCCAAACGCAGGGCCAGGGAGTTGGCAACAGCTGCGTGAGCACTCTTGGCAATTAATAACACCGGGTGATCGGGGACCCAAGCATCGATCTCTGCCGCCGTTGTGAACCGGGTATCGGACCATATATTGTTATCCCAACCCCGCCCAAGAATCCACGTGCCGGGTTCCACGCTATGCGCCTTGTCGGCTACACTGCGCAGCAGCGCGGCGCGCGACAGATCACGTAGCGGAATTTCTTGAAGACTCAACGCGTACCAGAGCAAGTGAATGTGCGCATCGACGAGTCCCGGAAGTACCGTTGCGCCGCCGAGATTCTCCGCGACGGAACCAGGAGCATCCTTCCAGGCCAACGCCGCTTCATCCAGAGCAACGATACGCCCACCGGCGCCCGCCAAGGCGGTCGCCCAGGGATGGGACTTTACTCCTGTGAATATCCGTCCATTTTCCAAAACTCGAATGCTCATGGATTCCTCAACCAGTATCGTGTCCAAGGGACGCCGGCGCCCACACGCAGCCAAAGACTCCCTTCCCCATGCCCCACTAACCCGTTACCTGCAATATCCATTGGATTCCGTAAAATCCTGCCCAGGCAAAGGCCGTAGCTTTCAACACTTTGCCAGCCCATGTCGCCAACATAAAACGCCACACAGGGAACCCCGAAAGCCCGCCCGCGATACTGGCCATATCGAATAGGGGATTGGGAATCAAAGCCAGGATGAACAAGGTCAGATCGCCGTGATTCTTCATCCACTTCTCAAACCTATGATACAGTTTCATTTTTCCGGCGACATCTTCCAGGGCAAATCCCGCCATGTAGCCGGTCAGCTCGCCAAGCACATCACCGGTGCCGGCCGTCAATCCAACCAGCCACGGGCTAAACACGCTCCCCATGGCAAAGGTAAAGGCCAGATGAGGAACCGGGAAGACTACGGTGGCGCTGCCCATCAAGGCTACCAGGAAAATCCCCGGGTATCCTAGTTCCTCGAACTCCGCCACCCGGTCACGGTTTACGACAATCAACACCGTGATGCCTACAACGAGCAACATTGCGGCAATCCGTACTACGATATTTAGGGTTTTCTTGTTCATAGTTGATGCGGGGCTCCCAGACGTATGATCAATGCATCGCCGTCTACACCCTGTGTTGCATTGCAGCTATCGATCACGAGTGAGGCGCCAGACGCCACATGGGCATAATCCACATCTCGGTGCCCCGTTACAATCACCACGGCATCAGCCTCCCGCAGGACCTCGTCGGTCAACGGCGTCGAATACAAGACCAAAACATCACGTTGGAAGACATTGCCGCCGACGTGATATTCAGGGACAAACGGATCATGATACGACACCGCCCCCCCATTCTTGAGCAACAGCTCGATGATGCGACGCGCCGGGGAATTCCGCGAATCACCGATATTGGGCTTGAAGGCCACCCCCAGCACCAACACCTGAGCGCCGCGCAATGATTTACCCCGAGCGCCCAAGCCACTGGTCACCAACTCCAACACATGGTAGGGCATAGCCTCGTTAGTCTCCCCGGCCAATTCGATGAACCGGGTATAGAAATCGTATTCCCGCGCCTTCCAGAGTAGATAATAAGGATCGATCGGAATACAGTGCCCCCCAACACCAGGACCCGGATAGAAAGGCATAAAACCAAAGGGCTTCGTCTTGGCAGCTTCGATGACTTCCCAGATATCAAGCCCCATCCGCTCAGACAGAAGCGCCAACTCGTTGACCAATGCAATGTTTACTGCCCGGAAGGTGTTTTCCAACAGCTTCGTCATTTCCGCAGCTGCCGGCGACGACACCTCAATGACCGGAGCTCCCATTTGGCGTAGTAAAGCCGCGGCCAGCGTCGTCGCTTCGGCCGTCACCCCTCCCACTACCTTGGGCGTGTTATAGGCGCTCCAGTTGGGGTTCCCAGGATCGATACGCTCCGGGGAAAACGCCAGATAGAAATCCTCAGTCGCCCGCAAGCCACTGCGCTGCTCGAGGATCGGTTTCACGTCCTCTGTCGTGGTCCCTGGATAAGTCGTGGACTGCAACACAACCAACTGGCCTGGTTGTAGACAACGAGCGATCCCCTCCGTAGCCTCAAGAACAAATGTGAGATCGGGGGCCCGCTGGACGGTGTAAGGTGTGGGCACACAGATGAACACCGCATCCACCTCACGCAACACGCCGTAATCCGTCGTTGCCGCCAGCTGGCCGGTATCGACGTGCGGACCAATCTCGGCATCAGCTACATCCTCGATGTAACTGTGACCGGCATTGAGCTGTGCAGCTCGTTCGGAGTTGACTTCGACGCCTATCGTCTTGAATCCTGCCCTGGCCATCGCCAAAGCTAACGGTAAGCCTACATACCCCAATCCAATGACTGCCACGTAGGCTTCCCGGAGTGCGATTTTCTCCCCTAATGTTTTCACAGGACCTCCGGAAAAAGTAGTTGTCGGTCGCGGATGTACCATCACAGGGAGAAATTATAGCGCAATTGGCCCTCCTGTCATATGACCCCATTCACCAGAATTCAAGCCAGCTCACAGATAATGGAACGCAAAGTGTCGAAGAGACACATGATGACACATAGGCGCTGCAACGTCATGCGTCCTGTTCCACCACCTGGGGAGACACACAACCTGATGGGAATAGTGGAGTCACCACAGCGACACGCTAAGAGCCACCGCTACTGACGCGCCGGGATGCGCTGCGCCAGCAGCGCCAGTTTCGGTTCGACCTCGTACCAGCTAATCTCCGAAAGCCCTAACTTCCGCCGCAATGCTTCGCGGTCCATACCCTCAACGTAATCACGGACTGCGCAGGTCCACCGCAGAATTTCAAAGGTCAGCCGCGCGATGCCGGCCTCCTCCGCCACCTTGGTGATGACATACTCGAGATTGCGGCCAGTCCAGGGGAAAATCGCGTGACTCGGTTGGTAGACCTGTCGATACTCTTGCAGAATAACAGGCCAGGATGCCGGCAATAGAATGCGCCGCTCTTTGTGCCGACGACTGGGATCCCCATAACGCACCCAGAGCGCCGGGCGATCAGGATTGGTCAGATCGATGTGATTCAAAACCAGCTGGGTGCATTCCGACTTTTTGATACCGGTGTTCAGGATGAGCATAACCAGCAAATGAGGGCGCGGGTCGGGTTTTTGCTCCCCGGTCCCCTGGCGC
Source organism: Anaerolineae bacterium (assembly GCA_016926915.1). Classification (GTDB taxonomy): domain Bacteria; phylum Chloroflexota; class Anaerolineae; order B4-G1; family SLSP01; genus JAFGNR01. Next base: position 4,802 of record JAFGNR010000156.1, read on the forward strand.
ATTCGTTGCGTGGTCCCCAAAAGCGCTGCGATCTGATCATCTGTGAGGATTGTCGGCAACGGCGCTGAGACGGAACGATGAATCAGCGGGGCCGCAGGGTCACGCGGCAACGCGCCCATCTCTGTCAACCAGCCGAAAAACACCTTGAGCGTCGTAATACGCCGCTCTAGCGTTTTGGGACTACACGGAACGCCCCGCGCATCGGCCATCCAGGACAGAAACGCATTGAGACTTGCGGTGCTGATATGTCCTATCGGAATCCCTGAACCCAGGTAGTCTAACATCAACTGCAGATCAAGCCGGAAGGCTTGCTGCGTATTGGGAGTGAAGCCCCGTTGCTCCATGTAGCGTTCGAAAGCTCCGGCCGCCACACTGAGCGCATTCTCGGCATCCAACGCCAATTTCTGAGAGGTTGCTCCTGACTCGGAGGAATCACCCGGCAACGAAAACAACGCCAGCTGTTTGGAATCCATTCGGTTACCACCTTCCACTTCCGCCACACCGTCATTATAGCCCACCTCGCCAACATGAACAAGGTTTGACAATTTCATGGAGTCGTGTATACTCCACTCTGCTAACGGTAAGGACGAACCTTGACCCAACGCATCAGTATGTTATAATGTCGGCGCGCCGACGTAGCTCAAGGGCGGAGCATCCGCCTTGTAAGCGGAGGGTTGTGGGTTCGATTCCCACCGTCGGCTCTGGAACGTGGGCAGATACCCAAGTGGACAAAGGGGGCTGACTGTAAATCAGCTGGCTACGCCTTCGGTGGTTCGAATCCGCCTCTGCCCACCTTTTTTGTGCCCATGTAGCTCAGTCGGTAGAGCACTTTCTTGGTAAGAAAGGGGTCCTCGGTTCAAATCCGAGCATGGGCTTGATGCGTTGTCGTGACTTTATTGACAAGAGGCGATTTTAATGGCAAAGAAAAGTAAAGCAATCCGATTGACGATAACTCTGGCTTGCACCGAGTGCAAGGAGCAAAACTATACGACGCAGAAAAACCGGCGCAACGACCCAGGGCGACTGGAAATCAACAAGTTCTGCCCGCGTTGCCGCGAGCATACGCTGCATCGCGAAACCAAATAGTTGTATCGCAGGCGAGTAGCTCAATTGGCAGAGCAACGGTCTCCAAAACCGTAGGTTGCGGGTTCGATTCCTGCCTCGCCTGCCAAAGTTTCTTCACTCAAGACACCGTCGCGCACCAGGCACGGTGTCTTAAAGTGTAAGGTGGTGGAGGTATCATGGCTGGCGACGAGAAGAAAAGTAAAAACGAAAAAGTCCGGAAAGATAACGCGATCGTGCGTTATATTCGCGATACGAGCACTGAACTCAAAAAGGTGCGCTGGCCATCTCGCAAAGACACTTGGATGCTGACCAGGATTGTGTTAGTGGTGACTTTCGGCATGGCGATCTTCTTGGGCGCCCTAGACTGGGTCTTTGTCTGGCTACTGCGTGGTGTTGTTAGCCAAAGCATCCTCTTCTACGTCCTGGCCGCAGTGTTAGCGGGCGGCATCGCAGCAGCTGCCATCCTGATCGGACGAGGTGAAGAGGTCTAGCAGAGTCTATGGATCACGAGAATCCTTTCGAAGAACGGCAGGATATGGAAACGGATGAGTCAGTGAGTCCGGTCTCGCCGGGCGGCCTTGACATCGCCTTGCCTACTGATAAATTGCTGGAAAAATTTGGCTTCACCTCCTCAGAGACACAGGAGGAGGTTGCCCAAGATTCTGGATTTCTTGACGTAGAGGAAACTGCCGAAGAAACACCGGAGATGTCTGAAGAAGACGAGCCGGTGGAATTTACTGTTCCTGAGACTGAAGTCGTATCGCCGGAAGTATGGCTAGAGCTCGACAAAGAGGAACAGGAGAGTTCTGAATTTCTACCCGATCCATTTGCCGTTATTGAAGAAGAGGAGCCGGTCGAAGAGCGGGCCTGGTACTTTATCCACTGCTATTCAGGGTACGAGCACAAGGTGAAACACAACCTGGAACAGCGCATCGAATCCATGGATATGCAGGATTTCATCTTCCAGGTCGTTGTGCCCACCGTCGAAGAGATCGAAATTCGAGATGGGAAACGTCGCAACGTCGAACGCTGTCTCTATCCAGGGTATGTCATGGTCCAGATGACTCTTTCGGATGATTCCTGGTACGTGGTGCGAAACACCCCCGGGGTCACCGGCTTTCTGGGCATGGGAAACACACCCGTTCCCCTGCGGGCCGAACAGGTTCAAGGTATTCTGAAACGCATGGAAGCAGCGGCGCCCCAGGTAAGAGCAACGTTCAAGTCCGGGCAAAAGGTGCGCATCGTCGAAGGGCCTTTTGCAGACTTCATCGGCGTTGTCGATGAGATCGACGAAGAACGCACCAAGGTCAGGGTATTGGTCTCGTTCTTTGGACGGGAAACACCGGTAGAACTCGATTTCTTGCAGGTCGAAAAGACATAATCTCAGTGAGCGCCTGGGATTTCTTCCGCAAGAAGAATGATCCCAGATTTTAGGGAGTCAAGAAGATGGCTAAGAAGAAAAAGCAAATTAAGGCAGTTGTGAAGTTGCAGATTCCGGCAGGGAAGGCGAACCCGGCGCCCCCGATCGGGCCTGCTCTCGCACAACACGGTATCAACCTCATGGGGTTCTGCAAGGAATATAATGCCAGAACTGCCCATTTGGCCGGCAACATCATTCCGGCTGAAATCACCATCTATCGCGATGCAAGCTTCACCTTCGAACTGAAGACCCCACCCACCCCGGATTTGCTCCGGAAAGCGGCTGGGGTACCGAAAGGGTCGTCGGAGCCCAATCGCGACAAAGTGGGGCGCATCACAAAGCAGCAGTTGCGCGAGATTGCCGAGATGAAGATGAAAGATCTCAATGCAATTACAATCGAGGCCGCAGAGGCCACGATTGCGGGCACCGCTCGCAGCATGGGGATTCTGATCGAGGGCTAACGCCCACCTTGATGGGAGGGGGATACCCCCCGTTATTGACCACGAGGAGATAGAAATGACGAGACGAGGAAAGAAATATCTAGATGCCGCTCAAAAAGTGGATCGCATGCAAATCTATTCACCCGAGCAAGCGATTCAACTGGCCAAGGATGTAAGTTACGCCAACTTCGACGCCACGATCGAACTACATCTGCGGATGAACCTGGATCCGCGCCGGTCGGACCAACAAATTCGCGGCGTGGTGCGGTTGCCCTACGGACTGGGCAAGCCGGTGCGCGTGACGGTCTTTGTGACCCCTGACCTCATTCAAGAAGCTGAGGCTGCAGGTGCAGATTACGTCATCAGCGACGATGAAGGCGTTCAGAAGATCATGGATGGGTGGACCGATTTCGATGTGTCCATCGCCGTCCCCCGCATGATGCCGAAAGTCGGCCGACTAGGACGCGTTCTGGGCCGCCGGGGTTTGATGCCCAATCCGAAAACCGGAACTGTCGTACAGCCCGAAGACCTGGCGTCAGCGATCCGCGAGGCCAAGGCCGGACGCGTCGAATACCGTCTGGATCGCACGGGAAATGTGCACTGCCCCATCGGGAAAGTCAGCTTCCCCATGGAGCAACTGACAGGGAATATGGCTGCCATTATGGAAGCCATCCGTCGCGCGAAACCTTCCGGGGCCAAAGGTATATACGTGCGACGTGTTACCCTGGCGCCCACCATGGGGCCGGGGATCAAAGTCGATCCCAACACAGCCTTAGCGATGGAGTCTCCAGCGTAACGAAATCAGGGAAAAGCACCTGTCTTTTGAGACAGATCTGTCTGCCAAAGACAGCAGGTGCGCCCAGGCGCTTAATTTCCTGCCGAGGCAAGACCAGAAACAGTAGTTTCACTTCCTGTATGGGAAGTTCTGGTCCTTGCGTCGGTAGGCGCAAGGACCAGTTTTGTTTTGGTGACTGGACAAGGATATGCCAATAGGCAATGAGATTGGAAGGAGGTGAAGAAGATTGGCTATTTCACGTACACGCAAGGAAGAGCTGTTAGCCGAATATGAACAGCAGCTAGACCAGAGCCAGGGGCTGATTCTGGCGCACTACAAGGCGCTCACCGTGGCTCAATTCGAGGAACTTCGCCGCTTGACGCGTGAGCAAAACGGACAGATTTTCGTGGTCAAGAACACACTGCTACAGCACGCGCTTGACGCCAACGGAATCAAGGTTCCCGGCGACCTGTTGATCGGCCCGACGCTGGCAGCATTCTGCCATCAAGCAGCGCCGCCGCTGGCAAAGGTTTTCCGCGAGTATGCCAAGGAGATGGAAGAGGGACGGTTCACCGTACGCGGTGCAATCGTCGAAAAACACTTCTATACAGCGGAACAGGCGATACAGCTTGCTGATCTACCAGGCCGCGAACAGCTTCTGGCCCAGGTATTGGGGACCATCAATGCACCGGCCTCACAGATGGTCGGCGTGGTGGCAGGCGGCATCCGCCAAATCCTCAATGTAGTGCAAGCTTACGTAGACAAGTTGGAAGGCGGCGGAACTACCGCCGAAGCCGCGGCCTAAGGGCCAGGGCATTACCAAAATCAATACAAACTTTCAATCGGGATAGAGAGGAACACAAGAAATGGCAGATCTGCAAAAGTTGGTAGAGGAAATCAGCGGCCTTACCCTTATGGAAGCCGCCGATCTGGTCAAGTTGCTCGAAGACAAGCTGGGTGTGAGCGCCGCAGCCCCTGTCGCGATGATGGGGCCGATGCCTGCCGCCGCAGCGGAAGAAGAAGAGGAAGAGGAAAAGACCGAATTCGACGTCGTTCTCAAGGATTTCGGACCGAAGAAGATCGAGGTCATCAAGGCTATCCGCCAGCTGACGAGCCTGGGGTTGAAAGAGGCCAAGGAACTGGTCGAGAGCGCCCCCACCAACGTGATGGAGGGTGTCTCCAAGGAAGCCGCCCAGGATGCGAAGGCCAAGTTGGAAGATGCCGGAGCCTCCGTGGAGCTCAAGTAACCTATTCAGGTCAAATCCAGCACTCAGGGTCGGTTAAGCAACAACTTTACGCTCGCGCGACCAACGCCGTCTTGTCGGGTCTCTAGCAGCGCTTGAGGCTAGCAGACCGCAAACGCGAATGTGGTCCGCGATAGGCCAGGTAGCAATCACGCCGAAAGTTGGGCTTTACGAGCCTTTAGCGCCCTTCCGTTTCCGGAAGGGCGCTTTTCCATAGCAGTATCGCTTTGACATCCTACTATCATTGCCGTCTCGCCCTACCGTGATATACTTGAGTAATAATGTATATTGGTTCCTGGTTTATTCAGCGCTATACACTGCGCGCGTTGCTAGGGGCCTTACTGGCTCTAGCCTACCTGGCGTGGAAAGGATACCGGCGCGGATACAATCCCTGGCAGGTAGTAGGATTAGCCTGGATATCGGCTATCGGGGCGCTGGCTGCCGGGCGGATTGGTTATGGGATGGCCAACGTCGCGTATTTCGCTCAACATCCCGTTGACATATTCCGTGTCTGGGAGATGGGCGGGCTGCATGGCAGTGCCGCCTGGATTGGCGGCGCCATAGGATCTGCCTGGTGGGCCTTCCAACACCGGAAGTCTTTCACCGAAGTGTGGAACTTCCTTTCGGTTCCCGCTCTCATAGTAGCCAGCAGTATCTGGTGGGGTTGTACCGATACCGGCTGTGTGTGGGGGCGCGAGGTAGGAGCCTCGTCAGGGTGGCAGCGCGCCATAGCCCTTGAAAGTCCTGATATCTACCGTACACTGGCGCCGCGTTATCCGGTTCCGGCAAGCGCCGCCGCGTGGGCATTGCTTATGGCAGGGCTAGCCGCTGCGCTGAACCACTGCGGGGCGTTGGCGGTATCCTTGTATATGGCTGGGCTAGCAGGAATTAGCACAGTGCGCGGGGATCCGGTTCCCATGGTTGGACCGTACCGGATGGACGTTGTAAGCAATCTGATCCTGGCAGCTATGTTCTGGGCGAGCCAATGGCTATCTGGACGCCCAAAACACGCCACACCCCAACATTACCGTGAGAGCCTACAGAAGGAGCATAATGGAGAACAGAATCACTGGGATTCGCCCTGAGCAACGAATCTTGGAACAATTACAGAGCGTCTTACACGGCTTGATGGACATCGAGTCCATCAAGATCATCTCACAGGGCGAGAAGCCCGATGTCGAGTTTGCCGGGAAAATTTGGGATCTCGAAGAAAATGGGACGTTCGATCAACTCATCGCGGAATTCGAAGCGTTGGGATACACTCCACTGCTAACCGAACAGGAGGGTACCCACATTCTAAGGGCAGCGCCCGTAGTCGCCGACAAACGCACGGGGAATCCGTGGGTCAATATAGGACTCTTCCTCGCCACACTCCTTTCGGTGATCTTGATCGGATCCCAAAATGAAGGAGGACAACCCTTCCGCAATCCGGCTGACTTCGCCCTGGGATTGCCGTTCGCGGGAACGCTGCTGGGTATCCTCACAGTTCACGAGCTCAGTCACTACTTCGTGGGGCGAAAATATGGTTCGCCGCTTAGCCTTCCCTATTTCATACCGGTTCCAATGGCGAGTCTCAGCATTCTGGGCACGATGGGAGCGGTTATCTTTCAGCGCAGCCCAATGCGCAGCCGTCGGGCGCTTTTCGATATCGGTATCGCCGGCCCCATAGGTGGACTGATCGTTGCGATTCCGTTGCTCATCATCGGATTGTCATTGTCAACCGTAGAACCCCTGCCTGTAGGGGCGCCCTACATCATGGAGGGGAATTCCCTGCTCTACTTCCTTGCCAAATGGCTGGTCTTTGGGCAACCCCTTCCGGCCAACGGCATCGACGTAATGTTGCATCCGGTGGCATTTGCGGCCTGGGCCGGTTTGATGGTGACCGGCCTCAACCTCTTCCCAGTGGGACAGCTGGATGGAGGTCACGTCACTTACGCACTCTGGGGTCGCAAAGCCTGGCGCATTGCACGCATCTTTGTCACTGCCATGTTCATCTGGGGCGGCATCGCCACCCTGCTGTTGGGCAATTCCGGATGGGTCTGGCTAATGTGGGGACTGTTGGGGTTGACAATGAATCCACGCCATCCTGCTCCACTGGATGATGTGACCCCTATCGATCCGGTTCGCCGTACTGTGGGCTGGGTCATGGCAGTGATCTTCGTGTTGATCGTCGTTCCCATTCCGTTGACGTTCATCCTACCTTCGTGAGAGTGAATGCAACCGGTCATCGGCATCGACGCCAGTCGCGCTGTCAGTACGGCGCCTACCGGAACGGAAGGGTATTCATACCACCTTATCCGGGCGCTGCTGGCCCAGCTCCGTCCGGCTTACGATGTACGCCTCTATCTACGGGAAGCGCCGCCGCCGGGCGCCTTTACAGGTGCAGATCTCAGGGTCATCCCTTTTCCAAAATTGTGGACCCATCTAAGACTATCATGGGAAATGACATGGCGGACCCCGGATGTGCTTTTCGTGCCGGCGCATGTGCTGCCGCCGGTGCGTCCCAAACGCACCCTGGTAACGATCCACGACCTGGGATTTCGCCACTTTCCCCAAGCGCATCCCTGGCAGCAGCGACTATATCTGAATCTAAGTACGCGTTGGAATGCCCGTGTGGCAACAAAGATCTTGGCAGATTCCATCGCTACCCGTGATGCCATCTGCGAGGCTTATCATATTCCGGCAGAGAAGATCACGGTGGTCTACCCCGGCTATGACGCAACGTTGCATCCCCCTCGTGATCCGGGGAACCTGCAACATGTTCAAGAGAAATATGGAATTCGAGCACCCTACGTCCTAACCCTTGGACGTATTCAACCCCGCAAGAATCTGGTGCGCCTGGTGCAGGCCTTCGCTCGCATTGCAAAACAGCATCCGGAACTGATGCTTGTCCTGGCCGGCCCGGGCGGGTGGCTGCAGGAACCGATCTTTGCCCAGGCAAAAGCGTTGGGAATTGAGGAGCGGGTCAGGTTTCCCGGCTATATAGCGGAAACGGACAAAGCAGCCCTGATTTCCGGGGCCATCATCTTTGCGTTTCCCTCACTCTACGAAGGGTTCGGATTCCCGGTTTTAGAAGCCCAGGCTTGTTGCGTTCCCGTGCTCACCAGTACCACGTCAAGTCTTCCGGAGGTTGCCGGTCGCGGCGCGTTTCTCGTCGATCCCATCGACGAAGCTGCTATCGCCGAAGGGCTGCAACAGCTACTGGAAAGCGCCTCCTTGCGCGACTACTTGATTCAAAAAGGCACAGAGAATCTCCAGAGATTTTCTTGGAGCAGCGCCGCACAGCATGTTGCCGAACTCATCCATACCACGCTGGCGTGAGCTAATCAGCGAAAACTGGCGCCTTGCAAAAACAGGTTTTGGGAAATCGGCCCGATTTATCCCAAATTAACCCAAATCACTTGGGATATTCACAGCTGTTGGTGGAGAGAGGGTGATGTGATCACAATTCTGATTACGGCATTTCGAGAACCGGACACTGTGGGCAAAGCCATAGAGAGTTTCCTGCCGCAGCTTCCTCAAGACGTCGAGCTTCTGGTGGTGAGCCCCGACCCGGCGACGACGGCAGTCGTGGAAACATATGCGCGCCGGTATCCTGTAGTCCGCCACATACAGGACCCGCAAAGCGGCAAACCGGCAGCCTTGAATTTCGGCCTCCGGGCCGCCAGAGGAGACATCGTGATATTCAGCGATGGCGACGTCGTAGTGGATACCGAATCCCTGATTCCTCTGGTGACTCCGTTCGAGAATTCCCAGGTCGGCGCGGTGAGCGGGCGCCCGGTCAGTATCAGTCCCCGCGATACCTTGTTGGGGTATTGGTCCCAGTTGCTGGTGGAGAGCGCACATCAGGTGCGCGCGGCCCGTGATGGAAAAGGTGAATTCTTGTTGTGCAGTGGCTACCTGTTTGCCGCCCGCCGCAACCTCCTGGGCCACATTCCTGAAGACGCCCTGGCAGAGGATGCGGTTATCTCACATCAAATCGCCCAAGCTGGATACCGCATCCGGTACGCCCCCCAGGCTCGCGTCGCCGTGAAGTATCCCACGACTTATGACGATTGGCTCCGCCAAAAGGTACGGTCCGCCGGCGGCTACGCCCAAGACTACGTGCGGCAGTCGCCGTTTCGTATGCGCTCCCTACAACGGGAGATCATCGACGGGACGCGATTGGCCCTCGCCTTCCCAGAAAACGCCCGTGAATTCGCGTGGACGGTGCTGCTCTTTGCAGCTCGATTGCACCTCTGGGCGTTGGTCTTCGTCAAGGTGCGTCTGTTTCGGCGTCCCCTATCGGCATTGTGGCAGCGCGTCGAAAGCACCAAGTAGAGAAAAACCAAAAAGTTGCCACCCCGTGCTATTACAAAATATCCCAAGTCAACTTGGGATATTTTGGGATAATTTGGGTTACAGGTTCTTCAGATTCTCTTTACCGGATAGCATCTCGACCTGTAAGCATCCTATCATGACGCGTTCCAAGGCTGCCGGATCGAGAAATCGTGCTTTGACCGGTTCGGGGTCGGCTTCCAGCTGATCGATCATGAGAAAAAGCGCGCGCTGCTTGGCCTCCCGAGAACTCAAGAAGGAAACCGTGCCACGGAACTGCACCGTACGAAATGCATGATCGCATTTCCCCTCACAATATCCCAAATCCTCCAGAACTTGCCCCCACACGACCGGATGAGCGCGCAGGATATCAAGTTTCCGTCCTTCCCTGGCACAATGGAAGTAGAAACAATCTTCCTGCACATCGAAACCATAATTGACCGTCACCAGATAGGGAACGCCGCCATCGCACATGGCAAGGGTCATGTATTTCTGGCGGCGAATAATCGCCACCAACGCCGCGCGATCCACCAGCGCTTTTTCACTGCGTCGCAAGTGGTAGAATGAGATTGGGAACATGGCTTCTCCCGGTCACAGCTACTTCATGATGTAGTAGGTGCCGCGTTTGGCGCCGACTTTGAGCAAAATCCCCTTCTGCACCAGGTCCGATAAATCCAGCCGCAATGTCTCGGGGGTGACATCGGAACAGAGCTGTTGGTAATCCCGATTGGTAATGCGGCCATGTTTCTGCACGTAAGCCAGGGCCTTGGCCTGACGCTCATTCATCGATAGCCGGCTTCCGGTCATAGGTTCCCGTTCCTGAACGTTGTAGAACGTGACGGTAAACGAAAAAGGCGTCTCCCTGAACTCCGGCGCCGGATGACCGGCTCTGACCATCTCCTCAATCATCAAATCGACGCCCAACCCCAGTTCCTCGATGTAGCGCCACTGAAACAACCCATTGACAATGCGCGGATTGCGGGAGAAATGCTCGTCGACAATGTTGTCGATGGTGATGAACCCCGGCAACCCACCCGGACTGGAAATCTCTAGCCGGTCCGAGAAAATGCGCACCTCAATGGCGCGTCCCCGCAGCCGGTAATCCCGGTGCGCCACGGCATTGACCAATGCCTCACGAATCGCAGTAGGAGGATAGACCCACTTTTCCTCGCGCTGCAACGTGCGCACCACGGCCCCCCGGCGTATCTCCTCCTGGAGAATGGTCCAGGTGCGGGCGATAATATGTGGGAGCGAACCGCTGATTTCTTCTCGCCGCCCGTAACCGGGGTCGCCGCTTTCACCTTGCATTCTGACGCCTTCGAAACGCACAAGAATCAGCCCACTGCGGGGTATGAATGCTTGTGGATTCGCGCCAAACAACAAAATTCCAGCAACGGTGGGCAAACGTTCCACCGTCAACCATCCCATCTCTATCAGCAGCTCGTCGAGAGGACGCGTCAGGGGACGTCCTTGCCGCTCCTCCCATTTTTCCACGAATTCCTCAAGCAGCTTGCTGTCGAGATCATCCCGCGTCGCACCCGCCACGCTTTCGGCCTCGTAGTCGCCGACAGAGCGCGTCGTTGCCAGCTGGCGCACTTGATCGCCGCGCAGTGGCCGGTTTTCCGCACCCGCGCGAACCAGGACTCGGCCATCCCGTAAGGTATGCAGTTCCGGGCTGCGCCGAATACGGCCTACAAAGACAAACTGTCCGGACTGCTCTGTCTGCTGCCACTCGACCGGGATGGGCGGCTGGCATAGTCGTTCAGCTTGCCTGAAGATGTCATTGATTTCTTCAGGGAAAATGGCCCCAGTGGGCGCCCCCTGTTCATCGACGCCGACGTAAAGCGTTCCCCCATCGGCATTTGCAAAGGCCACCATCGTTTCTGCCAGCGTTTCAGCACCGGCGTCAGGCAGAAGCGCGACGAGCTGACTAGGACTCATCTGGCGTGTCTGTGTCATGATCCCCCTCGCTTCCCGGTCATGTACCGCCGTTGTCTCCGTTCGCCGGGACAGGTTCCTCCTCAAGCCGCGCCACGGAAGCCACCCGATCCCCTTCTTTGAGATCCATCAACCGGACCCCACGACTATACCGCCCCATTGAGGAAATGTCGACGATGCGCGTGCGGAGCACGATACCTCCCTCAGAGATCAAGGTGACCTCATCGCTTTCTTGCACCACACGAGCGGCAGTGACAGGACCGGTAGCTTTCGAGACTTTGAATGCGCGAACCCCTTTCCCGCCCCGACTTTGGGCGCGGAATTCGTCAAGGGGCGTCCGGCGTCCATACCCTTTCACGGAGACGACAAACAGATCTCCCCCCGGTTCCACGACCTCGGCGCTGGTCACCCGATCGCCCTCAGAGAGGTTGATAGCCCGGACCCCACGGGCCGTGCGTCCCATAGAGCGCACATCTTCTTCATTGAAACGAATACTGATGCCGTGCTGCGTGACCAACAACAGATCTTCGTGGCCCTGCGTCAAACGCACCCATCCCAGCACATCGTCATCATCCAGCCGGATCGCGATAAGACCGCTAGGCCGCACCGAGGAAAACTCGTTCAACGCCACGCGTTTGATCCAACCATTATGCGTGACCATTGTAAGATAACACCCATCGCCAAAATCACTGACGGAAACCGCAGCCGTTACCCGTTCATCGGCATTCAGAGCCAGGATGCCTGCCAGCAAAGATCCTTTTGCTGTACGGTCCGCCTCAGGTATCTGGTAGACGCGTTCCTGGTAGACTTTCCCGTGATCCGTGAAGAAAAGCAGGGTATCCAGGGTGTTCGCCGAGAACATATAGAGGATTTCATCCTCGTCCCGCGTTGTCATGCCGATAACCCCACGCCCGCCCCGCCCCTGTGAACGGTAGGCCTTCGAAGGAACACGTTTGATGTAACCACGCATGGTGATAGGAATCAGGACGCGTTCCTCATCGACGAAGTCTTCCTCGTCGAAAGAGGCATCGGCGTGGGGATTGATGAGGGTACGGCGCAAATCGCCGAACCGCTCCCGGATTTCAAGCAATTCCTCACGAATGACACCCCGCTGCATCACGGGAGAAGCCAACAGATCCTCAAGATACGAAATCTGCCGCAGCAGTCCCTCGTACTCGTCAACCAGTTTCTGTCGTTCCAGAGCGGTCAAACGGCGCAAGGGCATATCCAAAATCGCCTGAGCCTGGATCTCCGAGAGCAAAAAACGCTCCATAAGGCGTGTGCGCGCGGTGTCCACGTCAGGAGATTCACGAATCGTGCGCACCACCTCATCCATGTGATCGAGTGCAATAAGCAACCCTTCCAGGATATGCGCTCGATGTTTCGCCTGGGCCAATTCGTATTGGGCGCGGCGCACGATAACGTCGATGCGATGCTGTAGAAAGATCAACAAGAACTTCTTGAGAGGCAACACCCGGGGCTCGCCATCGACGAGAGCCAATAACTGCACCCCGAACGTCGATTGCAAGGGAGTATACTTGAACAAGCGATTCAGCGCTTTCTGCGGCTGCGCCCCACGCTTGAGTTCGATGACAATGCTCATGCCGCGCCGGTCAGACTCATCGCGCAAATCGGAAATCTCATCCAACCGTCCAGAGCGAACCAACTGCGCGATACGCTCCAGTAGAGTTGATTTGTTGATCTGGTAGGGAATCTCCGTGACAACGATGCGGAACCGTCCCCCCCGCAGCTCTTCAATATTCGCCACCGCCCGCACAATCACGCGCCCCCGCCCTGTGGCATAGGCTTGAATGACAGCCTCCCTACCCATGATCACGCCGCCGGTGGGGAAATCCGGCCCCTTCACAAAGTGCATGAGCTCTTCCACACCGATCTCGTCCCGGCGATCCCAGTTATCCAGAAGAAAGATGAGCGAATCAACCACTTCTCCCAGATTATGGGGAGGGATATTGGTCGCCATACCGACCGCAATGCCGGAAGCCCCGTTGACCAGAAGGTTGGGAAGTCTGGCCGGCAGCACCTGGGGCTCTTGCAAGGTGCCGTCGAAGTTGTCAATCCAGTCAACGGTGTCTTTGTCGATATCGTCGAGCATCTCCATGGCGACGCGCGCCAGGCGAGCCTCCGTATACCGCATCGCAGCCGGCGAGTCGCCATCTACAGAACCGAAGTTACCCTGTCCATCGACAAGCATGTACCGCACGGAGAAATCCTGAGCCATGCGGGCCATGGCCTCGTAGACAGCAACATCGCCATGAGGATGATACTTGCCCAACACTTCACCTACGATACGCGCCGATTTCTTGTAAGCGGATGTGGGACGAATACCCATGTCATACATGGCATATAAGATCCGGCGTTGGACGGGCTTGAGTCCGTCGCGAGCGTCCGGCAATGCACGAGCTACAATCACGCTCATGGCATAGTCCAAATAGGCTGTCCTCATCGACCGGTTGATATCGATGAGACGGACCTTCCCGAACTCGCTGTCGACCCGATCGGTAGACAGCGAGCCCGTAGTGTCTTCTACGTTCAAAGAATCCAGGTCTGGTTCCAAATCCGACTCTCCTCTATCCCTGTGGGAGCCCGGCACAATGCCGGTATGTGGCCCCCAAGTCAGGCGAGATGTAGATACATCCCGAAAGCCCTTGCGTTGCGCAGCCTACCCTACAATAGTATGTCTGAGACACCCAAGTCAAGCGCCGCTCTCGCACTCATCCTGAGATCATTATCAAGCCATACCTAACCATAATGAGCGTCCAAAGCAACTGGGGCGTTCTCCTCACAAATTTACCCAGGTGAACTCCTGGAAAACGCTTCAGACGCAGGTTTGGGGTACAACGCAGGTTCGGCCTGTGACCTACTTCAAGAATTCATTATACTGCAATCCAGGCAGAGAGCGAACCTGGCAAATTCGTTGTTGCTATTTCCCGCCATCTCCTTACAATGAAGGTAACCCTGTCGTTGTTTCGATTGGGAAAGGAGGGATTCCATGCCCAGCAAGCTCGGTATACATGCGATTTTCCCCGGGCAAACGGTGGGCGTCGCCCGCGCCCTGGCGCAGGCCGGCGCGCGGATGCTCACAGTCAAAGCGGTTGACGCCATTGATTGGCTCAAAGAGATCAAAACTGTTTCCCCGGAGACCCTTACGATGGGCCGGTTTACACGAGGCGTGAATGACACACTCGTGGAGAATCCGCCCCTGGACGGTGATTTGCGATCCAGAGCGCGCGAACTGATGGACCATTCCATGACCCGTTGGGATCCCCATCGCGACTACGTCGATTATTGGGAGATCATCAACGAGCATGACCCCGCCGGAGCAGAGGGGCATCGCAAGCTGGCGGAGTTGATGCGGTACTGCATGGAGATTGCCGATACAGAAGGCTACAAGGTCGGTCTGTTTTCATGGAGTCTGGGAGTGCCGGAATACGATGAATTCGAAGCGATCTTTGCCACCGGCGTCTTCAAACATGCTAAACAACACGGTCACGTGCTTGCCTTGCACGAATATGCCTGGCCCATGAACAAGTGGTACGGAGAAAGCCTACCCGGATACCCCACGTATCCTGATCGCGGCCCGCTGGCATGCCGTTACCGCTGGTGGTACGAGGATTTCCTGAAACCTAACGACCAGGTCATTCCGCTGTACATCACCGAAACAAATCTGGACACAGACTTGAGAAGCGTCGACACCGACATCTGGATGCAACAGATGGCCTGGTACGATGCAGAGTTGCGTAAAGATCCTTACGTGGTGGGCGCGCATATCTTCACCCTTGGGGACGTCGGTTCAGGTTGGGCGGGGTTCAACTTCAACCGTATGCTGGTGAAATTGGCCCAACACATCATCGGCCTCAAGGACGTCGAAGACCCGGTGTGGTCGGAGGGGCATCCGGATAACGACCTGGTCGTTCCCGCCGACTACCCTCATCACTATCTACTCTTGCCCCCAGACGCGACCAGCCGCTGGTTTCTCGCGTGCACCGGATACTGGACCCACTTCCGCGTGACCATCGGTACCCGACTGGAGGAAGCACTCCACGGGCCGAGGTCGTCCGGTTGCGCGGTTACGGTAGTCAATCCGGCAGCGTGGGAGCAAGATGTCGCAGCCTTCTTCACAGAGCACGGGCCTGATATCAAGTATGATGCAATAGAGGCCGACGGGCCGCTTATACTGGCGCATATTCTGGACGCGCGGGCGAATAACAACCAACGCTTCGGCTGACAGGGCGCCGCCGGCATTACCATAACTACGAGGAGGGGAGAGAGTCTCCCCTCCTCAGTGGTGCACCGGGAACGCCGAGAAGCACAGACCCAGAAAAATACCGGGGATTACTATTGACGCAGCCCTCTCGATATGTTAAAATACCCTTCGTTTTCGAAACCTGCCGGGTGGCAAAAGAGCAGGTGACTACTGGTTTTTCGGATCAGACTGATCAAATATGTTTTGGGACGGTAGAGAATTTATGTATCCTGACAGCGAAATCCTTTTTCCTCCGCGTTGCATCTCTCACTTGCGTGACCTACGTGGGCCTAAGTGGCAGAATCTTGTTGAAAGCGTCATGAAACGCCCTCTCAACCATGAAGAGGTGCTCGCTTTCGGGTTGATGATGATCAAACTAGGCAGCTGCCTGACCTGTGATCTGGATAGTTACCGGGCCTCCCTGGGCTGTTGTACGTGTGCACGTCGTTCTATCAGTGGCTTCAAAGGCGATGACGAAGAACTATTGGGGCGCTACGAAAGGGCCCTGAACGACGTTCAGAGCTATCTCAGCAAAGGGAAAATACCACAACCGATGACGTTGTTGCTTCAGGAAAAGACCAAAACACCTGGGCGATAGAGGTATCTCACCGGATGAAGCCCTCGCGTCGCGTCGTTGTACTGATTCTCGTGATCCTTGTGGGCGCCGCACTGTTAAGTGCGGCGTTTCGATTCGGCAGTATTCGCAGTTTGGTATACGCCGTGACCGGGGAAGATACGCTCGCGGGTCAGGCGCGGGGAGTTTTCCAATGGGCCTTCAGATGGACGCGCCCGCTGCCCCAGACAGTCGACGATGTACCGGTTGCATATACGGACCTCGCGCCCTTCGGCATCAACACCTTCATCAACCTGGAGGTAGAGCCTGAGAAGCGCGCCCGTTCCCTGGAGATGATTGCCGCCGCAGGATTCCAATGGATCCGGCAGGAGTTCCCGTGGGAGGATATTGAAATCCACGCCAAAGGTGATTTCGAGGACCGGCGCAACGAACCTTATCGCTCGGCATGGGAAAAATACGACAATATCGTCGCTCTCGCGGAACACTACGACCTGCAGATTATCGCCCGGCTGAGCAACCCGCCTGCCTGGTCCCGGTCGCGCGGTGATGAAAATGGAACCTACGCCCCTCCAGACGATTTCGAGGACTACGCCGATTTCGCTGCGGCGGTTGCCTCCCGTTACCAGGGGCGCATCCGCTTCTATCAGGTGTGGAACGAACCCAATATCTATCCGGAATGGGGAAACCAACCCGTTGATCCGGAAGCGTACACCCGCCTGCTGTGTCTGGCTTACCAACGGATCAAAGCGACCGATCCCGATGCCGTGGTCATCGGCGGCGCCCTGGCCCCCACCGACCAGCTCGGTACGCTGCTGCCCGATGGCAGCAACAATCTCATGGACGTCATCTTCCTACAGCGCATGTATGATGCTGGCGCCGGCGACTGTTTCGATGTCATGGCGGTCAACGACTATATGCTGTTCTCAGGCCCCACAGATCGCCGCATGCGCCCGAACTTGATCAACTTCTCGCGTCCGCAATGGGTTCGCGATGTCATGGTCGCCAACGGAGATGCCCACAAACCAGTATGGCTCACAGAGATGAACAGTAACGTTGTTCCAGAGGGACTACCTACCATCTTCGGACGGGTCACAGAGGAACAACAAGCGCGCTACGCGGTCGAAGCACTCGAACGTATACAACGCGAGTGGCCCTGGGTGGGTATGGTCAACGTCTGGTTTTTCAAACGCCCGTGGGACCTGGAGAAAGACCA
Organism: Anaerolineae bacterium; assembly: GCA_016926915.1. Taxonomy (GTDB): domain Bacteria; phylum Chloroflexota; class Anaerolineae; order B4-G1; family SLSP01; genus JAFGNR01. Next base: position 22,052 of record JAFGNR010000156.1, read on the forward strand.
GGCCTGGTACTATTTCCGGCTTGTGGAACCCGACTTCACCCCGCTGCCTATCTATACGTCCCTGAAAACCTATCTCACATCCCTGGAACCAGTTCTGTACCGGGGTTACCACAGCGCGACGACCTGGCAAATCCGCTATCAAGGGGATTGGGAAGTTTCTGACGCCGGCATGCGCACCGGATCGCCAGATGCGGCGTTAGCCTTGACGTGGGAAGGACGGCAACTCACATTGATTCCCGGCGACGCGAGGGCGACCGTGCGGGTTTCGACCAATAATGGTCAACCGGAAGATATCAGACTATGCGGGCAACCGGTCACACTGGCACGCCGGTTATGGAGCCGCCAGACGACGCTCGATTTGACCATCATTGAAGGCGCGGCAACGTTGGAGGGGTTTCAGATTCGATAGCAGGTTGCCGGAACCGACCTGCATCTTGTCGCTGCCTACACAACGCTGTCGAAATCGCTATCCGATTCCACACGCACCTTGTGGTCCAGACGCTCATAGAAACCAAGCATGACGCTGCCATAGGTACGCTGATCGAAGAGCACGAGGTTTTGCAACGCTGGTTCTTCGTATTCCACAGGGTGAATCTGCACGATGACCCAGCCGTCGCCCCGTAACCAACCGGGATGCATATCAATCTGGAGCAAGACCCGTTTCCACAGACCTCGATACTGCGGCGGCGCCACGTAAATATAGTCGAAGTCCTCTGCAGCCCGTGCCAGATAGTCGAAAACATCGGCGCGAACAATCTCAGCCCCTGTCTGGAGACCGGTCACATCCAGATTTTTACGGATCGTCCGCAGCGCGGCGTCGCCCATCTCGACGAATACCGCCCGCCTGGCCCCCCGGCTCAGGGCTTCGATCCCCACCTGTCCGGTCCCCGCAAAGAGATCCAGAAACCAGGCGTTGGCGACGTCGTCGCTCAGGATATTGAACAATGCCGTCTTGGCGCGATCCGTGATGGGGCGCGTACCCGGACCGGGTACCGAATAGAGCTTTCGTCCCTTTGCCTTGCCGCTGATAACGCGCATACGATCCTCTCTAAACCTCCGGCTCCGGAGGCGAATCCTGCGTCAGCGCGCCGGCGTCAGCGACGTCTTGGGCATCTTGTACAACCGCAACCTCAGACACATTTTCACCGGAAGCCGTTGCGGCTTCGAGAGCCTCCGATGCAGCTGCCGAACCAATGACTGCGATCTCACGCTCTGTGGATGCCTTTCGAGGCAGTCCTTTGGGCAAACGCAGACGGCTGATGCCTCCCAACAGGGCGCCCCAGAACAACCCCCAGACCAACAAGGCGCCCAGTCCTACCAATTGAGCCGCCAATTGCGAACCGCCGCCGGATAATACGCCGCGCACGCCAAGCGCGACGTCCTGACCGGCCCCATTCCATCCCTGGCCCCAACGGCCATCCGCAGCCAATCCGGTTGCCAGCACCCCCCAGAGACCACCGGTTACACCGAGGGCCACTGTGGCAGCGCTATCGCGCAACCGCAACCCGGCCTCCACGAGATAGAATATGAACGGGAACAATAACCCGGCGAGCAACCCAATGCCCAACGCCGCCCACGGAGGGACGAAAACCGCACCGGCAAGCACTGCCCCCCAACCCGCAGCCAGCCCCCGCGCCGACATCAACGGCTCCAAATCTCCGGTCGCCAACCAGGCATAGAGCTGCGAGGTCAACACTGCCCCGGCCATTCCCAGGAAGCAGTTGATAGCCGCGCGATTGAGATCCAGCTGGGCGCCGTACGTGTGAAACGGAGAGGAAAGCGACCATCCTAACCACCCCACGCCCATCAAGAGCGCGCCAAAGTTTGCCAGCAATGGGAAATAGGCCGGTGGAGGCGCCGTGGGAGCCGTTTCTGTGCGCCTGGGAAGAAACAGGAGCACGCCCAGGGAGAGGCTGGCAGGAAGCCACAACATCAAACCGCTCCCGCCGAAATCGGCAAACCCGTGCCCCAATTCCATGGTCGTCCCAAGCTGCGAGAGCCATCCTGCACCCCATACCCAGCAGGCAGCCACGGGAACAACCAGTGTCCCCGCCAGAGCGCCCGCGACGAGCATTAGCCAGCGACGCGCATCTGCCAATGCCAACACAACCCATAGCACAGCCGTCGCCATGACCGGCAGTGAAGCCAGGAAAAGCGACAGCGCCGCCGGCGTGACTTCATTTCCGTCGAGAAGCAGGGCAAACCCTTTCATCCCAAAGAATCCCCATCCCACGTCGCGCCCATAGATGGCATTGAGATCCGCCAGAGCCGGATCGTCCGGGTTGATCACCCCGGCTCCGCCCAGATGAAAAGCATAGCCGACCAGCCAATATCCCAGAATCGCCAAAGCCAGGGCCAGCGCCGCGAGAGGTGTGACACGGCGCGCTTTCTGTGGGCTCAAGCCTCCCCAAGTGAGAAGAAGAACACCGACCGGGATCAAATATCCCCAGAGCCAGTTGGTTTGCATGCGTTCGCTCCCGAAACTGAATTTCCGTTGTCAATGAATGGGGATAATCTTACCAGATTCGACCAAATCCGCCACCTGGGCGCCAGAGCGGGTAGTATAGAATGCTCCCGGCATGAGAAGAGTTACGGGGCACAAAAAAGAGTCCCTTGAACTCGATCACTTGACGGATACCCCGCCTGGCTTCGCGCTGTCGCTCTCTGCGACTTAGCCTTTGGGATCGGTTCTAAGGGACTCCGATACTCCTATTATATGAGAGTTACTGTACCGTGTCAATAACATGGTTGTGAATTTTACGCCCGTATCTACGTCGTTCTTTGTTGACATCTGCTTCACAAGTCGTTTTCGCGTCCCGTAACCCGCCTGGGAATGAACCGAAAGCGCCATCACACGGTATTTTAAGCTGGTTGCCCTGTCTGTTCCAGAGGCGTATACTAAACTTCACGGTTTCATAGTGCACGTGAGGAGTAAACAATGCCCGATTTTGCCAAGTTCGTACTTCGTCGAATCTTCTTGATGCTCGTCACCCTGTTCGTGCTGACTGCCACCATGTATGGGCTATTCGTACTGCTAACGCCGCCTGAAGTTCGCGCCATGGCGTTCGTTCCTCCGGGCAGAGTCAAGCCAGGAGCTATGAAAAACTTCCTAGAGACCGTGATCAGGGAACATGGCTTTCGGAAACCCTTCCCAGTGCAATATGCCCACTGGATTGGGCAGTTATTGCAGGGGAACTGGGGGTTTAGTCCTCGCATGAGCGACGAGGTGCTGGATGTTCTTCTGCAACGCACCCCCGCAACAGCGGAACTCTTGCTGTTTTCGGTGGTGCTTTTCATTCCTCTGGGCATCATCAGCGGCGTTGTGAGTGGGTGGAAACACGGCCGGTGGCCCGATTTCGGATTCCGGTTCGTAGCCTTCGCGGGTACATCAATCCCCCCATTCGTCTTGGGACTGATGTTGTTGTCCGTCTTCTATGTCGGGTTACATTGGTTCCCTGTTGGTAGGTTAAGCGGACCGGCGGCGGCTGTCACCTATGCCCCGGATTATAAAACCTACACGCATCTCTATATCATCGATGGGCTATTGAATTTGCGATTCGATCTCGCCTTCGATGCGCTCCGACATCTGGTTTTGCCCGCCTTTACGTTGAGTCTGGCCCACTGGGCAACCCTTGGTAGGGTAACGCGAGCCGCCATTATCGAGGAACTCGGGAAGGATTACGTCGTCACAGCACGCGGGAAGGGACTCTCCATGCGGACGACCGTGTGGCGGCATATTTTCCGTAACGCAGCGGTGCCAGGATTGAACAGCATCGCGCTATCGTCGGCGATGTTGTTGACAGGAGCGTTTGTGGTGGAGATCATTTTCAGCTATCCTGGGATCTCAGCCCCCCTTGCGGTCACGTTCAAGTACCCTGCACCCGACGTCGACTTAGCAATGGGCTTCGCAATCTACAGTGTACTCTTGGTACTTCCACTGATGTTCATACTGGACATTCTGCAAGCTGTAGCCGACCCCCGGATTCGGGAAGGAGGCGCTGATCTATGAGGAATCTACGCCGTTTCCTGTGCAACGGACGCAACCTGGCGCCGCTGATCCTGGTGTTGAGTTTTGTCTTCGTCGCCATTGCCGCGCCATGGCTCTCACCGCCATCCGGTGGCAATATGCCGGCGCCTTTCAAGCTGGTCGAGAGCGTTGATCGTAATCCCCTGCCCCCAGGCCCGGATGCCCCCTTGGGTACCTCGGTCTATTTCGAGCCTCCCGATACTTTGCTACATTACGACGTTCTGCACTCCCTCATCTGGGGCGCCCGCACAGCCATTCGCTTTGGGCTGCTGAGCGCCTTGGTTGCAGCGACGACCGGCACGCTAATCGGTGCGATCAGCGGTTACGCAGGGGGCTGGTTCAACGCCTTGGCTATGCGGATCACCGACGCCTTCCTGGCTTTCCCCATTCTGGCTGGCGTCTGGCTATTCCAGCAAATCATCTCCTACCTGGATTACAATATCGTCTTGCTCGCCAACCATCCCTCATTAGAAATCATTCCCGTCAGTACCACCGCCTTCCAGAAGTTCATCCTCGCTCTGGGCGTCGATCCCATGATGTTGGCGTTCGTTTTTTTCACGTGGATGCCCTACACGCGGTTGATCAACGCCAACGTGCTCTCTCTCAAGCAATCAGAGTTCATCGCAGCCGCGAAGATAGTGGGGGCGCGCCCACGGCGCATCATCCTGCGCCATCTACTGCCCAATACGTTGGCGCCCGCCATTGTCTTGTTCACCCGCGACATTGGGGCGCTGGTCATCCTGCGCGCCGCGTTTGCTTTCATCGGCATCGGCGGCACGATCACCGGCGGCGGCCTTTCGGAATGGGCGCGCCTGCTTCTCCTGGGTCGCACGTGGATCATCGGTGTAGGCGGCAACCTGTGGCTCTACTGGTGGCTCTACGTGCCGGTGACCGTGGCCCTGATTCTATTCGGCATGGGGTGGAACCTGCTCGGCGACCGTCTCAACACATTCCTGAACCCCCGGCAGCAAGACTGACATCCAGAAGAAGACGCCTCAGCGCCAGGCGCCCGTGATCATAGGATGCAAGCATGCGATCTTTACACGCTTGCATCCTATCGCAGGTGCAACTCAAGGCCAGGATTTCAGAAGCAGCGGCAGAAACACTTCCCTCATCGCGGGGGCAACGGTATCATTCCAGAAACCGCCACGCAGCGTGTAGCCAGCATGTTCTTGCACGCCCGCATCGCTCTGTCCTGTCGCGCCGGACAGTGTGTAACCAACACCGGCATCGCCCATCATTCCGCCGCCATCCACGGTCCACCAGGGCAGGTCATACCCGCTTCCGGCAGCAACGGACGATGCCAGGACTGCGCATAGCGCCAGCGCCAGGAGTACTACGAAACCTCGTCTATACGATGTCATGGCACACCTCCTCATCATCAGCCATCCGGCTACCACAACAGGAAGAGGCGTACATCTTCGTACGTTGACGTCACCACGAGCTCATACGCATTGGCGCCCGGACAGCGCAGCTCGATGTCGCTCCCGAGGGTGAGAATCGTGTTGGTGCTGGAGAGCTGCGCGTTGCCGGTTACGATAGATCCCGTCGAATCGATACCGATCCAGGCGATACGATAGTCGTTCTCGATCGCAGTGATCCACCCCACTTTCTGGGGGGAACCATATGCCTCACCGATACTAATCTGAAAGGTATTGTAGTGGGGAAAGGTCACCGTCACCGTGCCGCCCCCGCCGGGGATGAAATACCGTGTCACCCGCCCCAGACCGCTGGCGTGCAGCCCATCTACCATATCGGCGTTGAGATCCGATCCCGGACCCTCGATGACGGCGAAAGCGCCGCTGTTGAGCGCCAGTTGATTTCCGGCAGTATATGTCGTGTCGTCATCCTCTGCCGGCGCCCAGACGCTCCCATCCCATTCCAGAACCTCGCCATTGATCGGCGCCGTCGTAGTGACAGGATTGCCCTGCAGCGCGCCTGTAGAGAGTGCATAAAGACTGTAAGGCGCCGCGGTCAACTGTTGGCGCGGCAGCGTGGTGAACGCAACATCTCCCGGACACTCTACGGCGACCTCTAGCCAACGCGCGTGTCCCTCGAAGTTCGGGCCGAAGTTCAACGCCTCGGTGAACAAGCCGTCGGAGACCGGCACGGTCCTCGTAAGCGCACCGCCCACTTGACAGCATCCGGTCTCGCCATCGAAAAGCCGGAAAGCCATCAGGCAGTTAGCCGTGACGGGGGCTCCATCGTGCATCAGCTGGCCTTGATAAGTGAACGTGGCATCAACCGGCGCTTCGGCCTCCGGCTGCGCAGGCGGCGCTCCCGCGCGAATCACACCGGTCACCCAAAGCAACCCCAGCGCCAGCCCCAACGCCAAAACCAGGCTCACATACTTACCCGTTTTCATGGTCATCCTCCCTTCATACTTGAACCGCTGTCCCTACGTCAAGAGAGAGAAAGATGAACAGGTCCAAGATAGCGCGCGTGACTAGAAGCCGGTGTGATGACCGATCGAAGTTGGCAACGTGGGGCAGCTGCGAAAACGGTTGATAGTTCTATTGTAACACGTTTTGCGCCCCCGGACCACAAAACAGGTCCGGGGATGTCGATGAACTGCCGCCTACGACACTGTCGCTGCCCCGGCCAGCGTTTCCCAACGCGCCATCAGAACCTCCAGACGCGCCTGGGTCTCTTTGTATTCCTGCCCCAGCACCTGCATGCGGTCCCACACCTGTTCTTTACCGGCAATGACCAGCTCGTGGTTCAGACGATCGAGCACGCTTTCGAGAACCGCGATCTGCGCCTCGGTCTGCGCCACCGCTTCGTTATGTGATGCCTTCGCTTGCCCACGAGCAGACGGCGTCACCTCCGACTGCGCCGTGACATGCTCCGCCTTGGACTGCTCGCGAGCGGCGCGGCGCGCCTCTACGTACGAAGCATAACGCCCCGCGTGAAGATGTAGACGCCCATCGCGCAGTTCCCAGACCTGCGTCGCTAACTTATCGATGAGATACCGGTCGTGCGATACCAACAGGATCGTGCCGGTGTAGGCCCGCAAGGCTTCCTCCAGAGCTTCCTGCGCCGGAATGTCCAGGTGGTTCGTCGGCTCGTCCAACAATAGAAAGTTCGCGTTCTCCAATGAGAGCAGCGCCAGCGCCATACGCGAACGTTCCCCGCCGCTGAGTGCGCCCATCGGTTTGAAGACATCCTCTCCCCGGAATAGGAAACGCGCCAGGTAATCGCGCGCCTCGCCGATGGACATCCCCGTCCGCGCAATCAACTCGTCGAGAACTGAGTGTTCAAGATCAAGTACTTCGAAAGCCTGCGCGAAGTAGCTGATGTCCAGATTCGCACCAAGACGGAACTCCCCTGCCAACGGGGGAATATCCCCTGTCAACGTTTTGAGAAACGTCGATTTGCCTGTGCCATTGGCGCCAATGAGGGCCGCCACTTCTTGCCGCAACAGCAAGACGTTGTCGATCTCGAACAAAGGCGCGCCCGGGTAACCGACCTTCAAGGACTCGGTCCGTAGCACCTCGTTGCCGCCGCGTTGTAACGTCTTGAGACGGAAACGTAACCGCGCGCGCGCCGGATTCGGCGCCTCAAGGGCCTTGATGCGCCGTTCCACTTCGGCGAGACTCCACTTATCGCCGGAGATGTGCACCATCTTTGTAATCTGGCTCCACGAATTGTTCAGAATACTCGCGCCCCCAACCTCCACCGCTTTGACGCAACGAATCAACCGTCGCAGGATTCCCTTGGCCTGATCGGTAGAGCTATCACGAACAATATTGCGCTTGACGTAGTCCAGGTCCTTGAGGAACTTCGCCTTGACAGTCTCGAACTCTTTCTCCCGGTAAGCCCAGCGCTCCTCCCGTTGCATCAGATATGCCGTGTAGTTGCCACGGTAAACTTCAAGACCCTTGCCCCCCATTTCCCAGATCACGGCGACGACCCGATCGAGGAAATAGCGGTCGTGACTTACCATCAACACTGCTCCGTTCCATCCGGTGAGGGTCTCTTCCAGCCACTCCACGGCCGCGACGTCAAGGTGGTTGGTCGGCTCATCAAGCACCAGCAGGTCGGGTCGCTCCAACAACAAGCGAGCCAACAAGGCGCGCGTCCGCTGACCACCGCTGCAATGCGCCAGAGGCATGTGCCAGTCCTCGCGATCGAATCCCAGACCGGTCAACACTTGCTCGATGCGCAGCTCGTAGTCATAGCCGCCGGCAAGCTCGAACGCCTGCTGCGCCGCCCCATAGGCATCGAAGAGCGCCTCGGAATCCGCACCCGCCGCCATACGTTCTTCCATGGCGCGCAGTTGCGCGGCTTGCGCGCGCAGCCCGGCAAAAACCGTCAGCATCTCCTCGAAGACCGTGTGGTCGCGGTCGGCGAAAGCCAACACCGCCTCTTGCTGTAGATAGCCCACGCGCGTTCCTTTGGCCTTGTGAATGACGCCATCAGCTGGGGTACTTTCCCCCGTCAACAGACGCAACAAAGTCGTCTTCCCAATGCCGTTCGGCCCCACGAGACCGATCTTGACCCCATGCGGAATACTGGCCGACAGGCCGATGAAAATATCCACGTCGCCAAAAGATTGCCCCAGATTATGAAACTCCAAAACCGGCATGACCGTCCTCCTGAAAAAAGAGCCGTGGGCGTGTGCGCCAACGGCTCTGGGAAACGAAAAAGCGTGGGCTCGTGCGCCCACGCTTTACTTTACATAATTCGATTCTAACAGGCGCACTACGACAAGGTACCCTCCGGGCCACCTTCTGCGATGATGATCACAACTGCGTCGTAGGTCATGGTCTGTTTTCTCTCCATTCGATTCCAACGCCTCAGACCGATCTGAGGCTACACCTTCATTCTACCAAGACCTGGGAAACTGTCAACCGCCGCGCCAGACGGTGACGCGCGCGCCGTCGATGCGCACCCGGTCTCCGGTGCGAATCTCATCGGTGGGAATCTGGTCGACCATCGGGATGTCGCCAATGATGGCGCCCAGGGCCACGATGGGTTCGCTCTCGGCGTTAATGATGGCAGCAGGGGCCAGTCCGTTGACCGCCAGCTGGTAGAGAATATAGGACCCCACGGTGCTTCCCTTGCCCGTGGGGAAGACCAATACGGTCCCGGCGATACACCGCCCTTCCAGGGGATGTTCCCTTTCGGTGACGATGCCGGTCTCTCCATCCACACCGCCAAGGAAGCCGATAGGTTCAGAGGAGACCAGCGCGTCGCCTTCTGCCACACCGGCTTTGATGACACGCCCGACAAAAACATTAGCCATTTTGCACCCAGCTATTGAAGAAAGGTATCCAGATCGAGATTGCCGCTGTTGAATTCCACCAGCTTGGGCCAGTCAATGGCGCCAGATGGCGAACAGAAA
>JAFGNR010000026.1 GCA_016926915.1 Anaerolineae bacterium
ACGTCATCGATCATCATTGCCGTTTCCCGCATCACCACGGCGGTGGCGGCAGCAGCCTCGGTCCCGGCTTCGTCGACGTCGATGTTGGCCTTGTGTACCACTTCGCTGATGGCCAGATTACGGGTACCGTCCATGCCGGAGAAGTCCGCTTGCCCGCCCACGAACGCATCAACCATGCCCATCTGTTGCAACACCTTGCTCAGGTTGATCTCGGATTCCGAGCTGAACTTCGGCAGCGTCAAGGCTACGGTCTCCTGCTCCAGTTTCTCGACGATGGCGGCGAGCTGTTCGGCGTCGAATCCCTTTCTGAAAGTCTCGAACGCGCCGGCATCGGGAACGATGAGGAGCATTGCGGCGTTTCCACCTTCGTAGGCCAGTTCCACGGCCCGGAACCCATCCCCCTTGAGATAGGGCGCACCATTAGACTCCGACCAGCGCATCATCGGTACGCTGACCTGTGAACCATCCAGCCGTGTGAACTCCCGCGCCTGCGTCAAGTCTTCCTCGAAGGTGAAGAGCCACCCGCCGTTGAAGTAGATGGCATTGACCAGCACCAGGCGCGTATCGGGCCCGACGATGCCGGGTTTGAGTAAGTCCTGAATGCGCTCCTCGGTGTGATCGGCAACCCAGGCGTTGATGGTCTTTCGCGCGCCCTCGGCGTCTCCCCGGAAGTCGACCAGGCGCATCCCCGCGCCGTAGTTACGGGCCAACAGGTCGAGAAACTCGGTCAGAAAGCTGTACTGGCGCTCACCCCACAGGGAGTTCGCTATGTGCAGTTCCAATGGCTCGAAGTCATCGATACCTTCCGGTATCTCCGGTTGCAACGCCAGGTCCAGGGCGTTGAACGCGGGGTGGAGGCGCGCGTCCGGCAGCGTGAAGTGCAGCACGTCCGCCATCTGCGCGGCGGTCTCGCCCCGGGCGCCCGCGTAAGTCATCGCCAGGGCTACGGAGATACTATACGGGGAGAAGAACGTATTCTCACTGTCCGTTACGAGGGCGTCGAAGAGCGCCAGTGCAAACGCGTTGTTGCCCTCCGCCAGCGCTTTCAGATCCTCAGGGCTGACATCTGGAGACATATCCCGGGGTACGTTGGATTCCGCCACGTCCGCAGGGGCCGCGCCGCCCTGCCCGGGCGCATTGCTGGGCTCTTCGGTCTGCGATGGGGTGTCGGGAGCAACCGGCGTCTCATCCGGTCCGGATGGCGTGTCTGCGTCGGGCTGGGGAACGCAGGCCGTGAGCGCCAGCACGATCAGCAAGCCGAGCACGGAAAACAAACGCAGCCAGCGTTTCGAAGTCGTATAAGGGTTCATTTCTGTGAGTCCTCCTTTTTATCTCGCAGACTTAAGACGTCTGTCCAGCCCTTTTTGTTCCCTACTTGTGATAGGGCGATGCGGCACCCTGTCGCAGCACCGTGTGTTCCTGTGGCGTGGCGAAGAATTCCAAGTTTGCTTCTGCATGCTCTCTGCGGTTAACCGGCCTGTTTGGAAACGCCGTTAGTGTAGTTGTGATAGATACGATTGCAACGCAGCCTCTGAATTGTAGCTAAAGTGGAAGGGCAGCGCTTTTTTGACCTTCCGGTTGTCCAGGACCGGCGGGTATTTGATGAACTCCAACCCGCTAGGGGGCGAGTCGTGCTGTAAGTGCAGCGACCAGGAAATGCCCATGACGGCGCGGAGTAGCCCGTTGGGTAGCTTGAGCATGCGCCGCTTCGCGATTCGTGCGACCTGGCTGTAGGGAATCGTGCCGTCGGCGGCGACGTTATAGGCGCCGGGCAGACGCAGGCGCAGGAATTCGGCGATGACCGAGGTCAGGTCATCCTCGTGGACGAACTGTAAACCGGGATCGTATCCGGCGACGCCGATCATGATCTTGGGCTTGAACATGAGCGCGACGATAGCGTCGGCGGCGTGGGGACCGATGACCGGGCAGACGCGCAGGATGGTCACGGTGATGGCAGGGTTTTCGCCGGCGAACTGGTGGAGCAGCTGCTCGGTCTGGACCTTGTCCCATGAATACTGGAAATCGTAAAGAGGACGTGGGGGACATGTTTCGGTGAGCGGCACGGGGTTGTCGGGATGCGCGCCATACACAGAATGGCTGCTCAAATAAAGGACGTGCTCGACGCCGCTGTCGCGACAGGCTTCGAGAAAGCGCCGGTTTCCCCCCACGTCGATTTCTTCTGTCTTTTCCCGGTTTCGCGAGGGGTGCACGACGAAGGCAAGGTTGATCGCGCTGGTGATGCGGTGCTCCCGGAAGAGCTGCGCCAGTGGATCGAGGACGCTGCGGGCCTCGAAGCGCAATTTCGTGCATTTGACCGGGGTGGGACGTACATCGATTCCGAGGATCCGTTCCACATCATCCAGGCGGCCCAGGTAGGTCGCCAAACGGCTGCCGATATACCCCGAGGCTCCTACAATGGCGATGTGTTGCATCTCTGCCTCCTTACAGAATGGCGAGTGTGCGAATGGCGAATCTGTGGAATGAAGACTCGCGAGGTCGTAACTGCCGGACGTAAGGCCCGGAGATGTGTACCGGGTACATGATTGTGTGGCGGCCAGCGGTGAGAGTGTATGCTGAGATCGTATCACGCCCACTGATACACAGTCCCCAAATGGGCCGGCGGTGTTGGCTACGCTTCCATTGTGACGCAAAATGCACGCTTCGTCAAGTTCTGTGGGTGCGCCAGGGTATTGTTGCTCTCAATTCAGCTGCGCAGAGGCTCGCGGATACACACGGATGAACCCTGAGTATGCCCCTCTGTATATCTCTGTGCCGCTTTGGTGCATCTCTGTGTAAGCATTCTTTGGTCTATGCTCGATAAGGTCGGGCGCTTGGTCCTACGCAGTGATTTCGATCTGATTCCCGTCCGGATCGAGGAAGACGCTTTCGTAGTATCCGTCCCCGGTGCGGCGTGGGCCGCTCAGCAGCCGGTACCCATCGCGCTGCAGGCGTTGCGTCAAGGTATCTACCTGTGTTTCCGAACCGGTCGCCAACGCCAGATGCGCATAGCCCACTTCCGGGCCTATTTTGTCGCGGGCTTCGCTTCCTACATCGGTGCGCGTCATCAGTTCCAGGCGCGCCCCCGGCGCCGGGAAGGTCAGAAAATAGGAGGCAAACCCTTTCGCCGGATTGGTATACTTGGGGCCGGCCGTGGCTCCGAAATAGGTCTCGTAGAACGCGCGCAGTCGCTCCAAATCCCGCGTCCAAATGGCAATGTGTTCGATGTGCATGCTGTCCAAGGTACCCCCTAGATGAATCCCCGGCGTCGCAGCAGAATCAAGCCGTCAAGGGTGAAGATGGGACGCCACCAGGGTAGATCGGGATAGAGCGCGTCCACTCCCCCGTCATTCTGCACTGCCGCGATGAAGTCTGCCGCGCTTTGCCGTAGCAGGGCTTCTTCCACGAAATCGGCGGCGTAGTGCCAATACCGGCTGAAGAGTGGGAAATGGGCTTTCTCCTGTTTCAGCAAGGCGGGGAGTTGCGTCGCCATCGTATCCAGGCGCGCCTGGTCGGTTGCACCCTCGCCGCAACGGGCCAGATAGGCGAAAGCCGGATAGTCGTAGAAACTGTCGATGCCGGTCACGTCGCGTTGCTCGAAATAGCGCCGGGCCTTGGCAAAGAAGCCCGCGTGCTCGAAGCCCTGCGCCCGCAGCTGCGCCGCCAACACCAACACGCGGTCCCGGTCCGGACTCTGCCACCAGGGTTGGTACGGGTAGGCTGCCATATCCTCGGGCGGGTGGCGGATTGTACCGTCATCCTGCTGGTTCTCGATGATCCACGCCGCCAGCGGTTCGACAATGCGCGGTTCGGGCGTCTCAAGAATCTCCAGCACGAAGAGTGCGGTCTCCGCGCCGATGGCGGAGCTGCCGGGGCAAAGCAAGTCCGGCTCGATGCCGTTGCCGAATCCGCCGTCGGCGTTCTGGTATGCTGCCAGCGCCGCCAGACACGCTTCACGGCTGCCGTTGCCGAAGATAGAATCGAATAGCTGCCGTTCCAGCAAACGGCCCTGCCGGAAAATGTAAGCCTTGGTTTTCTCCAACTGTGCAGGATCAATCATCGGGATATCTCCTTGAGAATGGTGAATCTAGCGCCAGGCCTTGGCGGTTGTTCTGACGGGTTCATCCAACGTATTTGGGCAGCCAGAATGTCAGTAGCGCCACGATGAGCCAGGCTGCCAGCCCCAACAGCAGTGCGATTTTGAAATCGACCTTGCCGGCCGCCGCGTAACTCACCATGAGGAAAGCTACGTAGGCGGGTACTGTCTTCAGCGCGGCGATACACGTGGTCTTGAAGGCGTCAGGATCGTTCTTGAGACCCACGATGAACAGCGCGATCAGGCCGAAGGTGGGAAACAGCGGCAGCACCCCCGGCAGCACGTTTCCTTTCTTTGCCAGCCAGGTGATGAGGCCCGTCATCGCGGCGCCTACCAGGCTTTTCCACACAATGTCCATAGTACGCCTCCCCTTTGCCATTCCGAGCGCTACAGGAAGATCTCCGGCGCCTTCCGTTTGCTGTAATTGTCATGCAACCATTGTGCAATCCTCAGCACCCGGGGATGCTCCATCGCCCGCGCTCCTGTGGGGCACTCTTTGATGCACGCGCAGCAGACAGTACACCGGTCAGTGTCCGTATAGGTGAAGTCTTCCGCCGGGATCGCTGCGACCGGACAGATGTCGGCGCAGGCGCCGCAGTCGATGCAGAGCGCGCGATCGGTTACGGGCGTGATGCCCGAGAAATGTGTGACCTCCCGATAGGGACGATTTCCGGGCAAGGCGAGCGGGGACAGATCCGCAACGTTTTCGACATCTGATAACTTTTCGCGAATCTGTACCCCAAAGGCGCGCGCCGCTGCCAGGTCGTCGGCATCAGGCCGGCCGGGCGCGATAGGGCGCGCACCGGTTGAAAAAGAGTGCTCTCCGATGAAGGCGGCTCCCGCCACAGGCACGAAACCGGCGGCGGTAACCAGATCGCTGAGCTCCAGCAGGACGTCCTCGAATTCCCGGTTGCCGTAGACCGCGACCAGCACGGCCGGCGCCTGTGAAGCCGTCAACGTGTTCAGAAAGTCCACCGCGTGCGGGGGCGTCCGTCCCGCGTAGACCGGCGCGCCGATAATTGTGAGCGCTTCCATGTGCACGTGCACCTCTCCACGCCGCGCGTCCGGCTTTGTACCGTCGAGAATCTCGATGACACGCGGGGCCACGCCTTCCGCAATCGCTGTGACGATGCGTCGCGTCGTGCCGGTTGGCGAGTAGACGGCGAGCTTGACTGTGTCGATGTTCAAAAAGTACCCCCTTTGGTTACCCGGATCAAGACCGGCGCAAAGCGCCGGTCGGGCGTTCCGAATATGTTGTTGATGACGGAGGATGTGTTCTGGATTCGCCGGGGAGTATACGAGAAATGTAGGCGCCGGTCAAGTCCGTTTTCTCTCTCAGATAAAAGGCTGTCTACCCTGGTTCTGTTGCTACGGAACCGCAAACCGTCCGTAGAGAATGCAGTGATCGCTGCCTAGCCACCGGCAGTCGGTTCCGACGTCGCGCGGCAGCACTTGCTCGCCAGACATGAGGTGATCGATGCGCAGCAGGCGCACGTACTGGAAAATAGAACGCGCCCCCCAGGTTGGCCCGTAGCCCGCGCCCACGGCCTCGAACGCGTCGGTCAGGTGGTGTGAGAGATCCCGGTAAGCCGGTTCTCGCTCGGTGAGATTCAGGTCGCCGGCCAGAATCACACGTTCACCTCGCGCCAGCCGCACCGCGAGGAATTCGCCGAGCGCCGCCAACTGGCAATCCCGCAGCGCCGGGTCATAGAGCCCCCGTGGCCTGCCTCCCAGGGGCGAGACCGGGTGCGCCGTGACCACGGTGAGGTCGCGGCCCGACGGCAACTGTACCTGCGCCCACAGCACGCGTGGGATATCCCAGACCCCGGCGGGCTCTGTCAGGCTGCCGTACTCCAAGATGGGATAGCGGCTGAGAAGCGCGAATCCCGGCGGCAGCCCTTTACTCGGGTGGACAAGCCGGTATGGATAGGCTGCCTGCACTTCAGCGTCTTCTTCCAAAGCCTGCCAACGGCATTCCTGGAGCACGATGACGCCGGCCTGACGTGCCATAAGCGCCTCGTAATCGTCAGTGGTCAGCTCATTCGCCACGTGCACGTTCCACGTGGCAATCGTCATCGTCTCTGCGTCGAGTGGGGCAGTCACCTCTCTCGGCGGCCATTGGGGCCCGTATCGCAGGGCGAAGAGGAGCGCGCAGGTAATAACGGTGAGATGTATGGCCGAGAAACGGCGGCGCACCAACCAGGGCAGATAGAGCGGGAGTAGCATGAAGAGGTGCGGCGCGAACACCTGCGTCAGCGCCAGAAACCCGCTGCGCTGTGGGTAAGCTGTGTGGAGCAGCGCCAACACTGCCAATCCGAGCGGATAGCTCAGGAACAGGAGCGACCTCAAGAGCCGGGGACCCTTTTTGGGCGTCGAGGGAGGATTCATGCTGAAGCGCCGGTAGAGGTTCCTGTGGCGACGAGGGCGCGACCGAGACCTTCCGCCGTCTCGCGATAGCCTCCGGCGTTGAAGACCTGCGTATACCCTCTACGCCGCAACCGGCGACAAGCGATGCCCGAACGCCGCCCTGACCGGCAGTAGAGCAAGACCGGTTTTCCTCCGCCGGTTGCTACCGGTAAGCGTCGCACAATGCGCCGGTGCGGGATGTGGATGGCGCCCGCAATGTGGCTCCTATCGAATTCAGTCTTGCTTCTCACATCGATAAGCAGCGCCTCGGAAGCGAAAGCCTCACCCCTCAGCGCGCCTTCTCCCGCTCTCCTCCGGCACGCCGAGAATCGGCTGGTATATTTGCGCCATACCCATAGCGCCAACAGGGCGCCCAGTCCCACTGACAGCGCCAAGATCCATCGCGCGGCAATGCTGCTGGCTACAGGAGTGCGCGCCGATGGGTTGAACTCCGGCGCCTCAAAGCTCAAATCCACATACCTCGCAGTGCGCCGGCAAGTTCGCTGCGTTCCATAGTTTTCCGCAGCTAATGGTCAGGCGCCGTAGCAGAGCGCTCACCATGACCGCAAACCATCCTCGGCTCACGTTACCCCTATGTCTTCAGATTACTAAGGGAGCAGGGTGCGCAGCGCACCGTAGGTGATAAGGCTACTGATATCCTCGACAAACCGGATGTGCTCCGCTTTCCCGCTGGCCAACGAACCGCGCAAGAGAATTGGATGGAAATCCAGGTCCGCTGCTCCCCGGTAGGTAGAGAGCACGCAGTATTCTGCACAGAAGCCGGTGAGGATGACGGTATCCACCTCAAGCCGGTGCAAGGTGTCGATCAGCGGTGTGCCTATGAAGGCATTTCCTTTGGTCTTGTGAATGTACACATCCGTAGGAAGCAGGTCCAGTTCGTCGGGTACGTCGAATCCCTCGACGCCCGGTACCAGTCCTTCTTCCTCATCGATGTGTTGCACGCAGATGATGGGGAGCGCTTTCTCCCTGAACAACGCGATTGCGGCATTGATGAACCAGGTCGCCGCTTGGAGGGATTGCGTGACGTTATCGTCGATTTCGTAGAACGCTTTTTGTACGTCGATCACAAACAATGCGGGTTTCACCTTGACCTCCTCAAAGAATAACCATCAGCAATCAGCCCTCAGTCGTCAGTCTTGCCCGGCGCCGGAGTCTGGCGAATTCTCGGGATTCCTACATCCGGTGGGGCGTTCTCGCACAAACACAAGATATGGGTTCGTAATCATGACTTTAGGCGTGCTTCGACGCCATGAGGGACCTAAGTTGTTACTACGAACCAAATTCGCCAATCCAGCCCGGTAGTATCTCTGTGACACTCTCTGTGTGACTCTGTGTAAGAATCTCGTATAGTCGCTTATTGTAGCCTCATATTGGCAAATAGGTACCGCATTCGGAACCATAAGCCGGTTTCCCTGTTTTCTATGGTCAACGCTCGAAATCGATAGCCTCGATAGCGATCAAGGAGAGCGCGTGTCCAAACGCGATCCGCTGGATGTCGGCGCGGTCCGATCTGAACGTCACCGGCAGCCGCATGTGACGGTAGGTGAGAACGTTTTCCTCATCCTCGCGGAAGACCTGGAGTAGATAGGGCGTGGTTGGAATGACCGACAGTGTCACGGAGATGACCGGTTTCAGGAACTCGACGACCACCGGCAGGCCGGCCCGCCCCGTGAGAAACGCGACATCGATGGTTACTTCATGGTAGGCGCCCGGGCGGCAGATGAACAACTGGCGTTTTTCCGCATCGGGGAAGTAGACGTCCTGAGCGATGTATGCATCTTCTTCCAGGGGCGCGCAGGGCTCCTGGCTGTAGAGGTAATGTCCTGCGGCGCTATAGGTGAAGTTGATATGGCCCACGCGCGTGGGTAGTGTCTTGGTCATGTTAGCGTGTCTCCTTGTGGGACGTGCGTCTTCCACTGTATGCTATCTTGGAACTTCTTCTGACTTGCCGGCGTCTAAAGATTATCAAGATAGCGCGAAAGGAAGGTGTAGCATGCGTGCGAAGTTCTGGATACCTGTGTGTCTCCTGTTGTTGATCTTGGCGTTCTCCGGATGCAACGGCGATTCTGTGGCCAATGATGATCCCCTGGACGGTACTTCGTGGACATTGATCGCCTATCGCAAAACCCGGTCTCTTCCCGGCGCCACAATCACGGCGGCCTTCGAAGAAGGCCAAGTGCACGGTTCGGCGGGCTGCAACACCTACAGCGGCGCGTACCGCGTGAACGGCGGTACCCTCACCATCGAGGCCGTCGCGATTACCGAAAAAGCCTGCTTGGAACCGGAAGGGATCATGGAGCAGGAAACCCTCTATGTGGGTTACCTGACGGCGGCAAAGACTTTCCGGTTCGTCGATGGCCAACTGCAAATCTTCTGGTCCGATCAGGAGGCCTTGACCTTCGCCCCTCAGGACTGAGGCCCTGGCCTTCGACCCTGCACGCGCCTGGGGCCGGACAGCTGTCCGGCCTTACCAGGCCTTGATCCACGGTTCGAGCTTTTCGACCTCTCCCGGCATCACCGCGCCGTACAACGCATTTGCGGCAGTCGAGAAGCCGCCCACGGTCGCGACGACCCCTCCCATACCTTGCAAGCGGCGCATAGCCTCGTACATGATGGCCTTCCCTAGCCCCTTGCGCTGGTGTTCCGGTACTGTGCCCACCGGTTCGAAATAACCGGTGCGGGTCACGTCGTCGTACCACAGCGTGCAAAAGGCGGCGAGTTCGCCCGTCGGGGCCGCCGCCACGATGTCCAGGTCGCGGCGGTAGAGGGGCATCCGTTGGATGTTGAGATACCACAGCCACCCCTCGTAGGCTTCGTCCGGTTCATCAGGGTGGAAGGCTCGCCATGAAATCCAGCTGCGCGCGGGCAGCTCGCGGCTATCGCCCAGGGCGCGCACAACATAGCCGGGCGCCGGGGTTGACGGCGGAATGGGGGCGTCGAGAAAGCGCCGGTGTTGGTGTTCTGCCCATGTTCCCCTGGCATATCCCCGGTGTTGCAGAAGCGCCTGTCGCCGGGTGTCGGTTTCGTGGGTCCACACACAGAGCGCCTGTGTCTCGTCGGATTTAGTCTTTGCCAGGCGGTCTTCGGCAAGGATGACCATCTCTTCTTCCAATTCCGGCGAGTCAAAGCGCGGATGGATCTGTAGCCACGCTTCCCCGGCGCCTTC
>JAFGNR010000448.1 GCA_016926915.1 Anaerolineae bacterium
CAGCGACCACTGGCGCTCCAGGTGCTCGCGCTGGTGCGCAGTCTCCTCCCGGATCAGGGTCTCCAGGCGGTGCAGGAGGTCAGCGGCAGGGAGAAAGGGCATAGACAACACCACTCAACATCGTGGAGCGTGAAATCACCACAAGGTACATCACACGTCGCCGGTTAACGCTGTTGCAGCGCGAGAATCTCACGAATGAGATGCCTGGCCTGGTTCTCAAACCGGGAGAACTGGCGCCTCAAAAGGTCGGGCGGATGACCTTGAATCTCGATGAAAAACGGATCTGTTGGGCGCGGCCTACGGAACGGCATTTTCGACCAGGTAAGCTTCAATAATCCAGACCAGGGAGGCCCATGACGCTTCAAGCCCGACACAGCGTGCTCATCAAAAGCCAGGGGATACTCCCCTTCCCCCAAGAGATCCGGTTGTTGCCCCAGAGCAAGCTCGACCAGCGCTGCATCCAACAGCAGACGTGCAGCACGCGCATACAAAGTCTCTAGCTGCGCTCGAACTAGCGCTGCCATGCGCCGCCCCATTTGGTCCCATTCGTCCTGCACCGCCCTTTCCACATCCCGGCGCGCCCGGCTCCGTTGTTCTGGCGGCCACTCGACAGCAGTCTGTAATGCAGCCTGGAACCACCCTAACGTGTCGATACGCGCGATATCGCCCGCATCGGTAACCTCTGTAGCGATCCGGTAGTAAGCCACACGGCGTAGGGGGGACGCCACTTCAACACGCAGCGCCGAACCAAACGCCTGATCACCTGCCGGAGCAGGAATTTCTTCCAAAAGACGTGATAACCAGGGGTGGCCATAAGTCAACAACTGTACAGAATTCGGATGGGCGTCGAACACATTGCGATCGAAGGTGCAGACACGACGTTCCCCATCCAACTGGATGAAGAATGCACCGGAGATCCCCGCGTGAGGAGTAAAACGATCTGCGAGTGTAGGGAAATTCTGAATAATGGAACCCAGCTGCTCAAGGGAAACCGGCGTCGTCCAGGGACGACCATCACCAGCATGGTCTGCCCATTCGTCGATATTCAGTTGAGACGCAACAGCATCGAGTTCTACTCCCAAGCTCGCCACAGCCTCCTCTAGGACCTGCCGTCGTTCGACATCTTGGCTCATCGCAATCGCCTGGATCACGCGACTCACTTGCGCAAGAATCGGCTGCAGAGGTCCCACAACATCCTGGAACCAGTCGATCCGGGTATTGAGCGCCTGATACACCTTTGCTTCGACCGTATCCTGGTAGAAGTAATTCTTGATCCAGACCGTATCATAGACCTGACCGATACGATCGATACGCCCAATGCGCTGCTCCACTCGCATCGGGTTCCAAGGCATGTCATAGTTGATCAACACACCACACGTTTGAAGGTTAAGTCCCTCGCTGGCGGCCTCAGTAGCCAAGAGAATCTTGATCTTCTGGCCTTCACGAAACGCGTTCTTGAGCATTTCTTTGGATACCGGCACCCAGGCATTACCATCCCACCACTCGCCGCCCCGCCCGCTGTAACAAGCCACTTGCCCGCCGTATCGCTGGCGCAGTTGGTCGCGCAGATAGTCCATCGTGTCCGTGTACTGCGTAAAAATCAATACGGTGTCCCGCTCGTGAAATAACGCGCGCAAGTCGTCAAGGAGCTGCTCCACCTTGGAGTCATATGTCCCTAATACACGCAACGCATGCAAGAAGTCCTCGACATAGTCAATTTCATCCTGGTATCCGCCCGCCTCCATATCGCGAAACGCTTCATCAACATCCGACGCGAGCACTTCTTGCTCCAGGTCGTCTTCCGTGAATTCAAGGCTGGCGCGCCCTCTTAGAAATTCCAACCGGCGCTCCAGGCTGCAGCGCACTGCATAGAAGCTGCTGGTCAATCGTCGCCGGTAAACAGTCATCACAAAGCCCAGTCCTTTGCGCTGCGCCTCGTATTTCCGGTAGAAGTTGCTGATATACTCCTCAATGCGATCGTACAACGCCTTCTCTTCCGCTGACATCTCGATCCATACCAGCTCGGGCCGGCGGTGCGGAACATTTTCTTTCAGTAAGCCCTCTTCAACGTAACGTCGCAACAAGGGCCGCGTGTTGCGGAAGACCAGTCTCCGCAACGGCGTGTGACGTTTCAGAAGTGCAAGCGCTTCCCGGAGAGCGGACGGCGACAAGGCCTTGAACTCTCGGGCCGGTGACGTTCCATCCAAGAGACAGCGCAGCTTTGTTGTCTCCACGGGCCCCAAAACTCTGGTCGCTTCATCCATCCAAGCCGAGTCGAGGTTTCCGTTGCCAGCGGCAAGCTCTGCCCGGAACATGCGCACCACAAATTCCCAATCAGGTTCGTCTCTGCGCAATTCGTGATAAAATCTCAGGAAATTGCGCCCATCTGCCCCCCATTCACCGCTCAACCCCAGAAGACTAAGAAGATCCCAGACTTCGATAGGATCGACCTGCATTGGCGTGGCCGTCATAAGCAACAAGCCTTTGGTTCGTGATTGAAGCTGCGTGAGCAATTCCAACAAACGGTTTGGACGGTACGTCCGTTTATTGAGGAAATCCTTCCGGCGAGCGTGATGAGACTCATCCACGAGAACTAGATCCCATGGTTCTGCTTCCAGAAGCAGCGCCCACCGGTCTTTGCGTTTGACCAGCTGGCTCGAAGCCAGTACCAACGAGAGCGCATTCCACGGATTGGGCGAGGTTGACGGCCTCGAAGTCTTGTCGAGATACACGAGGGCTCTGCCGTCATACACCGGCACATCCAGGACAAACTTCTCGTAGAGCTCCTCCTGCCACTGATGTAAGACAGACTTGGGGGTGAGGATCAGCGCCCGCCTGACAATCCCGTTTAGCCACAAACTACGCAGCACTAACCCGGCCTCGATAGTTTTTCCCAACCCCACTTCATCACAAAACACGTAACGGTCCGGAAAAGTCTCGACGACGCGCCGGGCTACCGTTTGCTGATGTGGCCATGGGACAACCGCGGCCGTTGCAGCACCTAGCCCGGCCCCACCCACTAAATAGGGCGCATCGCGCAGGAATTGCGCCAGAATCCGTTCCTTTTCCAGCTGTGACGTCAGTATCACCAAAGTGGCAGGCTCCCGGGCTTGAACGGGCGGCGCTTCAAGCGGGTCGCGCAATGGCGCACGATCAGGCATGTAGCGGAGCAAACGCTGGCGGACGGCTTCGGGTATTGGTAAAGCTAGCCAATCGGGTTCGCGATGCGACCACAGACGCTCGAAACGCCCGACCTGTTCGGCAACGTAAGCACGGCTTTCGTCCGATACCCAGGAACGCCATACAGTGAAATACTCGTAGTTGTGTTCCCACGCATTCTCCGACTCATTGATACTACCATTGAACGCAACCTGGTCGCCCCCAGCGTCTGTGAAGATGCCGACCTTGGGATGGAAATACTCGCGCGATTCCGGCGCAGGCAGAGGCACACCGCCGTGGCCTTTCGGCAACACCACGCGAATTTCCAACGCATCGTGAGCGATGAGCCAAGCCAATGCCGCCAGACGGTCCCGCAAATGGGTATCGAGCAACGTTACGGGATCAGGCAGCGCCCGTTCAAGGTTCTTCTCGACAATGGCGTGCAAAGCATGACCCTGTTGAATCGCAGCAACATCCTCGCGACTCAACTGCGCGCCAACCAGCAACCGCATCCGCCCACGATTGACCACCAGATGCGCCACCCCGGCGGCGGCAATCGCCAGCGCCTTGCTGCTGAAGAAACCCGTCATGCGATCATAGTGCAGACTGGCCTTGAGCGCCGGGATATAGAAGGCGTGTAACCGGTCGTCGCCGGGGCCGTAAGAGAGTTGGAAATCGTGGTCACGTAGTGAAATCATGCTATGACTCAAATCTCACCCTCAAGTATGTGATACCGGCAGGCCTGCCGGTGCTTTGAATGCACAGGCTAGAAAGCCTGTGCTACGGCGCCGCCAACTCGCTCCCCGTAGTGTAGTGACACCGGCATTCCTGCCGGTGCTCCTCCTACGGCGCCCCCCACTATATACCTGGTAAAGTCTCTTGAAGAGGCTTGCCCAGGGATGTCTCTTCCTCCTCCACCACCAGCTCCTCGAAAAACGCTGCGCGCAGCGCGTCAAGCATGCGGGCCTCCGGACGCACGAACTCCCCTTTTACCCGCGCGCGCGGCACGGCATTGAGAAAGGCTTGTACTACGGCCTTGAATGTGCTATCGCCACGTAGCCCGGTCCGGTTGAGGAACCGCTCACAGGCCGCCGCCCCGTCCTCCTCGTAGACCAATAGGGCGGTGTGAATCGCGTCCAGCCAGTGCGCGAAGTGCTCCGCATCCGGATTGACGTGGCTGCGCACCCGGCGCTGTTTCGGTTGCAGCAAGATAACATCGCTGCCTTTCTTGGTCAGCACGCGCTGCCCCACCAGGTCGCGCTCAACGTCTAGACCCAACGCCAACGCCAGCTTGCGCGCCTCATCCGCCGGGAACCGCTCGGCGCGGAAGGCGTCCCACGCCATGAGATACCAATCCGTGAGTGGATCGAATTCGATCTCGCGGCCCAGGAGCAGACCCCGCTTGCGCAAGGCAATGACCTCCTCACGGGCCAAATCAAGGGCCGTTTCGGGACGCAGGGGTTTGGGCTGCCCGGTCTGCGCGTCGACCTCGCGGGTGAGCACGGGCCAACGCTCGGAGATAATCGCCAGCACCGGGCCAAAAGTGCTCAAGTAGAGATCGACGCCCGCGATGCCCTGCGCGTTGAACGCCGCGGCTTTCTCGCGCGCCGCTGCCCGCACGCGGGTCGCCAGGTCATCCCACCAGACCGGCTCCGCGTCCGCGATGTGGGCACGTTTGCGGCAGGCCAGGAGAATCGTGCTGCGAGCCGCGTTCTTCTTGGCCTGGTGTAGCGAATGCTCGCTCTCGGTGTGCACAGGCCACGAGGTCTGAATACTGAACCCGGCATTGATGAGCGCGGCGCCCAACGTATCCCAGGCCTCAATCTTCTTGTGGGTGAACATCACCGTGAGCAGACCGTCGTCGCGGAGCACGCGATACATCTCGCGAAACGCAGCCTCCATCTTGCGCTCGTAATCCTGCATGGCGAGCTGCTTCTTACTGCGGCCCAGACCGGCAAAACGGGCGGGATTGGCCACGGCTTCCGAATCCTTGTCCGTGAGACGGGCGCCAAACCACGCCGGATAGAGATGCCCGGCGGTGCGTCTGAGCCAGACGTAGAAGAAATCGGCGAGCTCCGCGTACATGACGTTGTCATAGTAAGGCGGATCGGTGACGATGGCGTCAACAGACCCCTCGGCCAAAGGCGCGATGTGAGCAGCACTGCCCTGAACCAGCTGCACCGGACCGCGTTTCCCGGCAGACGTCTCCAACCGCGCCGGTGCAAAAACGAGCAATTCCGCCATCTCTTTGTAGGCATCCGTGATTTGACTCACCGCCCAGGGGAGAAGATTGGTGGAAGCGTCGAACTCGCCATGGCTCCACACAAAAGCGTAATCGTGCCGATCGAAGTTGCTTCGCAATCCCCGGCTCGGGTCAAAGCGACAGGAACGATTATTGTAGATGACTATCTTATCTAACATTAACGAAAGATAGGCGTCAATTGCACCTGCGGTTTCTATATCGTGATCCTCAACGATTTCACCACGCAGCGCGTGCAATGTTTCAATAAAGATCCCCATAGCCAACAACTGTCTCGGAGAGAAGAAATCTGACCAAGTTGGCATCCCATAATACAAGGGACGCATGTCATTTCCTGGGGGAAAAGGCTCTGTCGGGATGATATCCCGCGCCTCCCACAACGGGCGCACCCGCGCTAATTCCGCTTCCGCCGCCGCGACCGCCGCCAGGTCCTCAGCCGACGGCGCGCGGAAGTCGAAGCCGCCCCGGCGTTTGAGCGCCACCGCGTAGAGCCACTGCCCCATCCGCCCGGCCTGCGCCTCGGCCTTGATGTAGTCGCCGTCGATGGTATCGCCCGTCCACGGCGAGCGGCCCACCCCGCGACTCACGGTGCCCTCGTCGGGATCGAAGTCGATCGCCTCCCCCTCCACGATGCGGAAACGCGGCGTCTCCCAGGCGGGATCGGCCAGCAGCTGCGCCGCAACCTTCCGTTTCCCTTTACTCAACCACCAGTTGGGACTCAACGGCGCCGGTTTGCCCGTCACCGGACAAGCCACCGTCCGCGCCCAAAGATAGGCAAAGATGTTCTCACCCGGTTGTTTTGGAAAATAGGGCGACAACTTCTGCCGCACGCGCTTGGCCCACCGGCGTCCCCAGAGTTTGATGTCGGCGGCCAACCCAGGCCCGAACTCCGCCGGATAATCGAGCGTCGCCTTGAGAATCGTGCACGCCACAGGGTTCAACTCATTGGCCACCGTCGCCAACCCGTAGCGCCGGGCCTCAAAAGGAATCGACCCCCCGCCGGAGAAAGGATCCAGCAAAACAATGTGGGACAGGCTTTCCTGCCTGTCCTCCCCGCGAGAGAGCCGGTACGCTGCCAGCCGCTCGAACAGCGCCAGATCGTCGGCCTCCGGACTACATGTGAAAGCGCGATCATACCCATAGGGATTCGAACCGAGGAATTCGCCCGTCTCCTTGGCTTTCTCCAGTGCTTTCCGCGCCGCCACCGGATCCCCCTTGATCCCCAAGAAACGCAGGAACCAGGCGTGATAGGCCTTTTCATCAGGGAACCGCCGGCGCAGGGCGGCATCTCCGGCGATCACGTCCCAGGCGGGCAACAGCCCAGCCACAAGCGCTGCGCGGGAGATCGTGAGCGGGCGCCGCGCCCACCAGACGTGAAGAAAGTAAAGCGGCGGCAGGGCGCTACTGGCACCGCGCTCCCGCAGACTCTCCGCGCCGATGGCGTCGAAGGGTAACCAGGTTTCGATCAGCGTTTTCTTGTGGGACATAGCTCAAAATCTCCTGATAGTGACACCGGCATTCCTGCCGGTGCTTTGCACAGGCTAGAAAGCCTGTGCTACAGATAGTGATAGTGCTTCTTTCTACCCCAACAGGACGCGCAGGGCTTTTTGCGCGCGCGTGGCATCCACGCCGGCGCTGCATTTGCTGAACCAGTAATACGCCTCTTCTTCGCTCATCGCCTGGATGCCCTGCCCAATAGCTTCAATGCGATCGTGGCGCGCCAGCGGCTTGACTGCGATAAAGATCAACGCCAGGCGCAAGCCTGAAGCCTCGTCCAGATAAAAGGGGGTCTCGCTGCCCACCTCGCGGCCCAGGTCGGTGGCCTTGTACCCATTGGCCCGCAATGCCGCCAGCAAGTGATCGGTTACCGTGCGCAGCGGATCCCCACCGATTTCGATCTCCCACAACGCCCCCGGCGCGGCGGGTTTCCCATCCTGCGCCGGAAAAGCCGGACGGGCTATCTGTCCCACCGGCACCCACTGGTAAAGCGCTACGCGATAGCCGCCCCCCGCCTCCTCCGCAATGGCGTACAAGGCAAAGGGGCGCTCAGGGTCGGGCTGCGGCGGGGGCGCGATCCGGTAAAGGTTACGGACACGCGCCGCCGGTGCGGCTTCCGGCGGCGCCTCAGATACCGGTTCGCCGTCCATGACCACATCGAACAGCCGGCGCCGTCCCCGCGCCGGCGCCGGTTCCGGCAGTCGCTGTGGGCGCCGGAAGAACCAGGCATAACAAGGCTCCCCGGGAAACAATGTATCCAACCGGTGCTGCGCCTGCAACGTCGCGTAGCGTTCCGCGTCGATAGCTTGAATGTCGACCAGATCTACGGCGCCAATCACGGCGCCGTAGGCCAACGTCGCAGGATCGAAACCCAGGGCGCGGCAGCGGGCATCGCGGCGTTGCGCCGAAGCATGGACCGCCAACGGCCCCCGGTAAGCGACGCGCCAGGTACGAATGTCCACAGTCTTCTCTCCCCGCACCACCTGTTCGGCCCGGGGCTGGTGAAAGCTCAGGGCTTTCATGAGCCAACGCCCTCCTCGCATAGGCTCACACGACCTCCGCTGGGGTTTCCCCTTCAACCTGGATCACCCCCAGGCCCACCGTGGTCATGATCTCGTGCACGGTGCGGAACCGGTCGCCCTCAACCGCCAGGCCATCCGGATACTCCAGCCGGAGCGTCAATTCGATGTGGAAGCTGTCTGCCCCCCGGGCCAGATCATCCGTGACCTGTTTCAGCTGCCGGTAATGATCCCAGGTCAAATGATTGGTGATGACCTGAATGTATCCCGCGCCGAATTCGGCGGTATAGTGCAGCGTGATGACGGCATCCTTGGCTTGCACTTGAGGGATGACCATGCCCAACAGCCGCATATCGACGGCCCCTTGCTTATCCGCGCCCCGCAGTGTGATCTTAAGAGCTTGCAGCTGGGTCACTTTCCGGTCGAAGCAGGCATCCAGGAGTTGTTGGAAGGCTTGTTGCGGCACACCCGCGCCCAGAAGTTGCTTTTCCGGCGGCGTCACATCGGGAATCTCGAGGCCACACGTGCACGCAGATGCCGGTTGCCCACAGACCTCACACCGCTCTTCTTCCTCGTCCCTGGGTTGGGGAGTCTTGCCCTTGACCGGCAACGCCATCCGGGTCGCTTCCGTGGGCAGATAGAGGTAGGCTTCGTCCGTGATCTGAATCGCAGGCGGGGGCGATTCATGATCGTACCCCATCTCGGCGCGGGCATCGTAATAGATCCACACCTGGGTTTTGATGCCGTTCTGAATGGTTCGCTTTAGTTGATTCAAGTCAAGGAGTTGCGGCAGGCTCAGGCGGCGCGCAAACGCCTTGCGGAGCTCCTCAGTCGTCATGAACACCTGGTTCTTATCCCAGGCGCGGGATTTGACGAACGCCGCAGACAACAGCGGCTCGTTTCCGGTCAAGGCTTTCTGCTGTTGGCGCAACGCATGCAACACCACCGAGGATTGATCCTGGTTGACGCGGCCTTGATCCTGGGCCGGGAGCAACTCGTGTACCAAATTGGCATCGGCCTGGGGCGCATCGGCGCTGGGGAAATAGAGGTGCCGGTAAACCTTGGTGATCGCTACCCGGACGTCAAGTTCTGTGGATTCCCCCAGCTTTTTGATCTTCTTCCGCTGTTCCCCGGTGAATTCGGACATCCGCTCGGCATCCCCGGCAATCCGGTTGATGGCCAGATAACGTTGGGCCGCCCGCACCATGTCGTCCTCCCGGTCTCCATCGGCGACCAGGAACAGCACGTTGTTTCTGAAACGGCGGAATCCTTCCTGCGTCCCGGAACGCTCCGCCAGGCGGCGCACCAGGTCCGGCGGCGCAGGGCGCGAAGCCGTCGCAGTGACCGCATCGTAATGCATGACCGCGAGTTTAGGAAGATCGGCGTCATCCTCGAGGTTGTTGGCCTCTTGTGGAAAGGGTATGACCTTGAAGGTCCCCGTTTTCCACACCTTGCGGATACGGGTATCCAACTCTTCCTTGGCCTTGCTCTTCCCCACCATCTCCATCTCGTCATTGACGATCTTGTTGATGGAAGGTTCGGGTTTGAAGCGGTAGCGCAGCCCATCCCATTCGAAGAACCAGCCTTTGTCATATAGCCTCTCGGCTGCTTTCTGCACCAGAAGGGGCTCATCGCCGGGATTCAACGTGGCAAGCAACAGATCTGCCGGATCGATGCCGGAAGTGGCGCCCTGGACCAAACTATGCAGAAAGACGGCGGTCGCTACCCGGCGCGCGTAACGCGGCTTGCCCGCAGCAACCCAGGCGCCGTCGATTTGGTAAGCATGTCCCGGCGCAGCGCCTTGGGGACTCACAATATCGGCATCGATCACCTGCTTGAAGGCCGGGCGTTGCAGCCGGCTGGTCAGCTCCTCAGCAATCTCCGGCATCCGCAGATCGACGTGGTAGGGGCTGATCAACCAGGCATTGGCAGGCTGCGAGCGCCACAACGCGCGCACAGCGAGGGCCAAAAGGCGCAGCGCACCCCGTGTCTTCTGGAAATTGGGGATAGTGGCTACGCGAAGGGTCAATGCGTTGAGCAGCTCGGGGTGGAAGGGATAGGCCGTCGCCATGCCTTGGGCATATTCAGAGGAAACTGCCCGGTTGGGCAACGCGACGTTCTGCTCCAACCAGCGCTCGTAGGCGGCAGAAAAGGCCTTCACCGTCTCGGCAGCCGCCTGGCGATCGATATGAGAAAAGAGCCGGTGCCGTACGATGGCCGCAATTTCGGTTTCGCCTGTCGGGGTGATCACCCGTTCCTGGCGAGCCGAGACCTTGTGCGCCTCGGCCAATTGCTTACGCAAGCCTTCCGTCTCATCAGCGAAGGCATCCCCCGATCCCGCGAGCGTGAGCACCACCACGGCATTCGACCGGCTGGCGGCAAACTCCAGAAGCGACATCAGAAAGGCCACCGTCTGTTCTGCCAGATCTGATTTCCCGGTTGCCGTTGTAACCGTCTGCGCCACGCGCATGTGGCGCGCCAGCTCATCGATCATGATGAGAACAGGTTGGTGTTCGCTAATCAACTCAGCAAAGAGGCCCGTGCCCGGCGCGGATTTGTTCTGGTCGCTTTCCCGGGCCAGGGCATAGCCGGCGCGTCCGCCAAGTTGGTAGGCCAGTTCCCCCCACAACGTGAAGGTGCGGACATTGTCCACAGCGTGATAAAGGCCGGTGGTGGGATCCAGATCGGACCCGACCACGCCGGCGACGAGAACGTCACCCTTGCGGGGCACGTAAGCCGCGTCCACCAGATCGCCCAGCATCTCCGGAGTGGCGGCGCCCGAAGCTGCATGGTACAGCGCAATCAAGTTGTGAGTCTTGCCGCCCCCAAACGCGGTCTCCAGGCGGATAACCGGGCTGCCGGACGCTTTGGCGCCGGTCAGGCGCCCTAGCGACTCTTGCAGCAAGGAACGCAACCCCGTGGTGGGATACGTGTTCTCGAAAAACACAGATGGCTTCTGGTATACAGCAACGGCCCGGCCATCCAACACATCCTTGAGGCGTGCGGCAAAGATATCCTCCTGGAGCTCACCTTCAAGAACCTCGGAACGTGGAACACAAGTCGCGAAAACAGAGTGCATGGCCCCTCCCCTGTTGCCCCCCTGGAATCCGGTTTCACACAGTCCCAGGATGAGTGATGAGGCGTTTTTCTTTGTTAGTCCAAGTATAAGGCCAAGATAAAAAAGTGGCAAGCCCGCGAGCGAAATAGAAGATGCCCCAGGGCTGCCCCCCGGGCCAACGGACGGAGCTGCTTGATGCTCGCGATCTTGACCGCGTGCTGAGGCGCCAGTCCCAATTCTTCGGGTTCATACTCGAAGACAATATCCTCAGCATCCGCCACCTCGATGG